>JABFSL010000055.1 GCA_013140605.1 Anaerolineales bacterium
CGTAGCCTTGGTGAGCCATTACCTCACCAACTAGCTGATGGGACGCAGGTCCCTCCCAAAGCGAATTGCTCCTTTAGTCATCAGTTTCTAAATCCGAAGACCACATGCGGTATTAGCAATCCTTTCGGACTGTTATCCCACACTTTGGGGTAGGTCACCAACGCGTTACTCACCCGTTCGCCACTAGGATACTCTCGTATTGCTACAAAAGCACCTCGTTCGACTTGCATGTATTAGGCACGCCGCCAGCGTTCATCCTGAGCCAGGATCAAACTCTCCGCAAAAAACTTCACTCTTGCGAGTGTAAAAGTTACGGATTTACTGGTTCAACAAAAATTTTGTTTCCTATCACTTTTCAGTTGTTAAGGTGCTTGCCATTTGAGCGAGCCGTATTCTACTCGCTTGCATAACCGCCGTCAAGTCTTTTTACAGACTAAAATACCGATGCTTTTCTTTTTGCATCGGCTGTCAGACTTCAAAACTTTTGCTTTGAGTCTCTGACGGGAGACGGTTACTCAGTTGTAATCGATTTGTCGGGGTGACGAAATCTTTTTCGTTTCTACTGGCGAAGGGCAATTATATGTATTTCTTTGCCTTTGTCAATAGTTGTAAGACATTCCAACCTTAAAATATTGGGGGAATTTATTTCCCTTTTTGGATAATAGAATCAATCCTCGTCTTAAAATCAATTGAATATGCTTCGATTAATTTTACCGCATCTTTGACTCCATCTTCGCTTCTTATTCGTTGACCAATAACCTGGGCGCGCTCACGAATAACATTTGACTCCGCTTCTGCAATTGCCTGCGTCAACTTTTCAACAGTAAGTTTGTTTACAGGACTGGGTTTTGGGCCAGCACCAATTGTATGGACTCTACTTCCCCAAAATGGTTGATCCGCAGTGAACGGTACAACAACATTTGGAATGCCCGCACGCAATCCAGCGGATATGGTCCCTGCCCCACCGTGATGAATGACCATCTTACAATGCGGCAACAACCAATCATGCGGAACAGTTTCAAGATAAAGTAGATCTTTTGAAGATCGATTTGTAATGCTGCCCCAACCTGAAAGAATGATCCCGCGATCATTTGTTTCCTTCAAAGCTTCACGAACAATTTGATCAATATGTTCTGCCTTGCGATTAACCATACTTCCAAAAGAAATGCAAATGGGAGGATTACCCGCAGCCAGAAAATCAGATAATACAACTGGTGGTTGATACATTTCTTCAGCGAGAAAGAAATATCCGATCACATGGACGTGCTCATCCCAGTCGCCGGGGTGGGGCAAAATGTTTGGGCTGTAGGCAAACAGCAGCGGAGTCCGAAGGTGATGCGGGCGGTCCTCAAAGGGCCAGTAAAGTTTCTTTGGGAAGGAAATGTCCGGGTTGGCACGTTGTGCGGAGCGATATCCGCCATTCCCACCATGCCAAAATATTTGCGCGGCAAACCAATGCGAGAAATAGCTGAGTGCGCCAGGAGGAATGTTTGGAGTTGCAACATTTGGGAATTCGCGAGTAGGCGCAAACATGGGAAAAGTTTGCACAGAAACATCGGGGATATTATGCTCGCGCGCCCATGAGTGAGCACCAACTGTAAAGAGAAAGGAGTGAATAATGAGATCTGCGCCTTCACAAGCAGGGAACGCTGCGCGTGAGACTTGTGGTGTGATGGAAAAAATATAATTCCACATGAACGCAACGATCCGCACCGGGTTTGTACCAGCGTTATTGATCAGCCTGCTGATCTCTTCGGGATCGCCTGCCAGTGGGACAAAGTTTATTCCATGTGATGTTACGAATTCGTCAAACTTATGCGGCGCGGCAAGTTTGACGACATGCCCATTCTTTTGCAAGCCGAGCGCCAGCGTAAGAAAAGGTTGTACATCGCCGCGTGAGCCGTAGGTAAGAATAGTTATGTTCATGGCTTAAAAACTGACAGTCATCTTCGAGAGATGACTGTCAGTTGATTTCAATTCATTTCCTGCCTTCCTGATAAAGCGCGGAGCAGTGTGTTTTGATCTGCATATTCAAGGTCGCCGCCAACGGGCAGACCGCGCGCGAGGCGCGTAACCTTCACCCCCATCGGCTCCAATTGTTGACTTAAATAGATCGCTGTTGTATCCCCTTCCATACTGGGATTAGTGGCGAGGATCACTTCCTTGATTCCGCCACGAGCGACACGCGCAATCAATTGCTTGATCTTCAAATCATCGGGGCCGATGCCTTCAATGGGAGACATCACTCCCTGCAAGACGTGATACTTGCCGTGAAAGCCAGCAGTACGTTCAAGCGCCAGTACATCCAAGGCTTCTTCCACAACGCAGATCAATGAATCTTCACGCTTGGGAGATTCACAAATTTCGCAGCGTTCACGGCCTGCTTCAGTGATATTGAAGCATTCCTGACAAAAAGCCGTGTTGACCTTTAGGTTTGCCAACGCGACAGATAAATCCTGCGCAACATCTTCGGATGCGCGCAACAAATAAAACGCCAGCCGTGAAGCGGACTTTGGCCCAATGCCTGGCAGGCGTTCGAGGGCATTGATAAGGGATTGGATGGATTCGGGTAAAAGCATGTGTCAGGTGTCATGTTCCACGTATCAGGTTTCAGGCGATAGATTACTTAATACCTGACACATGACACTGGAAAACTTTAAAAGGGCAACCCGCCCGAGAGCGGACCAAGCCTCTGGTTGGCAAGTTCGCGTGATTGATCGAGCGCCATATTTACAGCGGACAAGACCAGATCTTGCAGCATTTCAGCATCGGCATCTTTCAACAACTCAGGATCAATAACCACTTCGCGGCATTTCTGATCACCTGTCATGGTGACTTTGATTGCGCCGCCGCCTGCTGTTGCAGTGACTGTCTCATCAGCAAGTTTGGCTTGCTCAACTTCCATTTGCTTTTGCAGCTTTTGAAGCTGCTGCATCATGCCTGATTGTCCACCGCCCATTGCTGGGCCTTTGTTAAATCCTTTAGCCATCTTCTTTATTCTCCTAAAATAATTTCTATTTCATCGGAGGCTTGCCAGCCTCACTAAGTTTTGCATTTAATGCTTCTCGTTTTTTAACAACTTTTGCAGGTTGAACATAATAAAAATCGAATAGTGATTCAAGCACATCTAAATTCCATTCGGCTTCTTCGGGTTCAACATCTACAATTTCACCAGTACTTTTACCTTTTATAGGATGAGCAGCAAAATTTCCTATATTTCTAATAGCATCTATTGAATCTCCTAATTGGGATGGGAGTTTTCCACTATCAATAACTTCTTGGATTTCTTTGGACAAATCACTTGGCTTTACTTTAGCCGCATCGCGCAAAAGGTTTTGAAGGCATCGACGACTTAATGCAGCTGATGCTTTCGAGCTAAATGGAAAAACCAGACAAGCTTCTCGATAATCCAAAGCAATACTCTCAGGAACCTCTTGAGGGCAAGGAGGGCGATTGCTTCCAAAAGGTCTAATTGCAATTACCGATTTTATAGTATTTTCAATTATGACCAATCCACTTTGACTGTTTCCAGCATTACCATTTACAAGGTACAAATTCATTCTGCTACACGCTGGACAATCGTATTTAAATATTGCCCAATATCGATCTACATCTTTTCCAATGAAATATTCATCCTTATGTTCATGAAACTCAACTAGACAATGCCTACATTTCATAATGGAATCCTCCCTTCAATTATTCCATATCCACAATTTCGCCGCCGTGTTGAATGGCAGCGGCGACCATGCCATCTTGCGCTACGTTTGCGGGGATTTTGCCTTTGGCGTTGGTGACGATACAGCGGACGGATAGTTCCACGTTGAAATTATCTTTGATCAATTTTTGGATGGCTTCGATTTGGTCGGGCTTGTCTATCTTCGAGACAAGCACATCACTGGCGAGGCCGAGCACAAGCGTTTTGCCTTGCACGTCGATCATCCTGACCGAGTTTAATAACGCGGAAAGATTCGCCTGCGATTTTGGAAGGGATGCGGCAAGGTGTTTCCACGCCTTGGTAATATCGCCTGCATTGATAACAGGTTTTTCGCTGATGGGCGCATCGCTCTTAACCTCGGGCTGGGACGCTTCGCGTGTCTTCGTAACAGGAACAGGCTTCGGCTGAGTCCGAACCGGCGCGGCGATTTGTGGAGATTCTGTCGGGGCGTCCAGCACTTCCGCGAGAGCAAGTTCAATGCTCAGAGATGGCTGCCAGCCGCCGCGCAAATCTGTAGCGGCGTTATTGAAGATTTTCATCATACGCAGAACATCAGATGTGCTGAATGACTTTGCGTGTACATCCATTTGCTGTTTGACTTCGCGCGTGGCTTCGACCTGATCAATATTACCCATTTGAATGAGCATGAGACCGCGCAAATATTCGACGATCTGACGCGCCAGCGAGCGCGGATCAGCGCCAGAGTCGAGGGCGCGATGAATGGTTTCGAGACCATGCGCAGGCTGATGATCGAGAACTGACGAGATGATGTCGAGAACGGTTTTGCTGGTGGCGGTGCCGAGGACAGTTTGCGCGAGGGCAAGCGTGATCTTCGTTCCCGTTGAGGAAAGCTGATCGAGCAGGGATTGCGCGTCTCGCATGCCGCCCGCTGACTGACGCGCAATGAGCGTAAGCGCTTCATCGTCGGCGGTGAGATTTTCAGCCGCGACGATTTGTTTTAGGTTGGTGACGATCTCATCCACTGGCACACGGCGAAACTCGTGACGCTGACAGCGGGACAAAACAGTTGCAGGAATTTTATGAATTTCGGTTGTAGCTAATACAAAGATGGCGTGCGGCGGCGGTTCTTCCAATGTTTTGAGCAGTGCATTGAAAGCGCCGCTGGATAACATGTGAACTTCATCCACCACATAGACTTTGTATTTTCCTTGTGAGGGGGAAAAATTTATTTTCTCACGCAAGTCGCGGACGTCATCAACGCCATTATTCGAAGCGGCGTCGATCTCGATCATATCCATAAACCGATTTTCATTGACAGCTTTACAATTTTCGCAGGCATTACAGGGTCGTTGTGCGGGGTCTTCGTTAAGACAATTAACCGCCTTCGCCAGCAAACGCGCAACAGTCGTTTTACCCGTTCCACGCGGACCCGCGAAAAGATAGGCGTGACCGACACGGTCTGCTTTGATGGAATTGGTGAGCGTCTGGACAACATGGTCTTGTCCGATGACGGCATCCCATCCTTTGGGGCGGTATTTACGGTAGAGGGCTTGAGTCATAATTAGTGGGTAGATAGTGGGTAGTGGATTGGTGGATGGTGGGTAGTGGAGGTGTGGGGTTTTACTATCAACTACCCACTGTCCACTTCCCACTGTTTTACGGAACTCGATACACGGCTCTCAGACTACCTTGTGAATCAAATAACTGGGCATTCTCGCCAGAACTCCATACAGCGTCGCCTATGCCCCAATACAGGTCAATGACGGTGTCTGTACCTGTGATTGTGTGAACTTGTACAGCGCCATTTGGGTATAAAGTAAGTTTCGGGAACTTGAATGTATTCCCGTTTTCATCCTTCAATTGCCAGCTTGCAAGATCCAATTGGCCTTCACCTTCGAATTTCACAACCACGATCTCGGAATCCTTCGCGCCTGCGCCCACGACACTGCTGATCTTCACAGCGATATCCGTCTGCGGGCTGACAGTGGATACAGCACCGCTTGCGGACTGCTGAACCGAAGGCTGGTTCACGGCGCGATAGTTGCGGTCATACCAAAACAGGATGCCGCCTGTCACACAAGCCGAGACGAAAACATTCAGGAGCAAGTAATAAAACAGTTTGCGGCGATCCATGATGGTTCGTATGATAGCACAAAACGTTTAAACGTTCCGACGTTTTAACGTTTCAATGATATGGCAACCCAATCGGCTATTTGACGTTGATCGTTTCGTTTCAGACCTTTGGCCTGCGCGGCCTCGATGACATTCTCTGCCTGATGAGCGAGGATTCCGCTCAGGATGATCTCACCATTGGGTTCGACCAAATCTGCGAGTCCCGCGTCAAACAAGCGGATGATGATGGGCGCGAGGATATTCGCCACCACCAACGGAGCAGACTTAAACTGGAAGCTGCCACTCAAAACCTCAGTCACTGATCCCTGCCCGAGCAGTAGTTCCTCACCCACTCCGTTTGTATCCGCATTTTCGCGCGAGTTCTTGACAGACTCAATATCTATGTCCACGCCGAGGACTTTTGTTGCGCCGAGTTTCAACGCAGCAATGGAGAGGATTCCAGAGCCGCAGCCGACATCAATGACAGTGGATAGTGGACTGTGGTCAGTGGATAGTTCCATGAGTTCGAGGCATAACTGCGTTGTAGGATGTGTGCCTGTGCCGAATGCCATGCCAGGGTCAATTTTGATCGGGATGCGATTTGGCTCTGGGGATTCAAGCCACGCGGGCAGAATGAGGAGTCTCTGTCCGATGAGGATCGGCTTGTAGTGGAGTTTCCAAGCCTCCATCCAGTTTTGATCCGCGATCTGCTTGTAGGCTGGAGTCGGCAAAGGCTGAATCATCCCCAAATAGAAAAGCGACTCTTCGAGTTTTTGTCGCGTCTCTTCCAGTTGATCGTTTACTTCCAAATATGCGCGGACGGTGATGGGGCCTGTTGCAGTGCCTTCATCCTCTTCATCCAAAAACTTTACACCCTGCTCGGTCATCACGCCATTGGGCGCGAAACGCGCAAAAACATCCGCAACGGATTCGGCGAGTTCGCCATTTACAGTCAGTGAAACTTCAAGCCAATTCATTTTGTTTTTCCTTTACAACCCATCGGATCAAATTCTTTTCCGCGAACAACATCTGCGGGAGATCATTCACATCGAAATATTTCATCTCGGAAATTTCCGAACTTTCCTTGAACGTTCCATCCACGATCTTACACAAATATATCAAACTGATATTACGGTCTTCCTTCGAGCTTTCAGCCAGCAGTAACTTTTCAACTTTTATCTGCATGTCCGTCTCTTCAAAAAACTCGCGGACAATCGCCTTATCAGGCTGTTCGTTATATTCCAGTCCGCCCGCAGGGATGCCCCACTCGAATTTTCGATAAGTATGTTTGAACAGGAGAACTCGTCCCTGCTCATCAAAGATCATTGCCGCCACCGCCGCTCGGAATTTTGCGCGATACGTTCGCATGGCAAGGATATGAATCCACATGGGAAGTACACGCCAAATGCGTAAAAGTATTTTCATCTAACAGGCTGCGAAGCCAACTTGGGGGCTTTAATTTTCTGCGGATGTTCTGATTGAGGTATTACAAGCCTGTCACAAAAGAACAATATTTCATTGCCTTTATACTTATCTTGGACTGTGTAATGCAGCTTATACGCTAAAGATTCATATTTTCTATATAGCAAACGAATTTCTGGCACATCGTCATAGGAAATAACCCATTGTTGAGTTATTTGCGAAATCGAATTCGCAATAGATTTATGATCATCGGGCTCGTAATAATTCACATACAACATTTGCTGGCCTTTAACATAATATGGTGGGTCAAGGTAAACAAGAGAGTTATGTTCAATTTGAGGCAATTCAGTTTGAATAAAAGTAGATGCATCTTTGTTATACAAAGAAATTTTTCGTTTATTTTCTGCTATCTTTCTTATTCGTCCCACTAGTTCAGTTTTATTAAATCGGCAATCCAACTTCCAATCCCCATTCTGTTCCTTTCCGCCAATTACCCCACCACTAATAATTCCAGACCTATTTGTTCGATTCAAGAAAAAAGTCGAAAAGCCTAGTCTGACTAGTGTTTCATATTTCTTGTTTTTCTGAATATCTCGTTGCTTATACCATTCACTCATCGTAACAGGTGTTTCTTGAATTAATTTAGCTAATTCTTCTGTTTTATGCAAAACAGAATACCAAAAAGCATAAACTGACCTATCTAAATCATTGATATATATATGATTAACATAGCCGTCAAACAATAAAGCAAGACCCACGCTAGCCCCACCAGCAAACGGCTCTATATATGCACCATGAAGAAGACCATTTTGTTGAATTATGGTCTTCATAAAATTCACAAGCCTGCGTTTACCACCAGGGTATCTAAGGGGAGAAAAAAACGGCATCATTGCTCCGTCAAACTGGCCACAAGTTCGAAACAAAAGTTGCCATGTCATCCCAAGCAGTCTTCAACTCTGAAGGAATAGGTGAAAAATATTTATTATGGACATAGCTATGCAAAGTCTTAATAGAGGCGACAAGTAATGTTTGTCCACCTGCTGCTTTCCGAATAGGTGCTAGTTGCTGAGAATTCATTTTTTGTTTTTTTTCAAAATCGGTTGCTACAGCAATCAATTTTTGAGCAAGTCCAGAATTATCTATTTGAGCATCTGACCATTTTATAGTTTCTTCAAGGTAATGATCCAAACTCAATTCTAAAAACACACGAAACATTACGGAAGCCGCATTTGGAAATTCATTTACATCTAGCTTTTTTAATTCTACAAAAATTTTATTAATTCGGGATTGAGTTACATCAGCTAAAAATTCTCTAGGAATTAGAGTGGTCCGAAGTTTTTCTTCTTTAGGAGCTTTCTTCTTAACACCTACAGTTGACAAAGAATTTACAAGTGTTTCTTCCCTCAAGTTTTCGGCTTCAATAGGGCGTGGTTCAAATAAGTTATCAATATAATCAATTCTTTGTCCAACTCTCTTAATGTCTGACACCGTCTTATATTCTGTTCCTAAATCATCTACTATTTTTGCAAGACTTTTGATAGTTTTATCTTCAAATGCATCCACCATATTATTCTTAATATTAAGACCAATCTTTTTTCTCACATAAGGAGTATTAATTAAACGTGTCAAACTCGTAATTGGAAACTTTCCACTTTCAATCTTTTCATGTGTCTTCTGCGACAAGTTTTTATCTTCTTTTATTAAATCAAGGATTTGAAGAGAAGCAGCAGCCCCTCTTTCACCAAGACCTTTTCTTTCATCATATCTAGCGGCAACTTGACCATCCCACTTAACTAAGCCCACGCCTTGGTTTTCACCACGATGAATAAGTTGTACCCATAAGTCTGCTTGCTCCCGATCATTGAATACTACACATTCAAGTTCATTTACTGGGTTATTCTTATATTTTAAAGATAGGTCTTTGATTTTTTGAAATATTGAACCATTTAAAATTCCTTCGCTAAGCCCTGGACGCTCAAGTAGCCTCAAAGCAGTCAAGCGGCGATTCCCATCCAAGACATAATACTTTTTTTGGTTTTCAGGGTTTGGAATAACAATCAGCAAACTTGCTGGATTTGTTCCATAAGTCGCTAAATGTTGAGCCAAAGCAAAAACCTTACTCCCTTGAGCCTTTATCATCAGGCGAATTGCATCATCTTGATTTGTTTGCATTTCGGGAAGTCTGGGATTCTGCGTATCGACTAACAATTGATTGACGGGTATTTTGGTTTGCAAAAATGTTGTAATCATAATTCCCTCCTTTTTTGGGAATGTCAATTATTTTAACACTTAATCAAAAACGAGCAGACTCTCATCCGCTCGTTACTGATCACTGATTACTATTCACTGCCCTACCCCCCAAACGCGTCATTCAACCAATCTAAAAATCCCTTTTCCTGTGGCTTGACCGAGGTGCCCAAGCTCTCTGCCAGCTTCTCAAACAACTCACGCTGTTCCTTGGTCAACTTGGACGGGATGGCTACATTCACCATCACCATTTGGTCGCCGCGTTGATGTTTACTGCGGACATGCGGCACACCCTTGCCTCTGAGATGGAAAATTTTCCCGGGCTGTGTCCCAGCAGGGATTTTCAACTTCTCATCGCCATCCAAAGTTGGGACTTGGACTTCTGCGCCCAGCACGGCTTGCGCCACATTGATATCGAGGTTCAATAAAATATCATTCTCGCGGCGTTTGAAAAATTGATGCGGCTTGACATCCAACACAACGAACAAGCTTCCATTCGGGCCGCCAAATGCACCGGGGCCGCCTTCCCCATTCAAGCGGATCTGTGTGCCCACGTCCACGCCAGCGGGGATCTGCACTTTCTTCTTAATGTTCTTGCGTTCCAAACCAGCGCCGCGACAGGTATTACACGGCGATGAAATTATTTGACCACGGCCATTGCAAGTCGGGCAAGCCGCCGTCTGCACCATTTGACCTAAGAAAGTCTGGCGCACCTGACGTACTTCTCCCTGACCATTACAGGTGGTACATTTTGTCGGCGTTGTGCCAGGCTCCGCACCTGAACCAGTACAGCGGGAACAAGTTTCCTCGCGCTGGAACTCAATTTCCTTTTCAACGCCGAAGACTGCTTCTTCAAAAGTCAACGTGACCTGCATTTGCAAATCCCGCCCACGGCGCGGAGAGTTGCGCGAGCGGCGGCCGGTCGAGAATCCAAACCCGCCGAGGATTTCTTCAAACAAGTCACCAAAATCTGAGGAGTAATCATGGAAGCCGCCGCTGCCCATGCCGCTAAGCCCTTCTTTACCAAAGCGGTCATAACGCGCGCGCTTGTCCGAATCCGAAAGCACGCCATAGGCTTCATTGATCTCTTTAAATTTTTCCTCGGCGTCAGGTTCCTTGCTCACATCAGGGTGATACACGCGCGCAAGTTTACGGAACGCGGCTTTGATCTCATCATCCGACGCGCCCTTTCCAAGGCCAAGAACTTCGTAGTAATCGCGATTGCTCATAATTCACATCCCGTCATTGCGAGGGCGCTCTTGTTCTTTGCCCGAAGCAATCTCCGACAGAATAAGGAGATTGCTTCGTCGGGAAGAACACCCTCCTCGCAATGACGGATTAATTACTCCTTCACTTCACCATCGACAACTTCAGGGCCTGCTTCTGGATTCGGATCAGAACCCGCTTCGCTCGGCCCTGCGGCCTGATTCTGCTCATAGACGCTGGCACCTATCTTTTGAATGGCCAGTCCCAACGCTTCCACAGCAGCCTTGATCTTCTCCACATCCTCACCCAGCGCCGTGGATTTTGCATCCGCGATTTTGGCTTCAACATCACTGCGAAGTTCAGCGGGTATTTTATCGCCAAGTTCGCGCAAAGCCTTCTCGCCAGCATAGGCGGTATTATCTGCATTGTTACGTGCTTCGATCAATTCCTTGCGCTTGCGGTCTTCATCTGCGTGCGCTTCAGCGTCCTTGCGCATTTTTTCAACTTCGCTGTCGCTCAAACCAGAGGATGCGGTAATGGTGATATGTTGTATGCGTCCAGTCGCCTTATCCTGCGCGCTGACTTTCATAATGCCGTTCGCATCCACATCGAAGGTTACTTCAATTTGAGGCATTCCGCGCGGTGACGGGGGAATCCCATCCAAAGTAAACCTGCCCAATGACTTGTTATCAGTCGCCATTGAACGTTCGCCCTGCAGAACATGGATTTCAACCTGAGTCTGATTATCAGCCGCAGTGGAGAACACCTGTGAACGACGTGTGGGAATGGTGGTGTTGCGCTCGATTTGAGGAGTGGCAACACCGCCCATCGTTTCAATGGACAAGGTCAGCGGAGTAACATCCAAAAGCAAAATATCTTTTACTTCTCCGCCGAGCACGCCCGCTTGAATGGCCGCGCCAATGGCAACCACTTCATCGGGATTGACTCCCTTGTGCGGGTCTTTCCCAAAGAACGCGCGCACACGATCTTGAATGGCAGGCATACGGGTCATGCCACCCACCAGGACAATCTCGTCGATGTTGCCCGCATTTAATCCAGCGTCAGACAATGCCTGCTTGACAGGAGCAATCGTTCGGTCGACAAGATCCGCTGTAATTTGCTCCAGCTTGGCGCGGGACATGGTCATCACCAAATGTTTCGGTCCGCTCGCGTCAGCGGTCAGATAAGGCAAATTGATCTCAGTCTGCATCACGGTGGAAAGTTCGATCTTCGCTTTTTCAGAAGCCTCTTTCAAACGCTGCAAAGCCTGGCGGTCATTGTTCAAGTCAATGCCGTTATCCTTCTTGAAAGTCTCGATCAAATAATCCATGATGCGCAGATCGAAATCATCGCCGCCGAGGAAGGTATCTCCGCTCGTAGCGCGGACTTGGAACACACCGTCGCCTACATCCAAAATGGAAACATCAAAAGTTCCGCCGCCGAGATCATAAACAACGATGACTTCATTTTTCTTTTTATCAAGGCCGTATGCCAGCGAAGAAGCTGTTGGCTCATTGATGATACGCAACACTTCCAAGCCAGCAATTTTTCCAGCATCTTTTGTGGCATTGCGCTGCGCGTCATTGAAATATGCAGGCACAGTGATCACGGCTTGTGTAATTGGTTCTCCGAGATATGCTTCAGCATCTGCCTTGATCTTCGCGAGGATCATCGCCGAAACTTCGGGCGGAGAATAATCCTTGTCATCCAACTTCACACGCACATCGCCATTATCAGCGGCGGTCACCGCATAAGGCACACGCTTCTTCGTATGCTCCACTTGCGCGTCATCGGCCTTGCGTCCCATAAAACGCTTGACTGAAAAAATGGTGTTATTCGGATTCGTAATGGCCTGATTACGCGCCACACGCCCCACCAAACGCTCGTGATTCTTATTGACCGCCACCACAGAAGGGACAAGCCGCTCGCCCTCCGCAGAGGGAATCACAATTGGCTCCCCGCCACTCATCACTGCCGCAACTGAATTGGTCGTACCTAAATCTATTCCTATAATTTTGCCCATAAATGCTCCTAAGTTATTGTCGAAGGTCGAAGGTCAAAAGTCGTTTCCAACCTTCGACCTTCGACTAATTTTTACTGAATTACTGTGCTACTCTAACCAACGCAGGCCGAATAACTCGCTCGCCCAACATATACCCATTCTGCACCACGTCAATGACGTGTTCACTTTCGACTTCTTCAGAAGGTTCGTGAGTAATCGCCTCATGGAAGTTCGGGTCAAACGCCGCGCCTTTTGCTTCAATGCGCTTCACGCCTTCACCTTCCAATATGTTCTGCAGTTTGCGCGCGATCAGCTCAATGCCGTTCGCCCACGCATCATCTGCGGGGCGGTTTTGCAGAGCGCGCTCCAGATCATCCAATGCGGGCAAAACTTTTTTAACAATGTCGCCTTTCATCGAAGCGTACATCATCTCGTTATCACGCGCCACGCGGTTTTTATAATTGACGAACTCCGCCTGTGACCTCTGCCAGCCATCTTTATATTCCAACGCCCTGGACTGCGCCTCTGCCAGTTGATTTTGCAGCGCCTCCAACTTAACGTCGGCCTGCTCATCCACAACAGGCATTTCCTCCCCTGCGGGTTGAGTCTCATTCACTTCTTCATCATCCATGTGCTTCTTTTTATTGGTCATGCTCTCACTCTCAAAAAAATAATTTCAAGGAGCGCAGACTTTAGTCTGCATTGTGCGGACTGAAGTCCGCGCTCCGTAATTTATAGTTCATTCACTTGAAATACTATCGTTCACCAAATTGCTTAATAACCCGGCAACATATCTAACCGTTGGGATCGTGCGCGCATAGGACATTCGCATGGGGCCTAAAACGCCCAAAGTCCCTGTTGCCAAACCGGGCGCGCCATATCTGGCAATAACCATCGAGCATTGACGAAGTTCCTGCCACCCGCCCGCGCCGCCGATCAGCACCTGCAATCCGCCGACACTGCTGTTCGTGGATGCGCGTGCAAGAAGATCCTGCAACGTTGATCTTTCTTCAAATAACTTCATTGCCCAGCGCGCATCATCTGAAGACTCGGCAAATTCTGGTTCGCCCAAAACGTTGGTGAGTCCGTCGGTATAAATTTCGCCCGAGGCGCTTTCAGATGTGCGCTTCATATCCTGAACCAATAACGTGATGATATCCTGTTCGAGCGCGTCAGTACGGGATGCCAAGGCCGCAATCGCCTCAACTGAAAGCCCAACCAAAAGCGAGTTGAGCCGCATGGCGGCCTGGCTTAAGCGATCTTGAGTAACAGGCTCGGCCAGAGTTAATATCTGTTGATTAACTTCGCCGCCATCCATCACCAATACCATTAAGACTTGCCGTCCCTGCGTGGAGATCAACTCAATATGTTTGAAGCGAATAGTCTCCGCGTGCGGCGCGGTCACAAGCGATACACCCTGCGATTGATGTGCCAGCACGGAAGCAGCCAGAGTCATCCATTGTTCCACGTCCGGGCGGGCCTGAAAGAATTGATGCGAAATTGTATTTTGTACCGAAGCGGGTAATTCGGCTTTTTGCATCATCTGCCCGACGAAGATGCGATAACCCTCTTCGGCTGGCACACGACCCGCGGATGTGTGGGGCTGTCTTAGGTAGCCCATCTCCGTCAGCGCTGACATTTCATTTCGGACGGTGGCCGGACTCAGGTCAAGATGGAAGCGTTCCACCAGTCGCTTTGAACCGACAGGCTGCGCCGTCTCAATATAGTCGCGAATGAGAAGGATTAGGATGGTTCGCTGTCTTTCGGTAAGTTCAGGCATGGCGGCTCATAGTCTAACATGCAAAAATGAAGAGCGTCAATAAGAGGAGTGTAAGAGTTTATAAAAAGAAGAGAAAAGGCCGTTGTGCGGTCTTTTCTCTTCTTTTGTGTGCGGGAATTTTTGTTATGGAATGGGACGCCAGACGGGGTTGAAATCCGGGTTTGGATCGGTGGTGATGCGCACCCGATTTTTGCTTGTAAGGTCCACGTAAAAAATATCGTTGTTCGTGCCAGATTCGCCGCCTTCATAGGCAATCAGTGTGCCATCGGGGGAATAGTCGGCGTTTTCTATGGTGATGATATTAAATTCCAGCGGCGTGGCTTCTTCAACAGAATGATCTGTGGCTGAAATACTCATGAGATATGGCAAACAGAATTTTGTGGCGCAGCGTTGATTGAACAGGATCATAGTGCCATCCGGTGACCACGTGGGCAGATAGTCTGTTTTCACCACTCCGCTGCGGACGATCTGAGTTGGTTCGCTGCCATCTGCTTTCATTAACCAAATTTGATTTACGCCAAAACGCTTGACGGTATAAACGATCTGGGTTCCATCCGCCGACCAGGCAGGCTGGCGCGATTCAATTCTTGTGGCATTTTTGGTGATCTGTGTTGGAGATATAAGATCATCCAGGCCTACGGTGAAAATTTCCATTTGACCGGTCCGCAGGGAAGTAAAAGCGATGGCTTTACCATCCGGTGACCAGGCGGGGTCAAAATCTCCGCCGGGCACGGTCTCGATTTGTATCAATCCGCTCCCATCTGCGTTGATGATGTACAGACTGGCGTTGTAATAAATTTCATCCATGCCTTTGCAGGGAGAAATAAATACCAACCTTGCGCCATCCGGTGACCAGGACGGCTGGCACGCGCCTTCAAGCATATCGGTGATCTGTGTCGCGCTATCAGTGGCCAGATCAACCAGGTAGATCTGTGGCAACCCGCCCGTGCGGCTGGATGCGTAAGCGATCTGCCCAGTCCCGCCGCCAACAGGAGTAGAGGATAAGATCGGAGCCACAGGCGTGGTCGTTAGTGAAGGGTCCGTTGTGGCAAGAGTCGCAGTTGAGAGCGCAACCTTGGTTGGAGTGAGTGTTACCGTGGGAGGTTTCGGTGTTGAAGTAAAAGTAGCCGTTAGTGTTTGCGTTGGCAGGTCAGTCGGTATTGCGGATGGAGCAGGAGTATATGAAGGCGTGGCCGTATTAGCAGGCAGCGCAAGGAATGGGAGCGCAGCGCGCACATTCGCAGGCAAAATACCCGGAGCAAAAATCGACACACCTATAATGAGTAAAAGCAGCAAAATAAATGTAAAACGTACCAGAGCATTTCGACGTTTGCGTTCACGTTCCTTTTGTTTTTTAAGGGGAGAAACAAATATATGCTCTTCCCTGTCCATCACAATCGGAATGGGGGGAGGCGGTGTTTTACTTTCCTGCTTCGGAACAGAATCGCTTAGATCTTTTTGAGGGAAGGATTCCTGCGGAGGAGGTACAACCGTATAACCACCCGCCACCTGCTGGGTCTTGGATTTTGCACCCAACAAGGCCTTCTTAAATTCCTCGGCATCCTGAAAGCGATCACTCGGGTCAACCGCCATGGCCTTCTCAATTGCGGCGGCCAGACGACGTGATACTTTTGAATTCCGTTTTCGAAGCGGAGTTAATTGCGCGTTATCCATCGCGCGCGCGAGACCATCTTCGGGGATCACCCCGCTCAAGGCCGCATACAATGTCGCGCCCAATGAATAAATATCGGTCCGCGGATCGGTGCGCGCCGTTCCATATTGTTCCGGCGGAGAATAGCCCGGCGTCATTGCACGCGCGCCGGTCGTTGTCGCCTGGGTTGCGTTTTGATACACCTTTGCAAGTCCAAAGTCCACCAAAAAGATGTGACCATCCGGTGTGATCTTTACATTCCCAGGTTTAATATCACGGTGCAAAATTGGGGGCTTGCGTGTGTGTAAATAAGCAAGCGCATCACAGATCGCGGCGCCGATATGGACAGCGTCCTCTTCTGGAAGCATGCCCATCCGTTCCATGCGATAACGCAGATCCTCACCCTCGATAAAATCCATCACCAAATATTGACCCTGGTCCCCCAAAACAATATGATCGGAAACGCGGGGCAAATTCGGGTGACGGAGATTCGCAAGGATCACCGCTTCAAGGCGGAACTGACGCGAGTATTCATCTGTTGTAAAAAGGTTTTCCTTCAACGCGATCACCACGCCAAGGTTTTCATCAACGGCGCGATAAACTGACCCCATGCCACCCTGGCCCAGAATTTCCACAATGCGGTAACGATTATGAAGGAGAACGTTTTTTTCCAGCGTCATCAAAAGACCTTTTTTACTCAGTAATTTCCGCGATTATATCAGATTGAATTAATACGTTCCGCAAGTTTAAATCTTATAAAAATCCACGGCGCACCGCCCGCCACCCACCAGCCGATCAACCCATAGCGGATAAAGCGCAATATGTAAAAGATGAAACCATCACCGCGCGGAAAAATGGCGCCCAGTCCCAAATAAAGGATCAGGACTCCGATCAGACCGATGACATAACGAATGGCGCGCTTCTGGATCGGACCTGAAGCTTGATACCCGCCAATTGACATGATCCACGCCGCACCAGCCGCCAACCCAAAGAAGATCCCCGCCGAGGTGAAACTACTGTTCGGGTCAATTGGATCAGGCGCTTCGGCCCCAGCCAGAAGCGCATTATTCACCCAATCCTGCGGAAGTTGATATCCGCTTCTTAAAGTTGTTGTGCCCAATCCTAACACGATAAACAACAAAGACACTCCAAATGCAATGAAAATTTGATGATTTAAAGTTTTTGTGCCAACCCATGCCGCAACCGGCTTCCAGTAACGGGTAAAAATCCATAATAGCAGTGCGCCAAGCAGCCACCCAAAAATAACATCATGTGGGAAGTGCGCGGCAAGAAATACGCGCGAGAAACCGATCAGGAACATGAGCGTAATCGCTGTCGCCCACACCCAGGATCGCTTGTAATATGCGGCAATCGTCCCCCAAACACTGACCGCGTTCTGTGCGTGCCCGGATGGAATGCCGAATGATGTTTCCGTTGTCCAAAGTGCGCGCACATGCGAGCTTGCCCAATAGGGGCGCGGCCCGGCAAAAATCAATTTGAAAATATTATTGAACAAATTACTCGTTACGAGAATGATCCCGACCCTTAAACCAAGAGCGGAATCCACACTCCAATAGATCAAGGGCAATACCAGCAAAAAGAATTCTTCATTACCCAAATAACTAAAAAATCTCATGGGAGCGATTAGCCAATCCCCCATACCTTGAAGAGTGATAATAAAAGCAATACCAATGTCAATTAAGGTCTGCATATAGTCCTCCAGTAGGGTATTTTTGTTTTTTCAATTGACGAAGATGCTTCATTCATTGTACACTCAAAGCATGGAAAAATCACCTGCCCGCTGGTGGGATCTTCCCTCCGCGATCTATTTATTCCTTGCCATCTTGTTCTCAGCATGGCGCTTGCAGTCCACAGGCTGGACCGATGGACTGGAACACGTCCGCAATATGGCCTTGTTGGGATTAATGGTTGGGCTGGCATTGGGACAAAGCATTTATAAAAGACGAAGTTTGGCCATTCTCGCCACAGGATATATGCTGACCCTTCTCACCTGGCAATGGCTCGGCATGATCGAGTTTGGAATAGAAGAATCAGAATTAGGCGAGAGATTGATAATTCTGGCCGGCAGGTTATTAGTCGGCTTGAGCGAGTTCGCCGCCGGCAGACCTGTCAAGGATGTTTTGTTTTTTGTGTCGATCCTGTGCATTCCCTATTGGTTCATCGGCCTGATCAGCGGATATCAATTAACACGGTTCGCAAACGCGCTGGCGGCTGTTTTACCGGGCGGCATTCTGATGTTCGTGATCCACATCAATCATTATTCAACCCGCGACTATAGCTGGTTGTTTGGCGCTTACATTTTCGTCGCGCTGCTGCTAGTGGGGCGTCAAAAATATTTAAAGGACAGAAAAAACTGGCGGGAGCAACGCGTACAAGTCCCTGCTGAAAGCGGCATGGATTTCAATAACACCATTATGACCAGTGCGGCCATCCTGATCCTGCTGGCATGGACGATACCGGCCACACTGCCCTTCAATGAACAGGCAAGGGAATCATGGAAAAACGTATCGGATAAATGGTTTACAAAAAACGAAAATCTTGAAAATATATTCGCGGCGGCAAAGAAGGATAAAATCCCGACCAGTGATTTTTATCGGGATGAATTATCACTTGGAACACGAGCCAAACAAAGCGCGGCGATCGCGTTCCTTGTATATGTCCCCCCCACTGTGCAGGAACTACCGCGATTGTACTGGCGCGGACGAGTCTACGATCATTTTGAAAATGGACGCTGGCAAACAACCAACGCGGCAGGCGCTGATTATGAACCGCAGGACGGCGACTTTGAAATTCCCGATACAGAGAATCGCATCAATTTAAATTTTACGTTCAACGTATATCTCAAGGGACAATCCATTATTTATTCCGCGGCCCAGCCATTATGGGTCAGCCATCCCGGGAAAATATCATACGCAACGATTCCCCCGGCAGAACCAATAGATATTGCCAACACGGAAAGAGTGATGGATATTATTTCCATACAGGCGTCGCCGATTCTTGAAGCAGGCGAAACATATCACGCCAATGCCTTGATCGCGGATCCCACCATCCTTGAATTGCGCGCAGCCGGTGAAGAATATCCAGCATGGGTCACGGATCGCTATTTGCAAGTCCCCAATAATTTCTCCGCGCGGATCCAGTCCCTGGCCTTCGAGATCACAGCCGATTATGACAATCCATATGATAAGGCCGTTGCGATCACCGACTACCTGCGGACCGAGATCGAATACAAACCCACCATCTCTTTTCCGGAAGGAACGACCGACGCATTGGAATATTTCCTGTTCGATGTGAAAAAGGGATTTTGCAATTATTACGCCAGCGTTGAAACATTAATGCTTCGTTCGATTGGGATTCCCGCGCGCCTTGCGGTGGGATTCGCACAGGGCGAACCGAATCTACAAAATACTTTCTACACAGTCCGCGAACTTGATTCACATTCATGGCCGGAAGTATATTTCCCGGACTATGGCTGGGTCGAGTTTGAACCGACAGGCAACCAGGATCCGCTTGAACGTCCGCAGGAACGAGAGGAAGCACCAGCTGTATTTCCCGGCTTGCTCGATCCGCCTGAAACAGACCCGATCGTTCAGGAAGAACCCGTGTCGACCCCTCTTCCCGACCGTCCAAAACAATTCTTTACACGCACCCGCATCATCCAGATCAGCACGGCGGCTGGTCTTATCGGTTTGGCATTCCTGGCTTTCTTCCTAAAGAGACGCTACGCGCCAGATACGCAGACAGCCATGATCTTGAAAACAGTGGTGGAACGCACTGGCTGGGAGACCCCAGCTTGGTTAACCCGCTGGCTGCTTTGGACAGAACTCACGCCAATCGAAAGATCGTTCCAAAGCATTAATACTGCCCTGCGCTGGATGGATAAACCGCAACCCATACACGCCACCCCGGCAGAGCGCGCAAAAATTCTCATGGAACTTCTCCCTTCCGCCGCCGCAGATATTGAGATCTTATTGCGAGAACACCAATCAGCGTTGTTCACAAAGCATGGAGGTGATGCGGCTCTCACCCGCCGCGCCGCGCGCAATGTTATTTATCAGATCCTGTATATACGTCTTAAAATCTTCATCTTGGGATACAATTATGAAACGCCGCAGAAATGATCGGCAATCATAATTCGTGCAGTTCCATAAAACCTAAACGCTGGTATCCCCATGCATTCTGAACAAACAATCCCCACCACTGTCCACGATCAATTGCTTACACTCGGCTTGCAGGCCGAGAAGATTCGCTTGGATCTCGAAGCGAGCAGGCTCAGGCTCCCCAAGACCACAATCGAAGAGTTGCATAATCTTGAAACAACGCTGCCAAAAATAAGCGGGAAGATAGAAGCCTTCCAAAGAGAACACAGCAACATGCTCGCACTGGCAGATATTGGGCAGGTGGTCAATTCATCGCTGGAACTCGATGAAGTGCTGCGCATCGTGATGGACAACATTGTGCGACTCACCAAGGCCGAACGCGGATTTCTGATGCTGCGAGATGACAAGGGCGACATGGTCACGCGCATGGGGCGCAACTGGGAAATGGAATCGATCAACCCATCCGAATTGACCGTTAGCCGTTCGGTGGTGGGACGTGTTATTTCAACCGGCGAACCCATTGTCACAACCAACGCGCAGGAAGATAACCGCTTCATCGGGCAGGAAAGCATCGTGGCCTTCAACCTGCGTTCCATTTTATGCGTACCCCTCAAAGCAAAAAATGAACTCATCGGCGTGATCTATGCCGACAACCGCATCCGGGCCGGCATCTTCGCTGATTCTGAAAAAGATCTTTTAGCAGCCTTTGCAAATCAGGCCGCAGTTGCCATCGAGAACGCGCGTTTATTCTCCTCGCTCAAACACACACTCGAAGAAGTGACCGGGCTCAAGAATTTGATGGAATCGGTTTTCGCATCCATTGCCAGCGGAGTCATCACCGCCGATGTGCAGGATCAGGTCACGCTTGCGAATCGAGCCGCGCAAACCATCATCGGACATACCGCGCCCGAAATCCTCGGTCATCATCTTAACGAGGTGCTTGCTTCCGTTTCGAAGGAAATTGCACCGCATCTGATGGAAGTCCGCGCAACGGATAAACCGATTGTAGACCTTGAGGTCAGCCACAATCTGCCCTCACGCGGAAACGTGAACTGGCGTTTGAATTTCTCACCCCTCAAAGATTCAAACCAGAAAACGCAGGGTGTCGCAATTGTGCTAGATGATCTAACGGAACGTAAAAAACTTGAAGCCCAGCGCAGACTTTTCGAGCGCATGGTCTCCCCGGCTGTGATCGAACAACTCGACCCGAACAGCTTGCAGCTTGGCGGCAAGCGCGTGAACATCACCGTGCTGTTCGCAGACATCCGCGGATTCACAACCTACAGCGAAAAATTATCGCCTGAAAAATTGGTCTTTACTTTGAACCGTTATCTCGCCGCCATGGCAGACGCCGTGCTTTCACAGGAAGGCACAATTGACAAGTTCATGGGCGACGCGATCATGGCCTGGTTCAACGCGCCCATTCAGCAGGAAGATCACACCCTGCGCGCAATCAAAGCTGCACTCGCATTACGAGATGCGGTGGAAGAACTCTACAAAATATTGCCAGAAGAGGAACATCTCTCCTTTGGAGCAGGCATCCATTTTGGCGAAGCTGTATTGGGGTTGATCGGAACAGAGAAGCGTCTTGAATACACTGCCATCAGTGACAACGTCAACGTGGCAAAACGCATTCAGGAAAATTCAGCACGAAATCAGATCCTGATCAGCAAGGAAGCCTACGAACGCGTGATGAATGATGTCAAAGTCCTTCCGCATATGGAAATGAATCTAAAAGGTAAGACCCATCCAATTGGCGTATTTGAAGTGACCGGGTTGAAGTGATGAGTGAAGAGTAATGAGGGATGAGTAAAAAGGGATAAGTAAAAAGGCTTCTGAAGTGATAATGACTTCAGAAGCCTTTATTTTTAGCATTACAACAGACTATCCACTACCCACTATCCACTGCATTCCCCCACTCTCTCCACAAACCTCACCACTGCGTCCATCCCCTGCTCTACCGGGTCAATATCAATATATTCATGCGTGGTATGCGCGCCGCCGCCTGTTGTGATTCCCATCACCACGGCAGGGATGCCGCGGCTTAATGGAATATTCGCATCGGTTGAACCTGCTGTCAGCACACCGCTCAACCCTTGTTCATGCATACAATTCACGGCCAGTTTCACCAGCGGATGCTCGGCGGGAATCTCGCCTGCGGGCCGCTGCCCGATGATCTCAGCCAACACTTTCACACCGTCACGATCTGCAAAACGAAACAACTCTTCCACTTGATAAATTAATTTCGAAAGTGAACTTGGGTCTTCCGAGCGTAAGTCCAAATCAAATTTTGCTTCAGATGCCAGCACATTGATTCCCGTTCCGCCGCCAAAGGTACCGACGTTCATTGTGGTGCGTGGTTCACGCGGCAAACGGATCGCGGTCAATTGTGTAACCAGCGCCGCCAGTTCATGCACCGCCGAAGGCTGACCGTAATCAGACCATGAATGTCCGCCCGCAGTTTTTGCGGTGACGCGATAACGCCTCACACCAATGGCGCGGTGATAGATATGCCCAAGCGCGAGTCCTTCCAAAACAAGATAACCAATCACGTTTTTATCAAAGCGTTCCACCACGCCGCGCATTCCACGCAAATCACCAAGACCTTCCTCACCGACATTTGCCACAAACCAGACATCATGCGTCAGTTCAATTTTTCTCTCACGCAATGACCATAGAATTCCGAACAACGCCGCGACGCCCAATGAATTATCCCCAATGCCCGGCGCGACGATTCTGCCCGTTTCTTTCCTGGCCTGCAAGCTGATACTGTTTGGAAAGACAGTATCCAAATGGGCAGAGACGATCAGCGGTTTCGCCTTTTTCTGTTTGCCCGGCAATCGCGCAAATACATTTCCAAGCGAATCCATGGATACATCTTGAAGATGCTCACTGACAAAAAGTCCGCGCACGAATTCACCGCGCGGTCCCTCAGAAAATGTGGGCGCGGAAATCTGTTGTATCTGAACGGCAAGATCAATAAGGTTGGAAAGTTGGAAGGTGACACGCTTCGTGTGCAGGTTGTTATTCATCATTCATCCTTCATCATTATCTAAAATTAAACTTCCCGCGTCATGTCTTTCAACGAACGCAAACGCGCTTCGGCCAAACCGGGCATCACATCCAGCGGATAGAACGCTCCGCTGCCTTCTATCTTTAGCGAAGCGGAAACACTTCCATATAATCCCGCCATTAAAGGATCATTCGTTTGCTGAAAGCCCGCTAAAAATCCGCCGCAGTATGCATCACCAATTCCCGTGGGGTCTGCGACCCGTGAAGAATAGGCGGGCACTTCATAACGATGTTTGCCTGCCGCATCATAGATCATCTGTCCATGTGTGCCGCGTTTGATGACAATGATCTGCGGGCCATACTCGCTGACCTTGTGCGCCATTTCCCAGAGATCGTTGGTCTCACCCCAAAAGAGTGCGCGCATTTCATCTTCCGATGGCTGGAAGATCGTAACGCCTTGCAGCACCAATCTCAGATCACGCCAAAAGCTAGGAGCCATATAGCCGGGAGCAGGATCCAGGCTGACGGTCTGGTTTGATCCGCCTTTGAAGAGGTTGACCATCTGACTCTGGCTGACAAAGTCAAAGGGGCAGAGATGCACATGGCGGACATCCCAATATTCCTTTGGCACATCCAGCGCGGCGGGCGAAATAATTTCAGGTTCACGCGGATCTTTGCGCGAAGTGTCAGGAGGTTGATAACCAAGCAATGCTTTTGGAAATGTCAACTGACGGCGCGCAAAAAGTGAAACCGCGTTGGAGTTGCTGCGCTCGTTGGTGTCGGTATAGGCGATGAAAGCGCGCAGATCCATATTTTTCGAATCGCGAATCGTGCGAATGCCGCGCGTATCAAAACCGCGCGACTCCAAATCACGCAGCCATTGATGCGGATAATCTTCCCCCACACGCCCAACCAGCCCAACATTTTTATCCCAAACAGCCAGGCCGCCCACAGCATAAAGCAAACTTCCACCGGGCGCATCTAAAAGCGGATGACCCAGCCCCGGTGGGGGCAAAATATATTCGCGATTTAATTTTCCTGCAATGACAAAATTGGGATGAGCTGCCATATGAATTATTTTCGCATCCATGCGGGACGCAAACCTGCCACCGTCCGATAAACAGGACACTGCTCTTCGTGCGCTCCGGCCAAATACCCCGTGGACATGAGAAACTCGTTGACGATCTCTCCGCCGGTAAAGACGAATGTCTTCTTGAACAATTTTGTCCACTCATCTTTCGTGAGCGGATGATGCGAGTCAAGCCAATTTTTGAATGAACCATATTCTTTTTTTAATTCAAGGATTTTCTGTGCGTTGACAATTGCCGCGTTAACCTTTAACCGATTTCGAATAATGCCCGCATCCGCCAATAAACGCGCGCGGTCTTTCTCTGTGTACTTTGCGACCTTCTCGATTTTGAATCCGCTGTAGGCTTTATGAAAATTATCAGCCTTCTTCAAAATCGTGATCCATGAAAGCCCAGCCTGGTTGACCTCCAGCACCAGCCGCTCGAAGAGTTCATCATCGTTTTCAAGCGGAAAACCATATTGGGTATCGTGGTAATTTTTATTAAACGTATCTTCAGGGTGGGAGATGCAATATTCGCAGTAAGTTGCCATGTAAATAATTTCCTTATGATCTCAATATTTTTCACACACTGGCTTTAAGCGCGCGGCAGTTCCCATCAATCGGCTGGAATTGATATTTGCCAAGGCTGGCAGGCACAACCACGGTCTGGAATTTTTCAAGCTCCACTCGTTCCTTATTGGATTGCAAAAGGCCTTTGCCTTCGATCATCGTAATGGCGTGGAATGATTCAGCATGTGTATCAAGTTCAATGGGGTTTGAATTGGCCGAGAGCAATTCCAGTGAAAAATATTCACATTGAACAAGTGTTTGCTGAGTCCCATCCCCACAATCAGGCATGGGACTCGCCTGCGCCGCAAAATCTGCGCGGGCCACTTGAATGGATTTTTCAATATGCAAGCGGCGCTTTTCAGTTTCAGGGCGTCCCCAATCGTAAACACGATACGTCAGATCGGATGATTGTTGAATTTCATAGAGCAGTAAACCCGGGCCTAAAGCATGCAGCGTGCCGGCAGGCATAAAGATCGTATCGCCCGCGGATACCGCCGCATACTGCACATGTTCGATCACACTCCCATTGCGAATGGCCGCCGCGAGAATATCTGGAGATGTGTCATCTTTTACTCCTGCGATCAATTTCGCATCAGGTTTGGCTTCAAGAATATGCCAGGCTTCGGTCTTGCCAAATTGAAGTGAATCTTCCAATTTGACAGCTTGTTGTTCATTTGGGTGGACTTGCAGGGAAAGCCATTGAGCGCAATCCAGCAATTTGATCAGGATGGGAAATCTCTTTCCTGTGCGATCAACTGTCCGCTTGCCGAGCAGGGACTCGCCAAATTGAGAGGAAATCTCTCCAAGCGTGCGGCCAGCCAAATCTCCAGACAGGATGCGATCCTCCTCCCAAACCACCCAAACTTCTGCGGTGGGAGCATGGCCCGGGCGCAAACGATCTCCGCCCCAGATGTAATCACGATATTCGGGCTCCAACCGCAGGAACGAATTCAAGATCATTTCAGAGTGTCTCCAAGGTATAAAGTAGCGATTCTTCCCTGCAAGTTTACAACCATAATGGGCAAAGTACGCAATTGACCATCCACGGTTGAGTGATGTTCATCCATTTTACAGGCACCCAGTTTTTCGTAAAAGGCCTGCGCATTGGGGTCGGATTCTATCTTCAAAATGGAAACGCCCCGGACACGGCATCTTTCAAGCGCATGTTGAAACAGTTGCTTTCCAATCCCCTGCCCTATAAAATCAGGCAAGACCCAAAGATTATCCAGCCAAAGGGATTCGCCATCTTGTTTCAGCGAATAATACGCAACCAGCTTTTCATCCACAAACGCCATCCACGTTTCGTTCTCCTGTATATATTGCGTAGAAATGGTCAAGGATGGAAGCCAGAATTGAATCCATTTTTCAGGATAGTTCCAATGGCGTTTGGCGGTGACCGTAATCTCGGTCAGGGCTTGCGCGTGTTGTGTTTGAGCACGTTGAAAAGCAACCAAGTTTTTTATCCGCTTTGAGCAATTTCGATCAAATACCCGTCAGGGTCGCGCAAATAAGCGGAACGCCCCCAGTAATAATCACGCGGCGGGACTTCGATTTTGAATCCCTGCTTTTCAAGTTCAAGACAATGGGCATCCATATTATCCACGGCAAAAGCAATGTGATCTTCAGGAGGGAGTTCATCGGGTGACTGCTCGTACAGTTTGTGAATGAATATCTTGGTTTCGCCGCTCATGAAGATCGCCATATCCGCTGATTGGGCGACCGGTTCTGTATCCAATAAGTTGCGATAAAAAGCGGACATGCCTGCAACATTATTTGTAAACTTCGCAATCTCGATTAATTTCATAATGCACCTATAAATTCCTTCACAGAATTCACAGTCACCTTCTTTTTAGATTCAACCACCTTTACCAATCGTGGCAAGAATTCGCGCAACTAGCTTCTCAGTAAAATTTGGGTTTGATGTAGACTGATCAAGTGGGCGAATTTCAGTTTTCAGTTCTTCTTCTTTCCAAAAAATTGTGTTGTACTGACCAACATCAAAATGAATTCGATTTCTTGAATCTAGATTGTCTTCACAAGTATGGATGACTGTTTTTCCCAAACCATAGGCCATACCTGCTTCCCAGTAGACTCCTCCACGAACCCCATTCTTTACATAACCATCTTTTTCAAACTCGGGACGAGATGTAAAATCAGCAATCAAGAAACGAGATTGTTTAATTAAAGATACAACCTGATTCATGATAAAGTCATTGTATTCTTGTTGATCTACAATGATAGGTTTGTATCCGCAATATTCAACAGCGGCAACAACTGTATTACGATAGTTCAAAGTAATATCACTAAACCACATTGCAACGAAAACTAAATTACTTGAAATTTTAGCTTTTTTCAATTCTTCAATACGAAGCCACCCCTGAACCCCAATCTTATAAAACGTATCTCCTGAACGCTTAGAAGGGGCTAAATATCCAGCCTGAACCAAAAGCCCTGACAAGCCCGAAACCTCCTCAATATCTTTAGCTCCAATCTCAGAAACAATACTGTAAGCTGGTTTCACATCTGCGTTGTAATCTCCCTTTGTGTAATCGCCATACGCAACAAGCAAGGCATTCAATTTTTCACTAGTGGTTTCTGGAAATCCAAGATATTGATATTGTGTTGCCCACCATTCAGGCGAATTCACATTTCCAAACCCTGCTCCATGTGTCGGGTCTGGATACATTATTTTTGCCTTATTTTCTCTCTTAATCCACGCACTAACCAAATGGCGAACTTCAGACCAAGGTCTTTCCTTTAGCGTCTCATATTCTTTAGCAATTTCAAATGAACCACATCGTTCGCAATTTATTCGAATTTTTTCATTCTCAAGAATTACTGCTGTCCCAATATATCCTAAGCCACATATTGGACATGAATTTATCATGATATTTCTCATTTTTCCTCCTAAAAAAATTACCCAACCACACGAATCTCTCTCGGCATATCGCTCAAGCAATCCGCGCCGGTTTCGGTGATGACGATGTTATCTTCAATGCGCACACCGTTGCGGCCTGTCAGATAAATGCCGGGTTCAACTGTAAACGCCATGCCAGGTTCGAGCAATTGCATATTGTCGCCGCGCATATAGGGGTCTTCGTGGCCTTCCATGCCAATGCCGTGACCGGTGCGATGTGTGAAATATTTTCCGTAGCCAGCTTTCTCAATCACATCACGCGCGGCTTTATCCACATCCGCGCATGGGATGCCGGGCTTGCCAGCCGCGCGCCCAGCCGCGTTTGATTCCTGCACGATCTTGTGGATTTTTTGAAATTCATCCTCCACCTCACCCACTGAGAATGTGCGCGTCAGGTCAGAGATATAACCATCATATGCCGCGCCCCAATCCACAACCAGAAGGTCGCCAGCCTGTAATTTTCTTTCGGTGGGTGAGGCATGTGGATTCGCAGACTTCGGTCCCGCAGAAACAATTGGCGCAA
>JABFSL010000101.1 GCA_013140605.1 Anaerolineales bacterium
CTGAAGTCCGCGCTCCGATTATTTTTTATAAACCACCAACTCCTCATACCCCGAATCGTTTTCCAATAACTCACGCTTGTATATCACATCATCAAACTCGGCGATGACGATTTCTGCTGTGGTGTAAATTTTGCATCCCGAAACGAGATGCCCGCCGATGGTCACACCGTCACCATCTGAAATAGCAACGTGGATATGGGAGCCGTTAGTTGAAATTGTCCCGGTCATGGAGACAATTTCAAAATGGTCTTCATATTCGTTATAGAAACTGCGATTCGCCAAACGCAAAGTCGCGTGTGTCAAACTTCCCACCGAGGACAGGATACATCCCGCCTCGATGGTATTATCGGCGACAAAAGTTTCAATGGAGCCGAACAGGTCTTGACCGGGTTTTAGGCGAAAGGTATAAGCTTTCATTTGTCCTCTTATAATACTTTCGGAATATCTGAGTTTTATGAAAATTCCAAAACGCCATCAGCAAGCTGATAGATTCCAGAAAAGGAAATAATGTGAACACAAAATCTTATCGGTTCTTCGATATCATCCTCGGTATATTTATTGCTGTGTTGCTTATCAGCAATGTAGCGTCATCTGCCAAAATCGTGGATTTGGGGTTCAGCGTTTTAAACATTCCGATGGCGTTCGATGCGGGCACGATCCTTTTTCCCATCGGATATGTCTTCGGCGATATTCTAACTGAAGTCTATGGCTATCAACGCTCGCGCCGTGTGATTTGGACTGGATTCTTTTCACTGGCGCTGGCGGCTTTGGTCTTTTGGGTGATCAGCATTTTGCCCGGTGAAGTCACATGGCAGGGATATGCGGGTGATAAAGCGTATCAATCCATTCTCGGCGGGATGAGCAGCGGCGGAATTGTGCTGGCAAGCCTGGCTGGTTTTTGGCTTGGTGAATTCAGCAATTCATTCATTCTTGCCAAAATGAAAATCCTCACCCGTGGGCGCTGGTTATGGTCACGTACCATTGGGAGCACGCTTGTCGGTGAGTTGGTGGATACGGTTATGTTCGTGGTAGTCGCTTCCGCGTTTGGCGTTTTCCCGTGGAGTCTTTTTCTCACGCTCACGCTGACAAATTATCTGTTCAAGGTGGCGGTGGAAGTTTTGATGACGCCGGTAACCTACCTTGTTGTCCGCGCTTTGAAGCGGGCCGAGGGTGAAGATTATTATGATCGAGATACGAATTTTAATCCGTTTGTGATGCAATAATTTTCCAGATAAGATGAATCAATCGCAGGCCAATCCCGAAGATGATAGGCGGTGACACCCCTTCGGGGTTTCAACATTTTACCCATTTATTTACTACAATCATTTCACTCCTTCGGAGTTATCATTGTATAAGGTGAGTAATAAAAAAACGGAGTCGAGTTTCTCGACTCCGTTTTTGATTCGTACTCTGTAATTTACCAAAGCGAAAAATTGATCAAACCTTCCAGCCAGTCCACCATGGGCGGGTAGATTTGGAGGCCGATGAGGCCGACGATGCTGCCCAGTATTCCGCCGGCGACAATGTCTGAGAGATAATGCACGCCCATCGCCACGCGGGCAAGAGATACCAGCGGCGCCCAAACCCAAAGTACAGCAGCAAGCCAGGGCGGGGCCAGAGCCGTCCCAACGACTGCGATCAGGAATGCGCGGGCAGCATGTCCAGAGGGAAACGAATGCGGATCGGTGTTGCGATAAATTCCGCCCCACTCACCCTGCGGCCTCTCCCTACGGACGAGAAATTTTATCGCCAGTACGACACCGGCCAGCCCCAACATGCCAAAGAACTCAACCACTTCCCAATGTTTCCAAGTGGAGTTACTGAAGAACCATAAAATAATGAGCGCAGCGAACCAAAACCACGAGTCGCCGGAGTGGGCGAAGAAGACAGCCAGATTACGCAAAAAACCCGGCTTTTCGGCCACACGCAATCGGTCGGAGAGTCGGGCATCCAGCTCAAGCAGGGAACGAAAACTCATTTTTGCTTGACCTTTGCTTTCGCTTTTGGAGTTGTTGTCTTTTTAGCGGCTGGTGATTTTGCAGGCTTCTTAACTGCGGATAATTTTTTCTCTGCCGAGGCGGATTTCTTTTTCTGACGCGCGAGATCTTCACGCATGATTTCCAGTTGATGCGGTTTATCCACATCCATGCACGGTTCAGCCTGCGACCAGATAATGGCGCGGCCCTTGATGCCGATCCTTCGGGAGGCCTGCTCCACCAAATCCTGCAAGGCGATCTGGCGCGTGAACATTTTGAATAGGATATCAAAGCCAATGACCGCCGCCGAACGCAGGGGACTCTTGCGGTTGCCGATCAATTGTTCCCATATATCGAGATGAGTGGTTGCCATGCTGACATGGATAATATTCATATCCGCACCGCATACCTGCACATCTTTCAATTTGGTGTAGGTGCGGTGGGATTCAGGGAAACGCGTTTCCATTACTTCGCGGGGACAGACGCCGTAATAAAGATCATCCTTGGTTTGCATGGCGGTATTCACCAGCCAATCTACCATTTCACCTTTAATGGACGGGATATCGGAAGAGACAATCAGAACATAATCGCTCTTCTTATTCAGCTCGATGGATTTATTGACGCCTGCGACAATGTTCGCAAGCATGCGTCCCTGATTGGAGATGTAATGCAAAGGCTTTTTGCAGGTAACATCGTTTTTCGGCGAGATGCCGATCAGAATCACATTATCCACTTTTGTGGAATTGCTCAAAGCATCCAATACCCACTGCACCATGGGCTTGCCCGCGACATCGATCAAGGCTTTGGAATCGCCGTTGGAGAATGAATATAAGGGGTCGCCGGGCTGGGGAATTCCGCCGGCAGTTACGATCGCATCCATAATTTAATTCAACTCCTGTAATTGCGGTTCGAAGCCAAGTTTGTCGAGCATTTCGGTTAACTCCGGCCATGTAAGCGCGCGGCCTTTTCCAGAGAGAGCCACCAGCGCAGCTTCCATCATATTCGTGCCAAAGGAGCGACCATCCAGCACGGGTGTGGTTGTGACGAGATATTTCACACCCGCTTTTTTAAATTGAGCCACATCGTCAGGTGTGGTCGTGTTTGTAACGATCACTTTGCCTGTTAGATCATCAGGCATAAAGCGTTTGATGTAATGGCAGTCGCCGGCGATGACGGTTGCCCATGCATAATATTTTCCAAACTTGGGTGTGCGCTTTTCCTGCTTTTCACCGGTGGGGTAGATCCACGCAAAGGGTAAACGTCCAGCAATGGGCATCATCAATGCGGCTACAGTCTTAAGCTGACTGATTTTATGAATGGCTATCGGAATATCGAGGCCAAACATCAGATCGCCGAATATGGTTTCGTATCCAGCATCGGCGAATGCCTGAGAGAGTCCCCAGCGGTCGACTCCCACAGTGACGAGCACCTTGCGTCCGCGCGAGTTAATATAATCACCTATTTTTTTGTCTAAAAATGCAGGGGCCTTGTTTTCAAGTGTATTCTTTAATCCACCGCCATCCACCAAAGGGGTCTTTTTCACATACCGTACCATTGGAGTCACAGAATGTAAGGTGTACCACTTTCCATCAGCCATAACGCCAAGGTCCGCGCCGCCCACGCCGAATGCATCCACAGTGCCGTCGAGTTCCTTGTATTTTAAAGCGGCGGCTTCCATGTCGCCGTCTGTGCCGATGCGTTCGATGCTGATTTGCTCGCCAAGCAAGGTTACTTCAACAGCCTTGTTGCGCTTGGATGAACCAATGCTGATACTAACGGCTCGTTTCATAATTATTCCATTCTCCTCTTGTTGCGGGTTGGCGAAAGTATACCCCGAAGTCAGATGCGTGAGAATGACATCGAAACGGGATCAGGATTCAGGTCGGGTTGGAAGCGTGAAAAAGAATGTGGAGCCAATCCCTATTTCGCTCTCGACCCAGATCCTGCCGCCGTGGACTTCAACAATCCTCTTTACGAGAGTAAGCCCAATGCCCGTGCCGTCGGATGCCATATCCAGTTTGTTGAACAGGCCAAAGATGCGATCCAGATGTGTGAGGTCTATGCCAATGCCATTATCCCGGACAAAGAATATCGGCATGTTATCCTGTTGTCCATTCTGACCGATCTCAATTCGCGGCTTGGGCTGGTCTCCCATGAATTTTGCGGCGTTATCGATCAGGTTTTGAAGCACCTCGCTCAAGCGTTGACGATCTCCATGCACGGACGGGAGGTCTCCCTGAATGCGCACACGAATTTCCTTTTCATGGAGACGCCCATACAGAAGCTCAACCGTTTCGCGAACAAGTTCTTCAAAATCGATCTGTTGATTTGGATTTAGAACTCTGCCAATACGCGAAAGTTCAAGCAGATCATTCAGAAGCAACTGCATTTTGTCCGTGGCATCGGCAATGCGCCTGACATCAGACTTCAATCGGACGATATTTCCGCTGGCTGCGTCCTGTTCCAGGAAACCAAGAAAGCCTTTGATCGTGATCAGCGGGGATTTCAGATCGTGCGAGACTGTGTATGTAAAACGCTCCAACTCGCCATTTGTATCCTCCAATTCTTTGATGAGCTTTTCGCGTTCCGTCTCGATCCATTTACGCTGGCTGATATCACGCACCATGATGATCGCAGATTCTGGCGAGCTGGCCGATACGCGCGCTTCAAAAAATTGAACTTCCTCCCCGGGCGGCATTCCATATTCGAAGGCATGTAACTGACCTGTTGCCAGCGCGCGTTCAAGTGCGAACATGGTCTGTTCGGCAATGGTTGGCGGGAATAGCTCTTTTATATTCCTGCCCAGAAATTTTGAGGGCGCCATAAGAGGGGTAATTTCTGACGAAGCCATGAAATCCAGAAATGTTCCATCTTTCGATACTTCAAAGATCATATCTGGAATGGAGGCAAGAATGGCACGCATACGCGCTTCGCTGGTTTGCATTGATTCGCGCGCATTTTTTTGTTCCGTAATGTCATAAAACATGGATAAGACGCTGACATCATTGCCCAAATTTACAAGCTCATAAAAAGCGAGCGTTGACCTGATATCTTTTGATTTAGTAATGAACTGATAATCCGGGTCGTATATGGAACGCGCGCTTCTTATTTTTTCAACAAAATGGCTGCGTTTGTCCATGCTCTCCCATAGATCCAATTCAAATACCGTGCGGCCAACGGAAGCCTGAGGATCAAGCCCGGTCAACTTCCAATAGGCATCATTGGCTTCGATCACACGGCCATCTTCCAGTGATGTGATAATGATCGCCACCGGACTGGCATGGAAGATCTTCCTGAATTTTTCCTCACTGGCGCGCAAGGCAACTTCAGCCAACCTGCGCTCATGGATCTCATTTTGCGATTGTTCATAGAGCCGGGTATTGTCAATGGCGAGCGCCGCCAGCGCGGCAAAACGTTCCATAAAATCGATCTGTTCCCTGGTGAGTATCCGTTCCTTCTCAACAAAGGAAACTGAGAGCACGCCGATCACAGTACTGCCCACCTTTAGGGGTACGCCAAGTACGGAATTAAAACCCGCGTTTATAAAATCGGGCAAGCCCCTAGACCAATTGGGATAATCCTGAACGATAAGAGGTTCCCCGCTGTTCCACACACAGCCTGTGACCCCTTCATTCTTCAACGTGAGCGTGCCTTCATATTTGGCGAGGAGCCCATGCCCAAGTTCCTGCCGCAGCGCCGACCCGTCTGGCAGCACCAGTTCGATCAAACCGTGTTCTGTGCCGATCAAGTCACAGGCGCGGGTGAGGATCGATTCCAACAGTGGACGAAGTTCGGTACGGTTCAATAATCCCAAGGCGGTTTCATTTAACGCTTTTAGGTAATCCGCCTGTTTTTGCAGTTTTTCCTCTGTACGCAAACGTTCCTGCAATTCAATTTTGGCTGACTGCAGTGTACGCGACCAACCTGTAACCAGCAGGTAGATCAACGCACCGACAAGAACAATAATTCCGGTAATATCCCGCGCATAACTGATGGGTTCATCCACATGCAGAATGCGGAGCCCTTGTTTTTCCAGAATGGCGAAATACCATATGGCCAATACACTCGTCATTGTGACAATCAATGCGGAACGCCAACCCAGTAAAAGGCTGCATAATATAATGACAATAAAATAGGCGATCACAGCCAGATCACGCAGGCCATCCGCCCGCCAGGCTAGATAAGTCAATGACCCCCATAAACTGTGTATAACAAAAATGCTTGCGGCATACACATATCCCAGCCTGACCAGATATTGCACGATAAGCAGGAGCAGAATAATGCCTATAAAGGTGAGTGAGGGGATAATGGTGGCATCTGAAAACATCCAAAAGCGGGATATTAACAATAATAAGAGGATGCCAATCGCAACCCATGAAAAATGGATTATGAATTGCGAGACCCGCGTTTTCTCTTCATCTGCAAAAATGGGCGGGGTAAATATACGAAGCAAACGGTTGATCATGATGATTTATTATATATCAGTCCAATAACAATGAACACAGTGCCTTGAACAGCAATTCTCAATATGTCGTTGCGAGGAGGGCACTTGTTCTTCCCGACGAAGCAATCCCCTATTACGAGGAGACTGCTTCGGCAAAAAACACACCTGCCCTTCGCATCGCGTCGCGAAGCGAAGCCGATGTGGCGGGCGGTGCCAGGGAGAGCGCCTCGCAGCGACATGTTCATAGTGAGAATTGCTGGCTCCTTGAATAGCAATAATTCAACGAAGGTTTCATCCACTCATAAAAAACACGGGACTGCCAAGATACGGCAATCCCGTGTTTTATATATACGACCACTAATTTAGCGAGACAGCAGATCTTCCAAAACCTTCTTTGAAGATTCCTCGATCACCGCATGTTGACTTCCACCATGCGAATCCATTGTGACGACAACAGGGAATTCCTTCACCTCGATCACCCATATCGCCTCAGGCACGCCAAAGTCCAGTTTGAACACGCCATGCACCCTGGTCACAGTCTGCGCGATGTAGGAAGCCGCTCCGCCAATCGCGTGAAAATAAACGGCGGGAGTTTCTTCACAGCCCTTCAATGTCTTTGCCCCCATGCCGCCTTTGCCGATCACACCTTTGACATTGAAGTGTTTCATTACATCGGCCTGATACGGTTCTTCGCGGATGGATGTGGTTGGTCCAGCCGCCACGAATTTATATTCCTTTGTATCAAGCCCGGAGACGACCGGTCCGCAGTGATAAATGACTGAGCCATTTAATATTTTTTTCAACTCTTCATAGACTTGCAGATCATCGCCTTGAGGCGCGCGGGTCTTTTTGATAAAGGTTTCGATCATCCATTTATGGACGGCGTCACGTCCGGTGATCATCATACCGGAAAGCGCAACCGCATCACCGACTTTCAGATCACGGATCACATCATCGCTGATTGGAGTGGTTATTTGTTTCATCATATTCTCCTTAATCGTAAGTGATCTCTTCGCCCCTCACCGTCATCTTGCGGCGGCGATACGCCCAGCACATATATGAAACAGAGACAAAATACGAAGCTGGCAAACGGCTCAGTCCAATAATTTTTGTATCCAATACTGTGGTCTTGCCGCCAAAACCCATCGGGCCAATTCCCATTTCATTGGCTTCGCTGGTCAGGCGTTCTTCCAACTCGGCGATCTTCGGGTCTGCGTTGCGTGTGCCCATTTCACTGAACAACACTTCCTTTGATTTAATATAGGAAGAACCGCGGTCACCGCCGATGGAGACGCCCAAAATACCAGGCGCGCAGCCCTGACCTTGCGCCTTTTGCACCGCATCCAAAACCACTTTGCGGACACCTGCCAGGTCACGCCCCGCGCCGACGGAATTATCCGGCAGGGAGTATTGACGACCGACATTCTCACATCCGCCGCCCTTGAGCATCAACTCGATGGTGAGATCGTCGCCTTCCACCTCTTCGAAATGGACATACGGGAAATCGTCGCCGCCGAGATTGTTACCTGTGTTTTTGTCATAGATGGCGTCCACGGCGTTCGGTCGCATATAGGACCGTTTGGTGGCTTCGGCCAGCGCAGAGCGGATCTGCCCTTTGAGCTTGATCGTGGACAACCCGACAGGATAATGCACATAAAAAATAGGAGTGCCAGTATCCTGACAGATCGGCGTGGACTGGGCGCGGGAGAGGTCAATATTCTTGAGAATGGTCTCCAATGCCCCGCGCGCTGGGGAACCCGGTTCTTCCTTTTCAATGGATTCGCGCAGTTTCTTCTCCACATCCGGCGGCAGACTCGATGAGGTGCGGCGGATCAATTCCAAAATTTCGTTTGTCAAATCTCGCATGGGAACCTCCAATATCTTTTTAGATCATAATCCCAAAGATATAAAAATACCATTCAAAAATTTAGCTCTATTTCACAGACATTCTCGCGCCATACTTCACTACAACAGGATGATTAATTTTTGGGTGATGAATAAATTACATATTTCTCTTTGGGCTTTTCAAATAGCGCCAATTGTTTTTCTGTTTCCAGCGCAACTGGTGTTAAAGGGTTGTAGTTCAAAACGATTGCTTCCAGCATTGGTTTTCGATTTTTTTCGCTTGCGCCAACATGATAAAAATGCTCGCGTGTCAAAATGGTGTAGGTGGAAGCATATTTTTCAATTGCAAGATTTGTACGGTATTGATTGCTATGCCACGTTGAAAGAATAAATTTTGCTTTTGTGGAACTGAGTAAATTATAAAGTTCCTGTTCGTCATTCTCTGACCAAGAATTGAAATAATCTACATGCCTGCCTATATAGGGAGGGTCACAATATATGAAATCATTTTGAGCAGCGGAAAAAATGGTTTTTCTGAAATCGGCACAAACAAAATTCCAATCATATTGACTGACTGCATCAGTTACATATTTAATCTGGTTCGTAATTTTGGTGACATAGGATTTTGCAAACCGCTCAGGCTTATGCCCAAAAGGAACATTGAAGCCACCCTTTTTATTGAAACGCATTATGCCATTGAAGCAGGCGCGATTCAAAAAAAGCATATCCAAAGGTGCGCCATCTTTATTGAAACGCTCCCGCACTTCATAGTAATGATCCTCGCCTTTGGCTTGGAGGTACGCGCCTTCTTTCTCCAGAAATTCTTTTGCAATTCCTGCTGTTATTTTTCCCTGCTTGATGGCATTATAAAAATTAATAATGTGCGGATTTACATCAGCAAAAACAGCGCGGTTTGGGCGCATGTTAAACCCAACTACGCCCGAACCCATGAAAGGTTCAATCCATGTGCTGTCACTTGCTAAAGAAGAGTGGTCTTTAATCCATTCAACCAGCTTTGTCTTAATCCCCTGACATTTCAAAGGAGGAACTTTTACTGTCATTTTTGTCCCCGCCTGTTATTCTTGCGAGATGGTTTTCTAACCATTGGATTCGCAAATTTTGTATCTTTGCCACGATAAACAAGGTAGTCCTTGAGCGATGTAATCTTCTTTACTTTGCCATCAAGCAAGGTCGTTTGAATTTTCCCATAATTCATCCAGAAATCGTCAAACCACTTTTCACCAAGTTTTTTGAAAACACCATTGCCATCTAAAATATCGCTGATCTTGACAATGCTTCCAATGTTTGCGGTATTTGAACTGCCTTGATAATCACCAGCGATTTCCCATTTCTCATGGACAAAGAATTGAAAATCGCCAATAACAGACGTAATCGATTGTAATTCTTCAAGGCGATAAGCTTCAGATTCATAGCTTTTCTCAGAATTAGCGCGCGAATAAATAATGCCGAGGCAGAAATGACCGAGATATTCATTGTACGGAAATTGAATGTTCTTGTAGCTCTTACGATTAGTGAAATACTCCCCATGTGAACCAAGTGTAAAGCCATTACAAAAATCAGGATTATCGGGCAAACGGTATGTGGTTTTCAAATCTACAGCAAACTTCACGTCTTCATCGTCTGCATTTACAAAAGACAAATCAGGATAATAGTTTTGCTGTTCGGCTAAAACAATACGATAGTTATTTTGACTGGCAAATTCAAGAAGTTTCGGGAAAAGATGAATTTCTAGAATCTTGGAGACAATTTTTGTGTCTGACGAAATCGTGTAAATATTACGGAATACATCAATAAAACCTTTGATAGCCCACTGGTCATCAGGTGTAGAGACATGATCTTTAAGCGTTTCAACAAATTCGGTCAGAGTTTGCTTGAATTCTGCTTTCAATTGTTCCCGTTTTTGTTTTTTCATTATTCTCTCCATAACGAGATTATACAACACCTCATAGTACAAAAAGGCGGCGGACTCTCCTCTCAGAAAGCCCACCACCTATGCCTAATTCTTAATCACAAATTCCTTTTGGCTTAACTGCGCGTCGACTTCACCCGCATTACATACTTATTCACAGCGCCGAAGCGGTATTTATATTCTTCATCGCCGCGCATGAAATCAAATTCGGTGCGGTTGTTTTCGCAGGCCCACTGTAATATATGAGCCAGCAAAACCCAGCCCGGGGAAAGTTCCATGAAGGCACGGTTAACGCCGGCGTTATAGCCCCATAATTTATTGTTGTAATCAAAATTGAGCGCGGCCGCAATGCGTTGACCATCCGCTTCGAGGAAGGCCAGCCAGAGCCAGCCGTTTTCATGTGCGGTGCGAATGATTGCCCGCATTTGGTTGCGCATGGGGTCGCGTAGAAAGCCTGCCTTGCCTTGGTCATGTTCCATCAAACCGAGAAACGCATCTATTTCAGCATCCACATCGGCCATGTCTGAGATGAACCAGCGCACACCGCGTCCACTTTCTTCGGCGCGGCGCATTTTGCGGCGGATCTCGTGGCGTTGTTTCTTTTCAACACGAGAGAGATATTCATCAAAATCACCGTTCAAGGCGATGCGCGGGGTTGGGCGATAGATCTCTTCGAGATGAGACCAGCCGCGCTGGGCGGCTTCCTCTTTGAGGGCGGTTAATGTGATGGATGAATCGGGTAGGTTATACCAATCGACGCCGCACCATTTATCGGTTAAGGTTGAGGCGAGGAAATCCAGTAATCCAGAAACAAATCGGGCGTGGTCATCCATCCGCACGATCAGATCAAGGTAATCGGATATTTCAATGCTTCCAATTAATAGCAGCGCAGACTGGCCGTCATAGTCCGAGATGAAGAGCGGGGCGATGCCAATAAGCTTGTCATCTTCGCTGGCAGTTATTAAAATTAAGTCCGCTTTTTCCCACTCCCCGCCGCCGCGATGTTCCCACCATGTGCGCTGATATTCATAACGTAAAAATGGATTATCACTGATCGAGACAGATAACAGGGCATTCCATGCCTGTGGATCAATTTCTGAGAAATCTTTGTGAATTGTATATTTCATGGCCGCCGAATTTTACCAGTATAATGATAGTCAAATATAAAACCTGACAGGTCGCTTCGCGAGTAACCCGTCAGGTTTGACACGCACTCAGGGCTTATTCTTACATGACTTTTGACCTTACTCTTTCGCCGCTTTACCGAATCAACGGACAGGAAATCGTCAGCCTGCCCGGTCTGCTTGTACAAACACCTCCACGCAATGCCGCGCGAGGCCGCGAACAGGACCGCCTGATCGTTTATTTGCTCCTGACAGGCACCTCTGTTTTTTCCACATCTGAATATATGCAAGTCGCGCAGGATGCGGCCAATGTTTTCTTTCAAACTCCGCGCACTCTCACCAGCGCATTACGCGCCGCCGCTGATTCTGTCAATAAAAATTTACTGGCGCGCAACATGTCGTCAAGTTCGCACGGTCAATACGCAGTCGGCTGGCTGACCCTTGGCGTACTGCGCGACACCCAATTCACACTTTCCATGAGCGGGCCAATGCACACCTATTGGTTCGGTCAAAATGAAGCGCGTCACATCCACGAACCGGGCACATCGGGGAAAGGCCTGGGCACGGGCCAAACCATAAATATCCATTACGCACAAACCACGATCAGCGCAGGGGATCGTTTGTTGTTTTTTGGAAGAGCGCCAAGCGCATGGGACAGCACGCTGAACGATCCCACGCACTCTTCATTGGACGCATTGCGCCGCCGATTAAAATCCCTGACCACTGCGGATCTTAACGCGGTATTGATACAAGCCACGGATGGCAAGGGCGCTTTGAATCTTTTGAAACCCGATGTTGAATCAAAAGAGGAAGCGCCCGCGCCTCCGGACTTAACCCCGAGCCTGACTCTGCCCGAGGAAACAATTTCCACGCCTGAGGCGGAGGCCGCTGCCGCGTTATCTGCGCATCTTGTTCAACCGTCAGCATATACGATCCCGCCGCAAAAGGAAGAGTCATTTCCACAGGAAGAAGCGCCCGCGAATCCTTTGAACGAACTTCCGCGCAATACAGCCTCGCGCAACTTTCCCGCTTCCATTCCAAGAGCACAAACGCCAATACAACCTGTCACAAGCGAATCAGAGATTGAAGAAATTGATCCGCCTGTGCTTGAAGAAGAGGAATTCCCTGAGATAGAAAAAGTTGCCGAGCCTGTGCGTATCAGACGACCAAGAGTTCGGCGCGAAATACCCGCATGGATGAGACAGTTCGCCAAGATCATTGCTGGCGGCATTCAGGCAGCGCGAAAGATCAGCGTGAATATCGGCGAAAGGACAAGGAACTTCCTGCCGCGTTTATTACCGGGTGCTGAGATACCGGCTGAGACCAACGGGCCGTCCACAGCGACGATGATGTTCATGGCTGTGTTGATTCCCCTCATGGTGGTCACTGTTGCAAGTGTGGTGTATCTGCGTTTTGGCAGAAGCCAGCAATATGATACATACTTGGGGCAGGCAAATGAGATGAAAAACCAGGCCCTTTCGTTGACCGATCCTGTCGAACAACGCATCGCATGGGAAAATGTCATCAACAGCATCAACATCGCAGAGTCACACCGCGAGACCCCGGAAACAGACGCTCTCCGTCAGGAGGCAGATGCCAACCTCGATAAATTATTAGGCATTACACGCCTGCAATTCAATCCCGCGTTCAGCAACAACCTTGGTATTGATATCAGCCGCATGGCCGCCAGCGAAGAAGACCTGTTCGTACTTAATGCGGCGAACGGTGAAGTGCTTCGCGCACAGCCTGCCAAGGGCGGACGCGGCTTTGAACGGGATGATACATTTAGCTGCAAGCCGGGCGTATACGGTAATTACACGGTCGGCCCGCTCGTGGACATCCTTGCTTTGCCAAGTTTAAATTCAGTGAACGCCACCCTGCTAGGCATTGATGCCACCGGCAATCTGCTGTACTGTGCCCCGGGTCAGGTGGCGCAGGCCATTCCCCTGCCAGTACCAGATACCAACTGGGGCCGTGTCACCGCCTTTACTTTGGATGCGGGTAATCTCTATGTATTGGACGCGCCCGCGCGCGCGGTATGGGTATACACCGGCAAAGACGGCACGTTCATTGACCAACCCTATTTCTTCTTCGGCGGGCAAACCCCTGAAAAACAGGATGTGATCGATCTGGTTGTGGCCGGTGATGAACTGTATATGCTCCATGCAGATGGTCATCTTTCCACTTGTTCATATAGCCGCATCGTATCCGTGTCAACACGCTGCCAGGATCCTTCACCATACAACAATCCCTTCCCCGCCTATCAGGATACTGACCTCTTTGCCGGGGCGCACTTTACGCAAATGCTATTCACCGCCCTGCCAGATCAATCCATTCTTCTGCTGGATGCAGATACTCTGACGCAAGGTGTATTCCGCTTTACCCCGCGCAATTTGGATTTGCAGAATCAGTTCCGCCCTGCCAAGGGAACAAAGAATCCAATCCCGGGCGGAAGGCCTTTTGGCGCGGTAACAGTCGGCCCGAATCATGTGCTATATCTGGCAGTGGACGGTCAGGTTTATTTTGCAACCGATATGCCGTGAGTTTCACCAATAAGGAAAAATCATGAAAAAATTTTTCGGTGTACTCTCCAATTTCTTCAAACCCACCCAATCCAAATATCCATCTGATAGCGCCACCGAACCCGCAAAGATCACACAAAGCAAAGTATTGGTGATCGTATACGATCCCGTTATGGATGAAACCACGGGGACGACGCTTTCCCAGCAGCAGTCATGGTATCGCACCTCGGATCTGATCACCAGTTTCATGCTGGATATGATCCAGATCAGCGGAGGCATGGCGCGCTACCAGATCGTTCAACGCGTGGACCTGGATGAGTTTCCCGCCAAAACAGACGGATTCCGCTACACTCCCCAAGAATACATGAATGTCCTGCGCGGCACGATTCCGCCGCACATGCCGCAGGAAGTCAATTACAACGCCATCATCAGTCAATTTAATATTCTTCAGCGCGTAGCAAGGAATGAAATCGACGAAGTCTGGACTTTCGGTTTTCCGCACGCGGGCTTTTATGAATCCACCATGGGCGGACCGGGCGCATTCTGGTGCAACGCGCCTCCGTTGAAAAACACGGAAGCCAGCAAACGCCGTTTTGTGATCATGGGTTTTTCATTTGAAAGATATGTTGGCGAAATGCTGGAGGCCTACGGTCATCGCGCTGAATCGATCATGGAAAAGACCTTCAGCAAATTAAGCGGCGAAGCAAATTTATGGAAACGCTTCATGCAATATGAAAAGATCGCGCCGGGCAAGGCCGCCTGCGGGAATATTCACTTTGCGCCAAACAGCCAGCAGGATTACGAATGGAACAATCTCACCCCGGTCAAAAGCGAGTGTTACGACTGGCAATTGAACTTCCCCAACTTCAAAGGCGATGTGCGTATGGTCGGCGCCTCAGAATGGGGCAGCGGCGAGATCCGCGCGCACCATAAATGGTGGTTCAATCATTTCCCGCGCGTTGCCGGCCGCAAGAACGGAATACATCATAACTGGTGGCAATATGTTGCCGCTCCGCAAAATGTGATCATCTAACAGGGCTTACTACTTCGCGCCAGATAAAGCGCGAAGTTTTTATTAAACATGGTTTTTGCAGGGATGATATGATGACCCTGCTGCATTGGCACGCAATTAGAATTGGGATACCATTCGCAGAATAGTACGCTATGCAAAACAGTCTTGATCTTTACGTTCCATTCATATATCTGCTGGCCGCGATCCCCTACGCGTGGCTGGGGTTATCTGCATGGCGCAAAAGACCGGCGGTTGCCGTCACGCCGTTTGCATGGACCATGCTGGGCATGTCCATTTGGTCTTTTGCATATGGTGTGGAGATATTCTTCACATCCCTGCCTGCAAAAGTGTTAATTGCCAAGGTTGAATACCTCGGCATCGTATCCATTCCGATATTCCTTTTATTCTTCTCATTTGAATTTATCGGCAAAAGCCATTTACTAAACGCAAGCAAACGATTATTGCTTTGGATTTTTCCCCTGCTGATCCTGCTGCTGGTCTGGACAAACGAATACCACCATCTGATGTGGGGCAGTGAAACAGTCATCACAACGAACGGGCTTTCATTGCTCGATGTACATTACGGCCCTTTTTTCTGGATGCATGTTGCATACACCTACATCATCGTGCTAACAGCAAGCATTATTCTCATCATGGAATTAGTGCAAAGACCGAGCGCATATCGCACTCAGATCGGCCTGATCGTTCTTGGTATCCTCATACCCTGGTTTGGCAATCTGGTTTTTGTCGCCAAGATAAATCCGATCCAAAATCTTGATGTCACCCCCTTGTTTTTTTTACCCACAGGGCTGGGATTATCCTGGGCGATCACTCGTTTTCGTTTGCTGGAGATGTTGCCCCTCGAGCATCTCAGCGTATTGAAGAATATGAAAGATGGCGTGATCGTTCTAAATTCCAATCAGCGTATTCTATACATCAACCCGATCACTGAGAAATTATTTAACCGCACAGAGAGTGATGCATTGGGCCAGCCTTTTGTGTTTGTTTCGGAAATTTATCAGGAGAGGCTTGCGCCTTTTTTGACGGGAGGCGAACAACGGGCGGAGATCATGATCGGCGAGGGCAATCAGGCAAAAGTTTTCGAAGCGACCGTTTCTCCTGTTTCGTCCCTTAATGCATCAAAAGCCATCGGCCCCGACAGCATCATCACCCTGCATGACATCACACAACGGAAGGAAGCGGAAATTGCCCTCAGTCGGCGCGAATCCATCATGTCTGCCATCGGCCTGGCCGCGGAACAATTCCTGAAAGAATCGACATGGGAGCACAATATACCGGGCGTGTTGGAAAAGATCGGTCAGGCCGCAAATGTAAGCCGGGTTTATGTGTTCATGAATGATTTGGATGAACAGGGACGGGTCTTCACCAGCCAGCGCTATGAGTGGGCGGCGGCGGGGGTTTTGCCGCAGATCAATAACCCCAATTTACAGCACCTAAATCTCCGCGAGGCGGGTTTTAAGCGTTGGGAGGACCATCTTTCAAAAGGAAAGTCTTTGCATGGCATCTCAAGCGGTTTCCCTAAATCGGAACAGGAATTGCTCAAAGATCAGAAAATCCTTTCCATGGCGATCCTGCCCATTTTTGTAGACAAGCAATGGTGGGGCTTCATTGGTTTTGATGAATGTAAATATGAACGCCACTGGACCGGCACGGAATTGGAAGCCCTGCATATTGCCGCAAGTATTTTCGGCTCGGCGGAGACCCGCGCGCGCACGGAACAAAAATTGATCCACCGCCAGCGCACCTTAAACCTGCTGCACGATATCGTGCTTGTCTCCCTGCAATCAGATGATCTGCTCAGCATGTCACAAATTCTGGTGGATCGCCTTGGAGCGTTGATCGACGCCGATGGATGTTTTCTTACCCTGTGGAATGAAAACAATCAACAGGCGATCCCGCTTGCCGCCTATGGCCCTTACAAGGAAACCTACCGTTCACTGACCATACAACCCGGCGAACGCACATTCACGCAATCAGCGCTGAAAATCCGTCAGACTCTGGTTATTGAAGATGTAGGCACATCACCTTACATCGAACATGATATCACCCAAAAATTTCCAACTCGTTCCATGCTTGTCCTTCCCCTGATCGCAGGGAAGAAAAATTTGGGCGCCATCATGCTTGCATTTAACCAAACCCACCACTTCCAACCCGAAGAAATAGCGATTAGTGAACAAGCCGCAGGGCTGATAGCGCTTGCGCTGGAAAAATTCCAGGCCATGGAACAGGCGCAGCGACGAGCCATGGCCTCTGAAACATTAAGGAAGGCAAGCGCGGCCATCACTGGCACGCTTGAAACAGAAGAGGCGGTCACCCGCATCCTTGAACAACTTGACCAGGTGGTTCCATACGACAGCGCATCGGTGCAGTTGTTGGATGGGAACGAACTGGAGATCATCGGCGGACGCGGATGGGATAATCAAAGCGATATTATGGGGATGCGCTTCACTGTCCCGGGTGATAACCCGAACAGTGTTGTTCTTGAAAAAGGGAAACCCTATATTCTTCCCGAGGCATGGAAGGTATACCAAAAATTCAACGAACCCCCGCATAACCATATTCGTTCATGGCTGGGCGTGCCGCTTATCATTCAGAACAAAATCATCGGACTGCTTGCGATTGACAGCGCCGAGGCAAACCACTTCACAGAAGAGGACGCCAGCCTTGCCTCCACTTTCGCAAACCAGGTTGCGGTTGTATTGGAAAATGCGCGCATTTTTAAAGAGACCCAGGATCAGGCCATTACCGACTCACTGACGGGCATCTATAACCGCCGTGGATTATTTCAACTTGGAGAATTTGAATTCATGCGCGCCCGCCGCATTGACCGTCCGTTCTGCGCCATGATCCTCGATATTGACCGCTTCAAAAGAGTTAACGACCATTACGGTCACGCAACCGGAGATCAAGCTCTGCGCGGTCTTGCAGACCGATGCCGCAACAGCTCACGTGCCGTTGATCTTGTCAGCAGATATGGCGGCGAGGAATTTGTCATCCTTCTACCGGAAACGCCCATTGATTCCGCAAAGCTTGTGGCTGAACGATTACGAGTATCGATCATGGAAAATCCCATTACAACAGATTCAGGACCGTTACGGATCACGATCAGCATTGGCGTTGCCGAAGCAAACAATGCCGATACCTTGAAGACCCTGATCGAACGCGCAGACGCGGCTCTTTATGAAGCCAAACATGAAGGGCGTAATTGTGTAAGAATAATGAAATCGACTTAGCTTTTCTCCCAAATTTGATACAGACCTAAATTGCCGCCATCTCCGTCGGATGAAAAAGAATCGGTCACACGCATTTCGGCCTGCTCAGCCAACCCAAGCAGTTCCTCCGCTGAAAATTGATGCGCATACCGCAAGCCCTCCCCTCCGCTGCGCCAGTCTAATAAATAATCTCCCTGATCCAAATCATTTGCATTGATTCCGACTTTGTCCCATGACTGAATTCTTGATTTGAGCTTCTCACTATTCAAGAACTGCCAGTTGGATAAAATAAATTTTCCGTTTGGCTTCAATAATTTTTTTACTGTTTGCAAAATATTCAGCCGCATTTCAGTTGAAGGAATATGATGCAAAGTGGCAAACATCGTAATAGCATCCCAACTATTTTCCACTGTCCACCGTCCACTGTCCACTGTCAACTGCGACAGATCAACTTCACGGAACTCCACCCCCGGCGCTGATTCTGCGTCTCGAAGCAGGGGCAGGCTAAAGTCCACGCCGAGAAGCGCTGCTTTGTGACCACGTCTGTTCAACTCGCGCAGGAAATGCCCGTTGCCGCATCCCAGATCCAAAACGGAGACATCCGCCTGAATTGTTTCAAGAATTTTCCTGACACCGGGCTGCAACCTCTGGCGTGTGGCTGAAAATTGGTCTCCAAAACGGTTATAAAATTCGCGGTTGATCTCAAGCAGGCGCTGTGCAGTAGTTGAATTCATTATGGCATTATACCCAGTCGGGCATTATATAACGGTATAATCCGAGCATGTTATCGGTGTATAAGATCAGAAAGTTTTCGGCCGAATTTGAAACAAAAACACCACAGGAGATCATCGAATGGGCGGCGGATAGATTCTCCCCAATTATGGCAATGAGCTCATCGTTTCAAACACAGTCCATGCCGCTTTTGCACATGGTGTCGCGCATCCTGCCTGCCATGCCCGTTCTCTTTATTGATACGGGTTATCATTTTTGGGAAACGCTTATGTTCCGTGAGAAGATCGCGGCGGAATGGGGCTTGAATATCGTTGATCTGTATCGCGATTCGCGTTGGGATATTTTCGTCCGTCAGAATATGCGATTGCTGCCTGTGGAAGACCCAAATCTTTGCTGTTATTTGCATAAAGTCCAGCCGATGCAAAACGCCCTGAAAGAATTCAAGGTGTGGATCAGCGGAATCCGCCGCGACCAGACTTCTGTGCGCGCCAATGCGAGCATCCTGGAATTACAGAAAGACGGATTGCTCAAAATAAATCCGTTATTAAACTGGACAAAGGAAGATGTAAAACGTTACGTGGATGAACATAACCTCCCAAGTCATCCGCTTTTGGAAAAGGGCTACCGCAGTGTGGGCTGTGCGCCGTGTACGGTTGCGGTGGGCGTCAGCGACGATGAACGCGCTGGCCGCTGGGCCGGGCGCGAAAAAGTGGAATGCGGTCTGCACACGACCATGTTCAGCAAGAAGGATATTTCAGAATCGCAAAACGAATTTCACATGGATGTGACGAAGGTTGAAAAATAGGAACGGAGTCCGACGTCCCTTGACGTTGGCGCAAAAGTCTGGAGACTTTCGACTCCCATACGCTTATGGAAATTTCTGAACGAAGACAACGCTGGAAAAAAAATAACACTCTCACGCCAGAAAAACTTACACTGGCTCATCACGTGTTGGAGGAAATACGTGAAGGGACGGATGTGATGCGCGCACTGCGCACACATCCGCTGGAGAGTGGCGAAGGCTATTTAACGAAGGCCGCGCTGGTGGCCGCCTACAATCAAATGGTGGCGGCGGGCGCCATTGAACCTGACAGGGTTCTGCTGGAGCGCATCCGCATGAAACCCATGCGCACACTTTCCGGTGTGACCACGGTGACTGTTTTGACGAAGCCATATCCATGCCCGGGAAAATGCATCTTCTGCCCCACCGATGTGCGAATGCCGAAGAGCTACCTGCCAGATGAACCTGGCGCAATGCGCGCACTTCAACATGCGTTTGACCCGTACGAACAAGTCTATGCGCGGATTCTCGCGCTTGAGAATCTTGGCCACCCCACGGATAAGATCGAATTGCTGATCCTCGGTGGCACGTGGTCATCTTACAAACGCGATTATCAGGAATGGTTTATCAAGCGCTGTTTTGATGCAATGAACGAACCTGAAAGAGGCGCGCTCCGAGATCACGCCGATAAAATAGAAACCACTGGCGTGGATATTGCTCAGGCACAGGCTGTCAATGAAACGACATCTCATCGCAATGTTGGCCTTGTGATCGAGACTCGCCCCGATGAAATCAATCCAGACGAATTGCGCTGGCTGCGTCATTTGGGTGTGACCAAAGTGCAGATGGGCGCACAAAGTTTTGACGATCATATTTTGGAGATCAACAAACGCGGGCATGATGTGGAATCAACACGCAAGGCCACAGCCCTACTCCGCGCGGCTGGATTCAAGATCGTTCTGCATTGGATGCCGAATCTGCTGGGCGCGACTCCTGAATCAGACCGCGCGGACTTTGCCAAACTGTGGGCCGATTTTTGCCCCGACGAAATAAAGATCTACCCGAATCAGTTGCTTGCCAATGCCGAGTTATATGAATACTGGCAGCGCGGCGAATTTCATCCATATACAACTGATGAATTGGTTGACCTGATCGCAGATATCAAACCGACCATCCCGCGCTATTGCAGAGTCAACCGCGTCATCCGTGATATTCCAGGCAACAATGTGGTGGAAGGAAATACGCGTACCAGTCTGCGGCAGGATATTCAGGCGATCATGAAAACACGTGGCACGCATTGTCAGTGTGTGCGCTGTCGCGAAGTGCGCGGCAAAACCGTTGAAGCTGAATCTCTGCGCCTTGACGATCTCACGTATCAAGCTGGCACAGCCGAGGAACATTTCATCTCCTTCATCACACCGGAAGATGGACTCGCGGGTTTTATCCGCTTGTCGCTGCCCGCAAAAGATTCACTACTCACAGGCATGTCCGATCTCGACAATGCGGCATTAATCCGCGAAGTGCATGTCTATGGACAATCCCTCGAAGTTGGCTCCGAAAAGACTGGCGCCGCTCAACACGCCGGTCTTGGCACACGTCTGCTCGAAGAAGCGGAAAGCGTGGCACGCAAAAATGGCTTTTCGCGCATGGCGGTAATATCCGCGATTGGAACTCGTCACTACTACATGGACCGCGGCTTTGAACGCGGTGAGTACTATTTGGTGAAGAAGATTGGTTAAACACGAAGGACACAAAGTACACCAAGGTTTAGTCGGATTTTGAGCGAGGTATTCTTTACCCGAATTTGGTAAAGAAAGAGTAAGTCAGTTGGAAGGTAAACATAAAAGAAATTTCCTTTGTGGCCTTCGTGTTTAATTGTTTTTGGAAGGGATATAAAACCATGATTACGAGTTTGGGTAAAAAAAATTATGCTCCAATTCCGCCCGATGTTGAGCGTGTCGGAAAAATTGTACTGGATGCGGCGTATAAGGTTCATACTGTATTAGGGCCAGGTTTGCTTGAATCTGTTTACGGTACTGCCATGAAGCATGTAATTGAGAAAAACAGTGTGCTTGCTGAAAGAGAGGTCAAACTCCCCATTATGTTTGAGGGAGTGTCGCTTGAATCTGCATTGCGGATTGATATGTTGGTAAATAAATGTGTTATCGCGGAGCTCAAGTCAGTCGAGAGCATGAATCCTGTTTTCGAAGCCCAATTGATGACTTATCTTCGCTTGAGCAAGGTTCGTCTCGGATTTCTCATCAATTTCAACGTGCCTCATCTAAAAGACGGTATCAAACGTATGGTAGTTTAAGCAATTAATGACAAAGAACACCAAGGAAAACCAAGAACAAATAAGCCTTTAACCTTTGTGTACTTTGTGCCCTTTGTGTTTGAATCTTTAAAGGAGTAGATTGAAAACAAAACACTGGATCATCTTCATCACCCTTGGCATCATTTGGAGTTCATCCTTCCTTTGGATCAAGATCGCCATCGAAGAGATGGGACCGATTACTCTGGTTGCCTATCGGGTGCTTTTTGGACTTTTATTCGGTATTGCTGTCATCCTTATTCAACGCGAGAAAATGCCCCGTACTTTCAAAGAGTGGACACCTTTGCTTATATTGGGGTTGACCAATGTTGCCATTCCATTTTTCCTGATCTCATGGGGAGAAAAAACCATCGACTCGGGTGTCGCTTCCATTTTGGATGCGACTGTTCCACTCTTCACCATCGTTGTCGCGCACTTCCTTTTGCATGATGACAAAATGACCGTGCAAAAAGTTGTTGGACTGTTGATCGGTTTTGCGGGCGTCGTGGTTCTCATGAGCAAAGACATCGGCGTTTCAACTGGCTCCATACTGGGACAGGGCGCGGTCATCCTGGCATCGGCATTTTACGCAGGCAGTTCGATCTATGCCCGCAAATTTACAGAAGACACACCGGGGATTTTCAGAAGCATGGGGCCGCTTGTCTCCGCCACCGCAGTCATGTGGATTGCGTCTTTCTTTTTTGAAGCGCCTGTAAAAGTCCCCGATCAATCTATTATTTGGATTGCCCTGCTTTGGCTGGGGATTCTCGGCTCGGGTGTTGCCTTCGTTATGGTCTTCTATCTCATTCACGAGATCGGCCCGACCCGCACGACGATGGTTACCTATCTATTTCCATTAGGCGGCGTGACCCTTGGCGTGCTCTTCCTGCACGAAACCCTCACTTGGGAAATTGTCGCGGGCGCTGTCCTCATCCTCGCCAGCCTTGTAGTTGCAAATTGGAGCTATAAAGAATCATGACCGAACATCATTCAGGTTTTATCGCCATTATTGGCCGCCCCAACGTGGGCAAGTCCACTTTACTCAATGCTTTGCTTGGGCAAAAGGTCGCCGCCGTTTCGCCGCGCCCGCAGACAACGCGAAAACGTCAGCTTGGGATTCTCACAATTGAAAACGCCCAACTTGTTTTTGTGGATACGCCCGGCATCCATCACGCCCGCCATAAGTTGGGTGAGTTCCTAAACTATGAAGCTGAAGAAGCCGCGGATGGTGTGGATATTATTATCTGGCTGGTGGATTCTTCCGATGAACCGACAGAAGATGACATCCGCATCGCTGACCTGCTTAACAAGCTTCCGCTTCGCGCTCAACGATTGCTGGTCCTGAACAAAATTGACACACTCAGCGCCGACGAAGAATCTGCCCGGGCTGAGACATTTTCAAAGATGCTGAATCATGCCGAGGTTATGAAAGTATCCGCCACGAAAAGGCTTGGGCTGGATGAACTGCGCGAGAAACTGATCAGCATGTTGCCACAGCGACCTCCCGATTATCCAGAAGAACAAGTGACCGACTCTTACGAACGCGACATCGCCGCAGACCTCATCCGCGAATCGTGTCTGAAAATTTTGCGCGACGAAGTTCCGCATAGTCTGGCCGTCCGCATTGACGAATTCAAGGAACGCGAGAACGGCATGGCTTACATCGCCGCGACGATTTTTGTGGAACGTGAATCACAAAAAGGAATCGTTATCGGCGAAGGCGGAAAGATGTTGAAGTCCATCGGCAGCGCCGCGCGCAAAGAGATCGAAGAAATGGGCGGACGAAAAGTTTTCCTCGAAGTACGCGTGAAGGTCTCGAAGGATTGGCGCGATAATCAGAATATGTTGAATCAGTTTGGGTATATAAAGCGGAAGTAATGTCGTTGCGAGGAGGGTGCTCTTCCCGACGAAGCAATCTCCAATTAAACAGAAGGTTGCTTCGGGCGAAGAACAAGAGCACCCTCGCAACGACATATGGTATCAATGCCCCTTCAACGGCATAAACCCTTCCCCCAATGCCTCATGCGCGACCCCGATCACCATAAATGCTTCGGGGTCGATTTCATTAACAATGGTCTTTAGTGTGGCAACTTCTGCGCGTGAAACCACGCAATATAAAACGGGACGTGAATTGCCAGTGTATGCGCCGCGTCCTTCCAAATAAGTAACGCCGCGCTCCAGGTTTTCGATCACTCGTGCAGAGACCTCTTCTGGCTTGTTCGTGATGATCATCGCCGTGCGGACAGTCCCGCCGCCTTCGAGCACGGTCTCAGAGACAAGTCCGCTGACGTATAAGGTGATCATGGCATACAAAGCCGCTTTCCAACCAAAGATAAACCCCGCCGATAAAATGACCGCAGTGTCCACCATTAAATAACTTTGCGTCATGGACACTCCGCGCCACTTGTTGAGGATGCGCGCCAGAATGTCCGAGCCGCCACTTGTGCCGCGTGCGCGATAGACCAGTCCATACCCAATACCGCTAATGATCGCGCCATATAAGGAGTTAAGAAAAATATCACCTTTTAAATCATTGATCAAAATATCTGTGTAATAAACGAAGGCGGGAATCTTCAAGAGCAGATCTGTCAGCAGCGAATACGTGATAACGGCCGCCGCTGTCCGAAAAGCAAAACGGCGTCCGCCGAGGAAGCGCCAGCCAAGCAGGAACAACGGCACATTGCCGATCAGCACCATCAGACCGATGGGCCAGCCCGTAAAATGATTGATCAACTGTGAAATGCCGCTCACACCGCCAGACGCCAGATTTGCAGGGACAAAAAATATTCGCAGACTCGTCGCTTGAATCAGTGAAGCGAGTGCGATCATGAGATAGTCTTTTAGATTAGGCCAGTATTTTTTCATGGGAATTCCTTAGATATGTGTGCAGTGCGTTGCACCTGGTTTACTGAGACGATTCAAATCGAGAGCAGTATGCTCATTAATCAGAAAATTTTACCCGTCAGGTGCGACGCACCCTCTCGTCCAAATTTCAAATCATTATAGCCGAATGATTTTGACTCTCATTTCATCCTTCATCTTTCATCCCTCATCCTTTCCTTTGGTACAATCACCGCCTATGAAAAAATGGCAATTTTGGCTCGGGGTGCTGATCAGCATCGTATTCATCTGGCTTTCCCTGCGTGGACTAAAACTTAATGAATTTTGGGGCACGGTTCAGAAAGCAAACTATTTCTGGTTAATCCCAGGGATTGGCGTGTACTTCATCGGCGTTTGGGTGCGCGCGTGGCGCTGGCATTATTTGCTAAAACCCATCAAGGAAATTCCCACCAGAACCATGTTCCCCATCACAACCATTGGTTACATGGGCAATAATATTTATCCCGCGCGCGCAGGTGAAGTGCTGCGCGCCGTGATCCTCAAACGCAAGGAAGGCGTGCCAGTCTCCGCTTCGCTTGCCACGATCATTGTCGAGCGTATCTTTGATGGCGTGGTAATGCTGGCGTTTGTCTTTGTCAATTTGCCTGAATTGGCAAAACTCACAGGCGCGTCTGGCTTTGTGGGAAATATTCAACAGGTGGCAGTGATCGGCACGGGCGTTTTTCTCGGCGCGTTGATCATCTTTTTGCTGGCGGCCATGTTCCCACAGGTCACGGCAAAGATCGGCTTGTGGTTTATTGAGCATCTAACGCCTAAACGATTGCACACAAAGATCATTAGCATCATGAATAAATTTCTGGACGGATTGGCTTCGCTGCGTTCGCCCTTTAACGTGTTGATGGTCTTTTTTACCTCGGTCATCATCTGGCTGTTGGAGACCAGCAAATACTGGTTCGTGATGCATGCCTTTAATTTTCAGGTTTCATTCTTCGCGTTAATGCTGATGAATGGAATCGTGAATCTCGCCACCACCATCCCATCCGCACCGGGCTATATCGGCACGTTCGATGCGCCGGGTATCGCAGTCCTCACCGCTTATGGCGTGGATCAAGCCACTGCGGCGGGATATACGCTTACGCTGCATGTCGCGCTCTGGCTTCCCATCACTTTGCTTGGCGCGTATTTCATGGCGCGTGAGGGTTTGAAGTGGAGCGATAAATTAAGGGAAGAAGTAGAAAAATAATTATGTTTCGTAGGGGCGGGGTAACCCCGCACATACGATAAAGGATATAAAAATGAAAATTGCAATTATTGGGGCTGGATACAGCGGCATGGTTGCCGCGTATGATCTAAAAAAAGCAGGGCATGACATAACCATTTTTGAATCCGCTGAGTATGTTGGCGGACTGGCTTCTGGTTTCAAAGAGCCTCATTGGGATTGGTCGGTGGAAAAGTTTTATCATCACTGGTTCCAAAGCGATTCAGAAATGCTGGGGTTGATCCGTGAGTTGGGATTGGAGGATAAAGTAAGATTCCCTCGCCCTTTGACTGTGATGCTGTACAAAAATAAATGGTATCCATTTGATTCGATTTTAAAAGCGCTTCTTTTTCCTGGACTTGGATTTGGTCTGAACAAAATTAGATTCGGCTTCGTCGGATTGTTCCTACGCCTCACGAACAACTGGCGCGCGCTGGAAAAGGTTACTGCCGATCAGTGGATGTTGAAATACGCGGGCAAACAAGTCTACGAGCAGATGTGGAAGCCGTTATTGATCGGCAAGTTCGGGCCATACTACAAGGATGTCAACATGGCGTGGATGTGGGCAAGAATCCACGCGCGCACGACTCGGCTGGGGACATTCGAGGGCGGCTTTCAAAAGTTCGCTGATCTGTTTGCGGAGAAACTGCGTGGGATGGGTGTGGAGATCAGACTCAAAGCGCAGATAAAATCCATAAAGCGGGATCAGGCGTCGGGTAGTCTGACCGTGGACGATGAATCTTTCGACAAAGTCCTTGTCACCACGTCGCCGAATCTAATGGCAAGACTCTGCCCCGATCTGCCCGAAAATTATTTAAAGGGTTTGCTCGAATTGAAATCCATGGGCGCGGTGGTGATGACGCTGGCGCTGAAACATTCGATTTCAAAGAATGGCTATTACTGGTTCAACGTGCCGAAGGATGAAGGCTATCCGTTTTTGGCGCTGGTGGAACACACGAATTTTGTGCCGAAGGAAAATTTTGGCGGCGACCATATTGTATACGCGGGTGATTATCTGGAAATGGGGCACGAATATTTTTCAATGAGCGACGACGAATTGCTGGAGAGATTTATTCCCGCTTTCCAAAAATTCAACCCTGAGTTTTCGCGTGATTGGGTGAAGAAAATTTGGGTACATAAAACAAATTATGCGCAGCCCGTGCCTTTGGTGAATCATTCAAAAAATATTCCAGAGATACAAACGCCAATTGAAGGATTGTATTTCGCTTCGATGAGTCAGGTGTATCCGTGGGATCGGGGAACGAACTTCGCGGTGGAGATCGGAAGAAAAGCCGCGAGGATGATGAAGTAAAAGATCAACTACCTTTAAGGAAGTTTTTTATTCCTTTAGCTTGTTCGTAAGGTTGAAGGTAAAGACCGCAAATTTTCCTCACACTAGCGACAGGAACATTTTTCACTTTACACCAAGCCTGTACAGTTTCATTAGTAAAATGCTCCACCTCAGAAAATTTAACATTTGCTCTAGGGCTTGAAGCTGTACAGGAAATTAAATCCAAGATTTTAAGAACTTCATCTCTTTCAATATACTCATGCTTTAAATCATATAAGATAGGGATATATTTTCCCTCAAACTCGATCAAAACAAACATATAAGGTGTAGGCTCTGAATAGTTTTTTGCACTCAATATGTAGTCTGGTAATTTTTCAGCTTGAGAGCGGTTTTGCTCAAGAATCCAAGTATGATGCAATCTAGACTCAACGCCAAGTCCGCCTATTGACTTCAGAGGCGAGTTTTCTTGTGTAAGTTTTTCAACATCTAACTCCTCATCATCTAGATCAACCTCAGCATATTCATCTTCAGACATAACGCCTGAGCCTAATATACTCTTTGATTTCTCATGACGATATTTCACTCGGTCAAATATATCTTTTATGTTTTTATGTACTAAAAACTGTTTATCTGAAGTAGCGACAATTGACGGTTCAAGTCGGCGTTGGTGCATAAAAGGTTTGACAAAAAGGGCGTGACTGTGTAAGTTTGGTTTATGCCTAAACAAAAGAGTACACCGCCACGCCCAAAAACATTATACCGTGTCAAGAACTGGTCTGAATATGAT
>JABFSL010000104.1 GCA_013140605.1 Anaerolineales bacterium
AGAAATGACTCGCGGTCGCCAGCGCGTTCGATTGCATCCACAACAGTAAGGTCCATCGCGCCAGGGAGAAAGTCCTCGCCGATGCCTTCCACTTTATAAGTTTTGGGATACGCACCTGAAGGAATGATTCCCTTGTTCTGCCAAATCTCAGTCAGGATCGAACCCTCAATATCCACGCCGACAATTTGGATGTTTGGATTCTTCGATTTTAGATAACGCCCCACACCGCTGATCGTTCCGCCTGTACCAATCCCAATAATGACATCAGTCAGCTTACCATCGGTCTGTTCCCAAAGTTCAGGCCCAGTGCTGATCTCATGCGTTTTTGGATTATCAGGGTTGTGATATTGATTTGCCAAAATGGCATTGGGAGTTTCACGGGCAAACTTCTTTGCCACTTCATAATAAGAGCGCGGATCATCAGGTCCCACCGCAGTTGGCGTGATGACAACCTTCGCGCCATAGGCGCGAAGCAAAAGAATCTTTTCATTGCTCATCTTATCGGGCATGACAAAGATGGTCTTGTATCCCTTCAACGCCGCCGCAATGGCAAGACCCACACCAGTATTTCCCGACGTGGCTTCCACAATTGTCCCGCCGGGTTTTATCTCTCCCCTTTTCTCTGCCTGCTCAACAATATAAGCCCCCACACGGTCTTTGACCGATCCGCCGGGATTCATGAATTCCAATTTTGCATATAAAGGGACGGGCAGGTCGCGCCCAATACGTTCCAACTTTACAAGCGGAGTATTCCCCATCGCGCCGAGTACATTATTAAACACACGTTTGTCTTTTGATTCAGGTAATCCAATCACGGTAGTCTCTCCTTTGGTTGGGGGTATTTTACCGTCTTTTTAAGAGCAGACCTCCGAGTTCTCGGAGAACTCGGAGGTCTTACGTTACATCATCCGCATTTCATCCGTCATCCTTGCTCTTACGGTGAGCGGGCGCAACGAAAGCCAAGCTCGTCACTTGTGCCCGATGGACCGCTCCCATAGCGGTAAGCAGAACGGACGCTGCTATCGTTGCCGTTCCACGAGCCGCCTCGATATACTCGAAATACGTCAGTATCCGCCCCCATGGGGTTAGATGCGGGTGAACTTTTATAATAAGTTTCACTGTACCAATCATTGACCCATTCCCACACATTACCCGCCATATCATATGCATAATAAATACTCAAGCCATCGGGGTACTTACCGCTCTCTGTTGTGTCGCCGACGTTTGCATTGTAATTCAGTAAATCGGCGGCTGGAGATTCGTTGCCCCAAGGATATGTTCTTCCGTCGGTGCCACGCGCGGCCTTTTCCCACTCGGCTTCGGTAGGCAATCTGCGTTCTGCCCATGAACAATAAGCATTAGCCTGATCCCAACTCACATAGACTACAGGGTAGTTATCAAATTCCGAATTACCATAATAACTATCACGCTTTTCCGACCTTATCGCTGAGGGAGGCGAACACGTATCGCTTTCAGCCACACATTTTGCATACATGGCATTGGTCACCTCGGTTTGGTCGATCCAGAAAGCATCAAGATAAACTTTGTGAACTGGCTTTTCATCATCGGTGCCATTATTACTTCCCATTGGAAACTCCCCCGTAGGGACATAGTCTAAAACCATGCCATCTTTTTCAGAGACCATCGTCGAGCCGATGCCCTGAGTTGGCTTTTCAGGAACCAACGAAATTTTTTTGGCGATACAACTTCCACCAAAGAGAATAAACAGCAAGGCAATAACGAGCCAAAGTTTTCCCGCGCGCCTTAATAAAGTTTCACGATTCAGCACATTCATTTTTCTCAATCGCACCGAGAACATTATTAAATACACGTTTATCTTTTGATTCAGGTAATCCGATCACGGTAGTCTCTCCTTGGTTGTGGGTATTTTACCTTTTTTCAACACAAAGTAATAAAGGAAAAGCGAGGCGTACAAAAAACTCCTGTCGAAATGTTCGACAGGAGACTCTACTCATCCTTCATTATTCATCCTTGCCCTTATGGTGAGCGGGAGCAACGAAAGCCGAGGACATCGCTGGAAACCGTCTGGTCGTTCCAGATGCGATCGGCAGAACGGACGCCATTACCATAGTTGACCCACGAGCCACCCCGTAGTACTCGAGAATCTCCAGATTCTGGTCCTAAAGGATTTTTAGACAAATTTGAATTTTTATAATAGGTTTCATCATACCAATCATTGACCCATTCCCAAACATTGCCAGCCATATCGTATGTTCCATAAACACTAACTGTATTTGGATAGTTTTTAACCATGGTTGTATCGCCAATATCGCCATTGTAATTTAACAAATCCTTGCTTGCCGCATCATTACCCCAAGGGTACGTTCGCGCATCTGTACCGCGCGCACTTTTTTCCCATTGTGCTTCGGTCGGCAAATCTCCGCCTGTCCAGACCTCGCAATATCTATTGGCTTTATCCCAATTCACATTGATGACAGGAAAATTATCAAATTCGGGATTTCCATAATAATTTGGATGTGTGTATGAACTTTCAGAGGATGGCGGTTCACATGTACCCGCATCCACACAAGCCTTATATTGCTTGTTGGTTACCTCGGTTTGGTCAATCCAGAAAGCATCCAAATAAACTGTATGAATAGGTTGTTCATCTGATGATCCAGTATCACTTCCCATTGTAAATTCACCTGCTGGCACATACACAAGTGTTTCGTCTTTTTCACCAATCATGGTTGAGCCAGGAGCTGGAGTTGAGACGGGCTGAGAAATTTCAGTTGGCTGGGGAGTTGGAGTAAAAGGCACACTGGTTAAAGTAGGAGGTTTAATAGTTTCGGTTGCTTTCGGGGAAGAATTCGTTGCGGTTGCAACTGTTCGAGAAGAATTCGGAAAAGTTGCAATTGGCAGATTATTGATAAGATAATTCAAACCAAATACAACAAAGAACAAAAAAAATAAAATAACACCGCCAACTCCAAACAAGCGGAGATTTGAAAAGACCAGGTTGAAAATACTGCTTACAAATACCCGCCATACATCACTCATCTCTTTTTCTTTTAATTCCCGTAATTCACGTTTCCTTTTCTCGCGAACTTTTCTTTCTGCAGCCTCATCTTTTGATTTTTCTTTTGCTTCCAGTTCCAAACTTTCAATTGTGGCCTTTTCCATAGCTTCGTGTTCTAGTTTTTCACGCCTGACATTCTCAGCAGACTCACGCTCCGTTTTTAATTTTGCTTCCAGTACTAATCTTTCAAGCTTAGCCTTTTCAGCAGTTTCGCGCGCCGCATTTTCAAGTAGCGCTTTCTCAATGGCTTCTTTCTCTGCCATTTCAAGTGAAGCTTCAACCACATCGCTATTCGACAGATCAGAACTTACAGGTTTAGTAGTGCTTTTCTTCTGGCGTGTATCCTCCAAAATTACCGGTAAAACATCAGAATCAAGCTCAGTCACTCGCTTATTCAATCCCATCAGCAGGCGTTTACGTCCATCTACATGGGATAAATCCACCCATTGATAGCGACTCAGGCGTTTTGGGATATCGCACTCTTCCAGCTTAACGGGAATGATGAAAATCCTGCCTGGCTTTTCCAAAGCCTTATCCAAGGCAAAAGAAATTTCCTTTTGAACATAGCCTTCCTTATCCACCGAATTTTTGGAAAGGCAAACAAGAATGACATCTGAGGAAAATAACGCATTCGGAATTTCCACTTCCCAATCTTCGCCGGGCAGCAAATCCACCTGGTCAAGCCAGGGTTTCACACCGCGCTGTTTGAGGTAACGGTACAGTTTCCAAACAGTTGGCTTATCTTGCGAGGCATGGCAGAGGAAAACACGCAGGGGTCGAGTCATTGAGTAAATATCCCAATGAGCGGATTATAACTGAAAGGGTATTTTCCAGAACTATGGCTGTGAGTGGGCACAACGAAAACCGATGCCATAGCCGGTATACAAATGATCATTCGCATTGCGGGTGGCAGAACGGACGAGGTCATTGTAACTGCCCCACGAGCCGCCGCGCACCACTCGGTATTGACCAGATTCTGGTCCTAAAGGATTATTGGATGAACTCGAACTTTCATAATAGGTTTCACTATACCAATCATTCACCCATTCCCAAACATTGCCTGCCATATCGTACAAACCATAAAAACTAGCTGTATTTGGATAGCCTTTAACTACAGTTGTATCACCGACATTGTTGTCGTAATTCAGAAAATCCTTATTCGGCGCGTCATTGCCCCATGGATACGTGCGCGCATCCATACCGCGCGCGGCCTTTTCCCATTGCGCTTCGGTCGGTAAATCTCCGCCTGTCCACACTTCACAGTATCTATTAGCCTTATCCCAATTTACATAGATAGCAGGATAGTTATCAAATTCAGGGTTTCCGTAATAATTTGGATGTGTATATGAACTTGTTGAGGATGGCAGTTCACACATACCCGCGTCCACGCAAGCCTTGTATTGTTTATTGGTCACTTCGATTTGGTCAATCCAGAAGGCGTCCAAATAAACTGTATGAACGGGTTGTTCATTTGATGCGCCAGTATCGCTTCCCATTGTAAATTCACTTGCTGGCACATACACAAGTGTCTCGCCTTTTTCGCCAATTATGGTTGAGCGAATTCCAAGAGTTGGAGCTGGAATGGGCGTATCTGCTGGGACGGGAGTCTCTGTTGGAAAAGAAATTGTGGTGGTCGCAGTTGGCAGATTATTGATAAGGTAATTCAAACCGAATCCACCAAAGATCAAAACAAACAGAATAATGCCGCCAACACCAAGCCAGCGGAAATTAACTTTAGATATTGTTTTTACATTCAATCCATCTTTTTTTATTTTATTTCCTGGCACAACCAGGGCAAGGCGTTGATAAAATTTTTCATCTGGAAGTGAGCCGCCAGTAACATCAACATATTGTGTAGCTTCAACAGATAGCCAGGGATCGCCTTGAAGGAGCAGTGGAAAAATGGGCTTCTTCTTTCTACCCGCACGTGCGACTTCATTTTGGACCCACTTCGATTCAAAGGCATTTTCACTTACAACCACGATAAACGCATCACATTCATCAAGGTGCTTTTGAATGATCTTGGGCCACTCTGTGCCATAATCTATTCTTTCGTCAATCCAAACTTCAAAGCCATCCTTTTGGAGAGCGCCCTGAAGTTTATGAACATAATCCTTGTCGCGGTGGCTGTAACTTATGAAGATGTGTCCCATATCTTTATTCTTCAATCTCCCAAAAAACATTCCTTGTGGTCAGAGGATTATATGTTTAAAAGAAAAAACCTGATAGGCTTTGAGCTTATCAGGTCATGGCTTTTGCAAAGTCCAGTTTGTGTCGCTCTGAGGGAGCGCGTTCGCCGCGACCGAAGAGTCTCTTAGCCGTCGTAGAGACCCTTCGCTTCGCTCAGGGCGACATATTTCAGTTATGTCAAGCGACTTTGCAAAGACCATGCTTATCAGGTTTTGGTTGTTCGAAATTCTTTACTGCTTTCAGCATTACACACTGTTTTTAATAGATCGGCAAATTCGTATCGACTTCCTTTGCCCAGGCGTTGATTCCGCCTTTGAGATTCTTGACCTTCTTGAAACCCGCGCTGGAAAGTAACTCCAAGGCTCTTGCGGAACGAGTCCCGCCTTTGCAGAAGACAACCATGTCATCGGCGCTGTTCAACTCTGCGAGGCGCGAGGCCAACTGTCCGAGTGGAATATTGACTGCGTTCGGCAGAGCGGAAATTTCCAGTTCGTGCGGCTCGCGCACATCGAGCAGAATCAAGTTCGAGTTAAGTGCGAAGCGGCTCTTTAAGTCAAGAGCGGTGATATCCAAGCCTGCGCCAGCGGAGCCTTCTTCATGGTCATGGCCAGGGACGCCACAGAATTCTTCGTAATCAATTAATTCCTTGATGTCTGCATTCGGTCCGCAGACACGGCAATTGGGATTCTTCTTGAGCTTCACAAAGTCAAAGGACATATCCAGCGCGTTGTAAAGCAATAATTTGCCGATCATCGGCTCGCCAATTCCGAGCAAAACTTTTAAGGCTTCGGTAGCTTGAAGTGTGCCAATGGTGCCGGGCAATACTCCCAACACGCCGCCTTCCGCGCACGAAGGGACAAGTCCGGGCGGAGGCGGCTCGGGAAATAGACAACGATAGCATGGGCCTTCCTTTGCATAGAAAACACTAAGCTGCCCATCAAAGCGGAAGATGGAACCATAGATATTGGGCTTGCCAAGAAATACGCAAACATCGTTCGTGAGATAGCGGGTCGGGAAATTATCTGTGCCATCAATGAGAACATCGTAATCCTTGGCGATGCGGATCGCGTTCTCAGATGTGAACGGCTCGTTGTAAATATCAATTTGAATATCGGGATTCAAATCCAACAATTTATCCCGCGCACTTTCCACTTTTAATTTTCCAATTGTGGAAGTGCCGTGGATCACCTGCCGCTGTAGATTCGATGAATCGACCACGTCATAATCCACAAGTCCGATGCGACCGACACCCGCCGCGGCGAGATACAGCGCAACCGGAGAACCAAGTCCGCCCGTGCCGATGACCAGCGCAGAGGAATTCTTCAATTTGCGCTGGCCTTCCAATCCCACTTCGGGGATCAACAGATGACGCGAGTAACGCAAAATTTCTTCGTGATTTAATTCTGGCAGCATATCAACCTCCAGCAATGGATGGGATCAACATGATCTTCTCGCCATCCTTGACCGGCGTATCCACACCCTGCAGATCCTTGATGTTATTTTCACCGACGAACAAATTAACAAATGGGCGCAAGTCACCGCCATCATTGAATAGATGCGGTTTGAGCGCGGGGTACTGTACTGTTAAGTCCGTTAGCGTTTCTGAAATATTTGCGCCGCTAACCGTCACATCAGATTGTCCGTTGGTGTAGGCTCGCAAAGGTGTTGGGATTCGTAAAACTGGCATGTAGAGTCTCCTGAAATTTTATTTACATTTGGTGGTCGAGTATCAAGACCACATGTGAATGAAAAGCTTTTCGTTAACGGGTGGTTTCGATACGCCCCGACGAACACGGGGCTACTCAACCACCAGAGTTATTCAATTACAACGTCTGTATCTGTTCCATCAACTTCTCGGCGCGGGTCACGCCATTATTGACATAACGAGCCTCGCCGCGCGAATCAAGCAGAAAGGTTGTCGGCACACTCATCACACCCCAGGTCTTCGCGAGGTCGGGGCGTTCGGTGGCGTCAATTTCAACAACATGCAATTTTTCGCCAAGCATACTTATCAACTTCTCAAGCGCAGGCCGCTGGACAGTTTTGCATGGCGCACAATCCGGTGTGGTGAAATAAACGATCGTCGGTTTATTTGGCAAGGGATTGAACAACGAATGAACGTTTTTTCTCACACGCACAAGCAACCGTTTGTTCAATAGCCAATAACCGCCAACGCCTAAAAATATAATACCAAGCGCGGAAGCAAAACGCAACAGAATTTCTGAACTCATGCAATGACTCCTGCTTTCGGCTTCGCACCGGGGAATGTCCCCGCAGGCGGCTGTTTGCCAAATCCAGGCACATTGAATCGCGCCAGCCAGTAATACACGGCGCAGCCCACGCAAAATCCGCCAAAGGCATTTAGGGATGCAAGGGCAATCACGATCCAGACCAGAGACCAGCCCAAACCAGCCGAGCCAAGAAACAGCGCAATCGAACCAGCGGCTAAAAATGAAAGGCCAACGATCTGTGAAAATCGATGCGGTTCAGGGTTGTCATCCAGCACATCGGGCTTCATCCAGCCGCGCGGTTTGAGAATGGATTTATAAACAATTCCAAAGCCCGGGGTTTTCAGAACAGCGCCAATCGCCAAAACCACGGCAACGAATGCCACGAGAATGGGCTGGTTAAAAACGAAAGCCAATATATTTAGAAAAATGATGAACAGTTGATTTGTCTTCAGCGCGGAGTGATCCACTTTTTGTAAGGTTTGCGATGTCATTTTAAGAATCCTGTTTTATATTTTTTATCGTATTCGGTGGTCGAGTAGCTCCGAGTGCTCGTCGAGGAGCATATCGAGACCACCCGTGAATTGTATATTTTTCATCAATCGGTGGTTTCGATACAGGCGAGAAAAGCACCCGCCTACTCAACCACCAGCAAATTTATTGAATTGATATTTCTTCTTCTTCATACTTCGAACGGTCTTCCACCAAACGCCACGAACGGTGACTGACCGGCTTGCCCATATCCACACGCGTAATGATGTAAGAGAAAAAAGGCTGCGCCCATTCGCGGTCATATTCAGATGGGATATTCGGACAATCGGGATGCGAATGAAAGACGCCGATCAGACTCAGCCCGAGCCTGTCTGCTGTCAATTCGGCTTTGAGATAATCTTCGGGCGTGATCAAAAACCGATTGTGCCGCGCCTCATCTTCCCGCGCATTTGGCAATGGCAAAATCTGTTTCACTTCGCCTTCAACACCGATCAAAAAACCAGCCCCCTCTTCAGGGTACGCTTCCTCAACATGACTGTTGATCTGTCCGATCAAATCATTCGTAATTGCCAGCATTACTTACCTTCCCAAAGAGATTTGTCACTCAAATATTTATAGCCCGCATCGGGGAACAAAGTCACCACAACGCCCTCATCCAATTCACTTGCGACTTGAAGCGCAGCGACAGCCGCCGCCCCGGAGGAGATTCCTACAAAGAGACCTTCCTCCCGCGCCAGTCGGATCATCATCTCATGCGCCGCTTCAGTCTTGACCTCAAGCGGGGTGCCCGCAAATGACTCGTCATACACTCCGGGCTTGATCGCACTAGGCATGTGCTTGAGACCTTCGAGTCCGTGGAAAGGAGCATCAGGCTGAAACGCGATCACCTTCACATCTGGCAATACATCGCGCAAATATCCGCCAGTGCCCATCAATGTGCCAGAAGTACCAAGGCCAGCCACAAAGTGAGTCACCTGTCCGTTTGTCTGGGCAAAAATCTCAGGCCCCGTGGAAAGGTAATGCGCCTGCGGATTTGCGGGGTTGTTATACTGATTGGCATACCAATACAAGTCTGGCTGTTCAGCAGCCAATTCACGCGCCTTCAAGATCGCGCCATCCGAGCCTTCCAATGGATCGGTGAGAATCAACTCTGCGCCTAAAGCTCTTAATATAGAAACACGCTCAGAGCTGGCGTTGGCAGGCAACGTCAACGTGACAGGGATTCCCAAAGCCGCGCCGAAAGTGGCGTACGAAATTCCCGTGTTTCCTGAAGTTGAATCAAGCAAACGCCTGCCATTGCCAAGGTCGCCATTGATGACAGCGTTTTGGATAATGTTCAACGCAGGCCTGTCTTTGACTGAGCCGCCCGGGTTAAACCACTCAGCCTTGGCAAATACTCGTACACGCGGAGACAGGCCGAGGCTTAGTCTGCGAAGCGGGAGCAGGGGCGTATTCCCAACATGGGCTGGCAGCCCATCCAAAGGAATTGAATTTAAGTTGGTTAATCTAAAGTCCAATAAAGTCATGTAAGCTCTTAAATTAAAAGCAGTCAACGGATAAACAAAAAGACGGCGAACAAACGCCACTCACTTTGCAAAAGTTTGCAAGCGGGGGTCGTTCCAGCCGTCTGTTTCCGTTGACTGCGGAGAGTTCTTCAGGCGGTGGCTACGAGCCCCGCCGTCTACACAAGCAATAAATAAGGTTATTCATGATTTTCATAGTAGATGTCCGCTATTTTACTTATCTTACCAATTTTGTCAATGAAAAAATTACTCATCTGCCCGATGGTAATCGTTCCACCAAATCGACAATTTTTGGGTGGCCGCGCTCCATTAATTCGGAGAGATCGGCTGCCAGTGCGTCAATTGCCTGCCCGGATTTCAAGGGGTCCGGTATATCGTATTCCTGATCGTCAACAGCCTCGGAAAGCATGTATATCTTGTTTCGTGCTAATGGGAATTCAACTGAGAGCGCTTCCTTATGCCCGCGCTCCATGACCAGGATCAAATCTTGAGTGGCAAGCAGGTTGGTGTCCAGCATGGAAGTGGCATGGCCTTTTAGGTCAAGCCCAAACTTTTCGGCGGCGATCAAAACTTCCTGCGGCACAGATTTTCCCTTAACAGTCCAGGTACCAGCGCTTCCCACCTCCCAGTTTTTTTGTTTTTTATTCTCCTGCAATTTGCGAACAAAAAATGCGGCAGCAAGGGGTGAACGATATAAATTACCGGTGCATACAAACAAAATTTTAGGCATAATCGGGAACCCATTTTAACACTCTCAGTCATGCAAAATGTGAAGAGGATAGTCTAACTAACCCAACAACCTTGAGATTATAACGGCAAGTGCCCTTTTATCCATAAAAAGTACTGGTTCTCCCCCGTATGAGGGAGAACAACACTGCCCACTAGTTGGATGAAGTTGGAGAGTGTTCGCTATACATGAGTTCAGGCTAAATATATTTTTATGAGGGATAACACCAGACTCTTCGCAAAACAGCGTAAACCTATCAAATTTGAAAACCTCATATCCATAACTTTTTCCCCTGCTGCAGCGACTTATTAATAGAATTAGATAATTAAGGGGAAAATAATGGAAATAGCGCCCTGCAAGAGCAAGACCGATCAATCACATGTGAACTGTTTACTAAAAATGCCTTTAGTTAGGAAACACTTAAGAGCATCTTAGTGATAGAGAAGGAAAAAATGAGACGATTTAACCTTATTATAACCATTGCAATTTTTCTGTTATGTGGAGCAATGCCAACAAAAGCGCTGGCTCAATCCGCTCCAGCATCAACAGACGAAGATGACAAAAAAAGATTATCGTATATTCTGAGTATCAATCCAATTGACCAGCATCTTTCACAATCCCAGTACGATGATTACGATTGTTTTATAGCGTCAATGTTCATGGCTCTTGATTTTTTTGATGAAGAGATAACCTATAATGAATTGATCCCCATCGTAAGAGGAAATGACAAAAACGGGCTGTCAGCGGATTCTCGTTTTGTATATGATGTGACTGAAGGCAGGCTTCTGGCAACGGGAAGTTTTACAAATCGGCTCGCCAGTGTTATCGAAAGCGAATTGAGGGGAGGCCGCCCCGTTGTCGTTGCGATCAAAAATATGAGCCTATTGGCAGAACACTGGAACTCCACAATCGGACATGCTGTGATCGTGTACGGGGTATATAACAAGCATGTATTTTACATAGATCCATTTAATGGCGAACGCTATACCATGCCCACACAATCCTTTATTGACGCAAGCTTATATCCCCACGGCTCATTTGCCGTCACATTTGAAAAGTTAGATTCTGTGCCATAAACAAGGTGATGATTGTTGCCTTGTTGGGTGATATTTGCCCCTATGCCTGCTGTTCTGGATTAAGTATGATGATATAGACGATTCCCATCATATTCTGAACAACAGTAGATTAGCCTGCATGATGTCTAATCTACTATAAAAACCAGAGGGCAGAAAATGAAAAAGCTCAACATACGTTTGGTTATTGTAGTATTGTTGATTTGCGGGGCAATACCCATAAATGCGCAGGCGCAATCCGCTCCCACATCGACAGATGATGAAACAAAAAAAAGATTGGCGTACATTTTAAGCGTCACCCCAATTAATCAACATCTTTTCCCATCGCTGCTCCATGATTACGATTGTTTTGTTGCGTCAATGCTCATGGCATTGGATTTTTTTGATGAGAACATAACCTATAACGAATTGATGCCAATCCTAAGAGGAAATGAAAAAGCCGGGCTGTCAGCGAATCCCAGTTCTATATTTGACGTCACAGAAGGCAGGCTGCAGGCAACAGGAAATTATACAAATCGGCTCGCCAGTGTTATCGAAAACGAATTAAGGGGAGGCCGCCCTGTTGTAGTTGCCATTAGCAACATGAGTTTATTGGCAGAAAATTGGGATGCAACAACCGGACATGCAGTATTGGTATACGGAATCTACAACGGGCATATTTTTTACATAGACCCAAATAACGGCGAACGCTACCTGCAACACACACAATCCTTTATCAACGCAAGTACATATCCCGATGGCTCTTTTGCAATCACATTTGAAGAATTAAACCAAACACCCTAAAAACCTCGCCAAGAAAAGAAGAAGCACTGGACAATTGCAATTGTCCAGTGCTTCTTCTTTAGACCCTCGGTTTTAACGATTATTATTTTATCCGCAGCCGCCGCCAGATTTATCGCGTTTCAATTGCAGGATGATCCTGGCTTCGAATTCCAATTTTTCATATTCTATTGGATTGGGATCACATGACTCGTAACGATTGCCCAATGCCGCAGGGAAGATATAGCCCAATTGGTCGTCACCAGCATTCGGGGCGGGTTGAAGCGCCTTGTCATCCTTGCCGAAGAATGCGATCCAGTTATTGACTCCGCCTTCGAGAATGTACACATTCTGCACACTTGATCCGACTAAAATCTTCCAGGCTTGGGTGGCGGCAGTTTCATCGTTACTCATCACAATGAATACGCTGTTCGCAGGCGGCTCGCTCAGCAGAACAGGGACAACTTCTGTAAGGCGATCCAATGGAACGTTGACTGCGTTTTCAATGTGATAGAGGTTGTAATCTGCCTCGGAGCGCACATCGAGATAAACAGGATTCATGGATTGGTTGTATCTTGCCTTGAAGACTTCAGCGGGTGAAGTGAAGACAAGTCGTTTCGCAAGCATTTCATCCGCGGTGTAGATGTATGTGTTGACGATGGGATCTGCGTTTAATTGTTGTACAGTTTCGGTACGCGTGAAGGTGACTTTATTATATTTATCTTCAAGCGAAGGATTGCCAATTGCCAAAACTGCAACAGCTCCAGCAAATAAAACTACCGCACCAGCCACACGGAGTTTGGGTTCCTTACTCAGATCTTTCTTGCCGAAGATGCGCTCAAGTTGTTCGCCTCCCCAGAACATGAAGAGCGCCATGAGGATGACGATCACAACCACTGCGCCGATGGGAATGCCGAAAACCTGGTCGAGTGTGAGGCGTCCGTAGTAACCTGCATTGGTGTACCAGCCGTCAAAATATTTTTCGGTTTCACCAAAGAGGAATGCGCCGACAAATCCGCCGAGCATGAATAACATGCCGTCGATCTTGCCTGTTGAAGCGGACGCGAGCGATGTAGTGGGACAGAATCCGCCAACAATAAACCCAACGCCCATGATCAATCCACCGACGATGCCCGAGGCAAGATAGGTTGGGTTAACCCAGACCTGACTGAAATCGAGAATGCCAAGTCCGACCGCACCGAAGAGCAGAACCATCGCCACAGTGATGGCAGTGAACATGACCTTGAGTACGGTCATTTCTGTGAAATAAAATTGAGCGGCGAGTTTTCTTGAGTCGCCAAAGCCAGACATTTCAAGTGTGAAGCCAAATGCAAAACCGATCACTGCGAAGAGCACATAGGTCCACGGGTTGGATGCGCTGACTGCTACGAGAGAGGGGAGGGGAAAGTTCATTTGATTCTCCTTTTATTCAAAAACCTTTACCACGAAGGAGACAAAGGGTCACAAAGGAAAAAACCTTTGTGCGCCTTTGTGACCCTTTGTGGTAAACGATTTCATGTTAATTCCAAAACTTCCTTACAAAATACGCGACACCGTAGGCGCCACCGAAGATGGCGAACATGACCACCCATGAGCCAGCGGACAGAGTCGCGCCGCCTGAGAGTGCCTGCCCCGAAGTGCATCCGCGCGCCAGGCGTGCGCCGTAAAGAAAGATCACGCCGCCGAGGAATGCCATCAACCAACGCGTGCGATTGGAAATATTAGGGCCTTTGGTTGTCATGAATTTCAGGCGTCCATTGAATGCGCCAGAGGCGAACCCGCCGAGCAGCGCGCCAAAGAACACAGGCACGATCCAATCATCGAGCGGATTTTTATCTCCGCCTGCCATCTTCAAAAGATACGGGGTGTTGTCCACATGTGATGGAGCGACAGCGTCCACGAGTGCTGCGTCAATGCGGCTGGTCGCACCCGAAGAGCCGAGCCCATTGCCAGTTAGGAAGAACGCGAGAAACAAAACAATTCCCAGCACCGCTCCGCCCAGGTACGGATGAACATAAGCCTTTTCAGGTCGGTTGAATATTGATTTTCTAGTTTGAGTAGTCATTTGATACTCCTTGTTAATTCTGGTGGTTTCGACGCCTTAGCGCTCGACCACCAGGGTTGCCTTTTACTTTTTACTTCTCACTTATTACTTCATCCCTGCTCTCATGCACTTCCACTTCTTCATATCCAGTGATCATCGCGCGTGTCGCTTCGAGCGGAGTCGCGCCAGTGGTCGTCATGTACACATGCACGAGGATAAAAGTTCCAAACATCCACGCGACCAGCGAATGGAACGGTGCCAGGAAGGGCAGTCCGCCGAGCGCATTGGCAAACATCGGCCACTTCTGCACACCCCACATCAGTGCGCCGGTCAGCATTTGCAGCGGGAGCAGTACATTCAGAATCCCAAAGTATGTGATCTTCTGAATCGGGTTCATGCGGTTATCGGGACGTTTTTCAAATGGATGACCTTCGCCTTTGAAAATACCCGAAATATAATATTTCGCCTGCGTGATCGCATCGTCAAAGAAACCATACGGGCGCGGAATATATTCCTGCATCCGTTCGGTTGCGATGTGAAAGAAAACTGAAAGCGCTGCGTTGATCACCAGAATGGCGGCGAGAACATTGTGCAATGTCACCACGCCACGGAACGAGAATGCGCCAAAGATATCTGGTCTGTGAATGATCAAACCTGTGAATAGGAGAATGACGATGGCCGCAGTCTGCAACCAATGCCAGAAGCGACGGTAAGCATCGTACATATAAATTCGCTCGGTTCGTACGTGACCCTTGGCCTGCTTCTTTGACGAGAAGAATCTCAGCGTCCCATGCCCGATCACACCTAAAAGCGAGCCCGCAAACGCGAGCGCGCCAAACCAATCGATCCAATTAACGCGGCTAGAGCCGAAGACATACATATTATCTTTGGCGGGCATTGGCTGGTAATACAACGCGCCATCTTCGCCAGTGACAATTTCGCCGCTTCCGTTGACATTATTATCCGCGTCAAAGATCGGCATCACAGGAGCATTGTCCGCCAGCTTGATGGACTGAGTCATACGCGACTCGTCATTGTGACAAGCTTTGCAATCATTGATAGCGTCAGTTCCGCGTGAGACGTTGTGATTAATGCTGTAAGGCTGAACCATACCTTCAATGCGGGCATTGTTTAATCCAAGCGCAGTAAGTTTGGCTTTGATAGCTTCTTCTTTTGCAGAAGAGTCGATCACAAGTTCTGTATCAATTAATTTGCCGTCGTTATTCGAGTCAAAGACCGTGACGATATCGCTTGTGTAATTTCCATTATCTAGAAATGCGGTTTCGAGATCAACCAGACGCACGGGGCGTTTGTTTCCATTGACATCATCGTAAACCCAATAGAAGGATGTGATCAGGTTATACGGCGCGAGCAAAGTGTCGCCGTCAATGTTTGTGCGGTTGAGAAGGACAGGTTTATAGCCAGTGACAAGAGATGTCACCTCATTAGGCGTACCTTCCACGCCGCGGCAGGATTCGACAGCCTTGCCGTCAACTGTGAGGACTGTCCAGTCGTAAGTTTGGATGGCGGGTGCATACATCTGCGGGATGTGGCAGGTTTCGCAGGCGACAGCGTCCATGTGGGTTTCGATATATGGCAGCCAGTCCGCATGGCCTATATTCGCATCATGACAGTTTTCGCAACGGCGCATGGTTCCCTTGTATTCGGGGTTTGCATTGAATTGTGCGCTTTCACCGCGTGCGAAATTATGGTCGGGTTTTTGGAGATATTCCCCAATTTCCAAAGAGCGTGGATCATGGATGAGGTGTTCAGGATTATTACTTTGAGCTTCACTCACGTGAGATGGGTTATTCAAAGCATAATGACAATCTGTGCATTGCAACTGACGTTCTGCATGGATATCCCATGAACGATCCAATTCAGCTTTGTTCGTCAAATTGACGCCAGATTCGTTGATGCGCTGTGAGGCCACAACTTGTCCCGTTGTGGCGGTCTGTGGATAATCAAGATCACATGCTGTAAGTGTCAGCGGTTCGTCAGTTTCAGGGTGTACTTCACCGTGGCAGGTCGCACAATTTGAATTGGTTGGGTCTTGAATGCCAATGGTTTCACTCTTGAGTTCGCCAGCTTCAGTAAAAGCTTCTGCATTCCATACCCAGCCATCAGCGGATGATTCAACAATTTGCAGGCCGAACAAAGTGGCGGTATTGACATTGCCAAATTCGCCGGCATGGATGGCGTCTGCGCGCGCGGATATATTTGGTGATTCAAGATGGCAGAGGAAACAGTTCATTTCCATCGTGCCTGATTTGTCCCAGTCCCATGTTGCGACATTACCGTCTTTATCAAGCGTGGATGTTTCGGGGTTTTCCTTGCTGGTCTTTACATCTGCAAGTGGATTTCCATCACGGGATGTTGTAGCTGGTCCGCCGCCGACAATGCGTTCGCCATTGAGCATGAGCCATTCAGCGGTGGACAGGTCAAGACGTTCATCTCCATTCTGTGAGAGGAAACGATAAGTGAGCGGATTCCATTGACCGAATGTACCTGTGCTTGAGTCCCATGTTTCTTTGGAGGCTGCGTAGTCAGAGAGTCCCAGGTCGGAGTGAAATGCGTGGGATGAAATGAATTCTGTGTCGTGGCATTGTCCGCAGGTTTGCATGGTGGAAACTGCGTTGTTGCTTTCCAATACATTTACGCCATCCGCATCGAGCAGAGCAAAGTTTGGGTGCAGGGGAGATGTCTGTTGTTCAGGAGCAGGTTCGGGCGAGGCAAGAACCGTTCCAATTCCAAATGCAAGCACAAGGATGAGAAGTCCAACAATTGAGAGGAGTGTGTATCGTTTCATTTTATTATCTCCCGCCCCATTCAATTGGATCGCCAGGATAGCCCAGGGCTTCCCAATCCATGCGGCTGGGCTCGCCTGCGGCAGAGTGACAGGAATCGCATTGCAATGCCTTGTCAGCAGATTGAACCATGTGGGTTGTTGCCCAGTACATATAAGTTTCGGTGAAGCCGTATTGACCGCTGTAATCAAGACCTGTAATGGGTGCGGCAAGTTCGAAGGCGCTGTTCCAATCGAAGGTGGTCCAGAAGCCATCTTTGCCAGATGTGACAGGTTGCAGTAAATAATTATTCACTGTGTCATATGGCTGTTTGGCAATATGTAATTTGAACGGGAATATTTTTGCGTTTGGATCTTTGATATCGCCAGCGGGTTTGTTGATATAGGTGGGGCCATTCGTGCTGATCTTATCGCCGAGGATATAACGATATTCGTTGTTGCCGTTGAACCAGAGGTAGGTCGGAGCAAAGTTTTTATCGTAGACGAATTCACCTTTGATCTTGAGATAAGTGAAGTGATCATCTTCGCGCCCTTCCTGACCTGCTTGTGACCAGTCCCATGTGACTTTGGTTGGGTCTTCAATCGCAATGGCGGGAATATGACAGGTTTGACATGCGACAGAAGCAAGATGTGTATTGATGCGTTCGTCTTCGTGTTTTTGGTCCACGTGGCATTGCTCGCAGGAGACTTGCTCCTGAGGGTCAATGGTGTAATTATCAGCGAGCATGCGGCCTAAAATTTGATGATCTTTTGTGACATGGCAATCGGTGCATTGCATGTTGGCTTCACCGCCCATGTGAATATCGAGGTTTTCATCTGGGAAATACAAGCTTTCATCGAGGTCGCCGTGTTTGACGCCGTTACCGCCGCCGCCATCGAAGTGACATTTGCCGCAGTTCTCGCGTGTGGGTGCGCGTACGCTTTGTGCAGCAGCCAACAGGTCAATGCCTTCAGCGGGGTTGCCAAATAAACCTTTGCCATAAGAGCCAGAGTCAGCATGGCAGGCGAGACAATCAACATTTTCTGGGTTAGCTTGTTGAACTTCTTTGCCTTGTTCCCAACCATAGCCCGCATGGCAGGACATGCACTTGTTTTCGTTGCCCTGTGAGCCGATGCAAAAGTTATTGATCTGATTGATCTTGCCAATGGTCACATCATCTTCACGCCACGGGACATCGAAGGCTTTTGATTCCCATGTCCAGTGGGTGGTTTTCATCATGTCAGTTGCGGCGTCTTCATGACATTCAAGACAGGCGCGTGTGACATCCTGTCCTGTTTTGAATTCACCTTTGACGATATCTTTATGATCCACATGAACGGCCTTTGTGGGAATATGTGCCGCAGGGTCAGTGGATGCCTTTGTGCGGGGTAGGTAGTATATGACCGGGACAAGAATCAGCAACAAAATGCCGAGCAGTCCCAAAGTCCAGGAAGGGAAGCGGTTCTTCATCAACATTCTCCTTATGCGATTTCATTTATCAGGCTTGCACGCTCGGTCAAACGATCCCGCATAACAGATCGTAGAAGGTCAAGCGCCTGAATGAGCCTTGGATCAGAAAGATGATAGGTGACGGTGGTGCCGCTGCGGACGGTTTGTACCAAACCCCGTTCACGCAGGACTTTGAGATGCCGCGATGTTGTGGGCTGATTCAACCCGAGTTCATTGGTGAGTTCGGTTACATTGAGAGATTTCTCGCTGAGGGCATACAGCATGAGGATGCGGTTTGGGTCAGAGAGTGCTGAGCAAAAATCAGCTTCGAGTTGGGAGACTTCCTGTTTGAGAGTTTGATTTACCATGTGAGCCTTCTTATATTCGTATAAACGCATATTTGCATTCCCATCATATCTTTGTGACAGTTTGTACAATAGTGGATTGTGTCATATTAAGTTTCGTTTAATGTCATATATAGTTGGTGTATAATTCGGGGTATATTGGTCGAATTACAAAAGGAGTGATCTATGGAATCGTTTCAACGGGAAGCAATGTCTGTTGATGTCGCCTCGAGTTTGCGTCAACTGCGAGAGGCGCGCGGAATCTCCATGCGCACACTCGCCACAAAAAGCGGACTCTCTGCAAATGCATTGAGCATGATCGAGCGCGGCAAAACATCACCTTCGGTAAGCACTTTATATAAATTAGCCGATGCGTTGGGAGTTTCGATCACAGCCTTCTTTGGCGCAGAGACTGAAAAGAAGCAGATCGTTTATTTGAAGTCCGATGAGCGCACACGCATGTCTTTCACGCGCGGAGTATTTGAAGCGTTGGGCGGAGAGCAGTTCTCCGGGCGTGTGGAACCATTTATGCTGACATTGGAAAGCGGCGCTTCAAGCGGGGCGCATAATATTGTCCATACGGGGCACGAGTTTGTATTTTGCTTGCGGGGTCAATTGGAATATTATGTGGAGAAGCAGGTGTTTCTGCTCTCTGCGGGAGATAGTTTATTGTTCGCTTCAAAATTGCAGCACCGCTGGAAGAATCCATCGAAGAATGTGACCAATGCGTTGATCATCATTTCAGGGTTTGCGGAAGGTGAACAGCCGCATGCGATGCATTGGAAAAAAGGGGAATAGTACAGGAAGCGGAATGCAAAACATAACTCACCTCGAAATCAATCTTTCGTGGCTTCTGGTATTTCCTGCCCTAAGCAGAGTCCACGCCCGCCCCAGCGCCACAGCCCGTAGGGCTAGTCCGCGAACGCAAACCGTTGGGCTGCTCTTCTTGGAATAGGACGATGAAGAATATATTTCGCAAGAAAAAATATCTTTGGTACATTCCACTCGCGCTTGTGTTGCTAGTTGGTGTGTATTATCTCCCGCCTGTTCAAAACCGACTCGCGTGGCGCGTGGATGACCTATATTCCCGTATAAAATATTTTTTTAACCCGCCCGATCAGGCAGTCTTTCAGCCTGAACAAACTGACAATTTCGAATCCATTCTCGCCACGACTAGGGCGGAATATTTGCTGACACTGACTCCCGCCTTTACGGGGACGCCTACATCAACGCCTAGAATGACCTTTACGCCGACGATTGCCCCCACGCCTCTGCCTGATTCTGTCTCCCTAAGTGGAGTCAAATACGAATCTCAAAGCGGTCACAATAATTATTGCGGGCCGACAAATTTTTCGATGGCGCTCACGTTTTGGGGCTGGGAGGGTAATCGCGCCACTATTGGCGATGCGCTGATGCCAGGCAATCGTTTGGACAAGAATGGCAAGGCGGGCGACAATGATAAGAACGTCATGCCTTATGAGTTTCAGGACTATATTATTGAGAATGTTGCGGGGATGACATCCGTACTACGTTATGGTGGGGACATTGATGTGCTCAAGCGTTTGACCGCGGGTGGATTTCCCGTCATTGCAGAAAGGGGCATTTACGAACTGGATATGCTTGGTAAGGTTAGTTGGATGGGACATTATCAATTCGTGACAGGCTACGATGACACGACGAGCAAAGTAATCGTACAGGATTCCTATTTGGATGGTCCAAACTTTCATATTAATTACGATGAGTTTACAAAAAGTTGGCGTGCATTCAATTATTTGTTTCTCGTTGTCTACCCAGAGGAACGCGAAAGTGAAGTTATAGATTTGCTTGGCGCGTTGGCAGACCCAGATACCGCTGCACGCATTGCACTGGACAGGGCAAAAAAGGAAGCTGCCACATTAACAGGCAACGATCAATTCTGGGCGGCATTCAATGAGGGAACAAGTCACGTTGCCTTGCATGAATACGTGGATGCAGCGGACGCGTATGACATCGCTTTTAACTTTTATTCTGAACTTCCCACGGAGGCAACATCCCGTCCTTACCGTGTGATGTGGTATCAGACAGGTCCATATTTCGCTTATTATTATTCCAATCGTTTTTCAGATGTTATCAACCTGGCCAATACAACTTTAAACGATACAATCTCAAAACCCATATTAGAAGAATCGCTATTGTGGCGCGGGCGTGCATATTACATGGCAGGAGATACCCAATCAGCCATCGCTGATTATCGCGCTGCGTTGAAAGTCCATGTGAATTGGACTCCCGCTATACAGGCTTTACAGGATTTGGGGGTACAGCCGTAGTTTGTTCGGTTTATGTTCAAGCGTCATGAAAAACACACAAAACGCCCAACAAAGCGAGCACTGAACGCTGGGGATTCTGCGCGATTTACAAGCATTTTTCTGGGTGAGTTTATTTTTTAAAACCAAAGGGAAAAAAATTAGCCGCGGATTTACCCTGCGGGCACGATGTCACGAATGAACACGGATTTTTAAACTTATTCGTGGAAATCTGTGAAATCCGCGGCTGGGTTAAATTGGGGATAATTATGTTTTTTGTAATGGCGAAAAATCTATTGCGAAGTTTTCAGGCTGAAGCTGAAGGTGCTCCCCTGCCCTTCGCCAATTGACTCCACCCAGATGCGCCCGCCATGTGCTTCGACGAGATGCCTTGCAATCGTCAAGCCGATACCTGAGCCGCCGCCCGCATTTCGTGAGCGGGATTTATCCACGCGATAGAAACGTGTAAATAAATTCGCAAGATGTTCGGGTGGGATTCCTATGCCTGTGTCTTTAACTGAAATATGAATTTCATCTTCATGGCGTATAGCGGAGATGGTCACATCGCCGCCTTCGGGTGTGTATTGAATTGCGTTCGCCACAAGGTTGACCAAAACTTGCGTGATGCGGTCTTCGTCAGCCAGGATATGTGGAAGGTCAGCTAGCAGGCTTGAGCGGAGTCCGATGCGCTTGGCTGTCGCTTGGGGAGAAAGCCGCTTAAGAGTAGTCTGCACCAGACTGGGAACTGCCACGGAGCGAAAATCCAAAGGATAGGCTTTTGCCTCAACACGACTCAATTCCTGCAAATCATCAACCAAACGCGAAAGCCGATCTGCTTCGTGATGGATCTGGTCGAATGTTTCGGTGGTCGATGGAAGCACGCCGTCGATCAGCCCTTCCATGTAACCTTTTATGGAAGTGAGCGGCGTGCGCAGTTCATGCGTCACATCGCCGATGAGTTGGCGGCGCATGGACTCAACCTGTTCAAGCTGCGTTGTCATTTTATTGAAACGCGCGGCAAGCTGTGCGATCTCATCTGAACCATTCACTTGCACGCGTTCGGCATAATGGCCTTCAGCGATATGCTGTGAGGCGTTGGTAAGAGTACGCACAGGTGCAACAATACGACGGCTGATAAAAAAACTGACGAGCAATGCCGCGATAACAGAAGCCGTCACCGCATAGCCCAATGACTCGAACATGCTGGCACGAAAATTTTCAAACAGGGTTTTGCCGAGTCCCTGACCTTGTCCCTGCCCCATGCCATTCATCATTGAGGTCTGGTCCATCATCCCCATGTGTCGATTGAACGCCGCGGGAATTGTGACTTGAATGGTGATCGCAAGAATGCCGATGCCAACAAGAATGACAATGAGATTGGCAAGAAACAACTTTGCACCGAGATGTTCACGAATATATTTCATGGTTTTCTTTCTTTAGAGCGACTCGTCTTCAAAGCGATAACCGACGCCGCGCACGGTTGCAATAAGCGACTCGTTCCCAAGTTTCTGGCGCACATGCCCGAGATGAACATCCACCACACGCATCTCGCCAAAATATTCAGCACCCCAAATTTTTTCGAGCAGTTGTTCGCGCGAGAGCACCCGCCCATGATTTTCAGCCAGTGCAACCAGCAGGTCAAATTCAATGGATGTCAATTCGACGGGAACTTCATCCACGCTGACAGTATGCGCGCCCACATCAATGTGGACATGCTTGAACGAGAGCACGCTTCTTGCTTCGCCTGGGCCTGCTCCCGTTTTCAGACGGCGCAACGCCGCCTTGACTCGCGCCACCAACTCACGCGGGCTGAATGGCTTGGTCACATAATCATCCGCACCGACAGACAGCCCAATGACCTTGTCTGTCTCTTCGGTGCGGGCGGTCAACATGATAACGTACACATCCGATTCGCGGCGCAAGCGGGAGAGCAGTTCAATACCGTCCATACCGGGTAGCATTAGATCGAGGATTATCAGATCAGGCTTGAAAACGCGCGCGGCCTTGAGCCCGGCGTTGCCGTCAGCGGCAGTATAAACTTCATACCCTTCAGGCTTAAGGTACGCGCTGACAAGATTGATGATGGAAGGTTCGTCGTCGATAACAAGAATTTTTGTCATAGGTTGATTTTACTTTGATTTCTATTATTCAAATGTCGTTGCGAGCCGCCTTTGCTCTTTGGCGGCGACACTTGCGCCGCGCTACGCGGCCAGTGCGGTGAGCAATCTCCACTAATATGAAGGTTGCTTCGGGCGAAAGAATATCGCCCGAAGCAACGACATGAAATTACGGTTTAACTTTATCCACTTCGGCTTGCAGGGCTGGTTTGAGGGCTTCAAAATCCAATCCATTGGCAGAGGCAAAATCTTTCACAGACATCGCAGGGTCAGGCATGGACATGCCGACGATTCCTTCGATGGTCTCCTGCGGCACGCCCCAAGTGATCAGCTCGCCAAAAGTGTAGGAGCATATACCAATAGCGTAACCATAAAAGCCTCCGTGAAATTTGATTTTCCGAAGTGTAGTTATTCTTTGTACAGGAATTTCAAATTTTATGTAAAGAATTGATAAAGAAAGAGAGCTTTATCAATTCTTTACACGGGCTACTCATAAATAAAAAAAGACTCCCTCGGGTTGGGAGTCTTACGTACTTTTGCTTTGTCTGTCGGGGTGAGAGGATTTGAACCTCCGACCTCACGGACCCGAACCGTGCGCTCTACCGGTCTGAGCCACACCCCGATAGCGTCCCCAGTGGGGAAAGCGTGCGAATTATACCATTGCGATTTGTTTTGGCAAGTCTTGTTATGGGTTCAGGGTAACTTCGAGCGTGTAAACGTAGATATATCTCTTTAGCTCGGGATCGGTCACGCTCAACAGCGGATTATCCTGACGAATTGAGAGACGCGCCTTTGTCGGTTCCGAAACTTTATATGGCAGTGTGGTTTCAAACGATTCGGTATCAATGCCGGTGAAGGTGAGGATTCGCGAGGAAATGGGTTCGCCATTCGGCAGAAGCAGTTCGATCACCATAGGCTGATCGTTAAAAGGCCAGAAGCGCCCTTTGAGGTTTAACGTACCGCCAGAAACTTCATCGCCATCCTCCAACCCTTCGAACATGATGCGTTCATAAACCATGTTCCCTGGCGGGTTGATCTGATTGCTACCGATGGAATACAAAAGCACCGGCATGGTATTGAGTGCCTGAATGCGCCCAAAATCATCTTTTGTGCTGACGCGAATGTATCCTGCTTCAGATACGGCGCGGACTTCAAACGTAAGGTCAACAGCTCGAAACGCGCCATTCGATGCGTGGATGATGGGTTTCAGGATACGCTGAAGCAGACGCCCATCTTCGCCGAGTAGATCAAATTGCACCTTCTCGCTCTCCCCTGACACAAGCATGGTCTGTAGTTTAATGGGAGATGCCACGCTGGACATGGGTCCCGGCGAAAGAAAACGAATTTGAGCAAGTTCAGTAAAACCCGCTGCAAAGGTGGGAGTGACGGTTGGAAATTCTGTAGAAGGTACGGGGGTTATTGTAGGCAGGGATGTTTCAGTTGGCAGGACAGCCTGGGTTAGCGCATCAGAAGTGGCGAAGATGGCTTGCCCGGTCAGCGCGACAACTGTCGGGAGGGAATTGGCAGGTAAAGGCGTGGGCGCTGACTCTACCGATTGCGAGCAGGCAGATAACAGTCCGAGAAAAGAAGCGAGCAATAGAAATTTATATTTCATGTGGTTATGGAATCAATATCCCGCAGGCCTGTCATCCAAAAGACACGATCAAACCTGCGGGATGTTTTATTATAGACCGTAGATATCGCTATATTTCTTTGTCAAATAGCGGACATAAGCGGATGGGTCGATCTTGCTGCCAGCAACATTTTTCACAAGATCCTGTGGATCATACTTGTGACCATGAACATGTATATTCTTGCGAAGCCAGGCAAGCAACTCATCAAATTTTCCATCATGAATCTGTGAATCAAGATCGCGAATGTCTTTGTTGATCTTTTCCCACAATTGCACAGAGACAAGATTTCCAAGCGCGTAAGTTGGGAAGTAACCAATCAGGCCAGCTGACCAATGAATATCCTGCAAAACACCGTGCGCATCATCGGGCGGAGTGATGCCGAGATATTCCTGCATTTTGGTGTTCCAAATTTCGGGCAGGTCCTTGATGGCGACCTTACCTTCGATCATTGCAATTTCAAGTTCAAGACGCAGCATAATGTGTAAATTATATGTTGCCTCATCAGCATTCACGCGGATAAAGGTTGGCTCAACTTTGTTGATCGCTTTATAAAAAGTTTTGGCACTGACACCATCCAATTGAGTTGGGAATAACTTTTTCAATTCAGGAAAGAAATGTTCCCAGAAAGGAAGGGAACGACCAACAAGATTTTCCCACATACGTGACTGCGACTCATGCACGGCGGAAGATACACCATTTGCAAGAGGCGTGCGCTCATACGCGGGATTGATTCCCTGTTCATACATGGCGTGACCCGACTCATGCATGCCGCTAAAAAGTGTAGCCAGCGGATTATCAGGCTCATAACGATTCGTAATGCGAACGTCGTTCACACTGAAGGATGTTTCGAATGGATGTGCGGCTTTATCCTGTCTGCCGCGGCTGAAGTCATAGCCAAATTTGGATGCTATTGTCGCACTGAAATCCCACACTTTCTTTTCAGCATATTTTTTATGCAGGAAATCATCCTTGACTTGTTTGGCTGATTTAATGTTCCTGATTAATTTCACTTGCTGTGGGCGCAGTTTATCGAAGATCGCCTGCACATCGGCGGTCTTCATGCCCGGTTCGTAATCATCAAGCAACACATCATACAGATGATCCGAAGGCGGGAAGAAAGAAACGTATTTTCTCGCAAGATCAAAAACCTTTTCAAGATGCGGGTGAAAGATGGAAAAATCGGATTTCTTTTTTGCTTCCACCCAGGCTTCAAATGCGGCAGTTGTAACCACCGCCTGCTCAGAGACAAACTCGGAAGGCACGCGCATGGTCTTGTCAAAATTTCGCGCAGCCACCCGCACCAGAGCCGCATCATCTGAGTCCGAGCCAGCGAATTCCTGTTTGAGATCATCCAGCAATTTGCCGACTTTATCGGAGGTGGATTTCTCATGGGAGAGTTTGCCCAAAGTGGCAAGTTGCTGTCCACGCGCCTCCCCGCCGCCGGGCGGCATGTTCACCTGCTGATCCCAACTCAACACACTCCCAGCATGATTCAGATCTGAGACCTCCCCAAGAATTTCTTTAAGTTGATTCAATTTTTCGGACATGATTTTCTCCTGTTTTTTGGAATGTTCACATCACAAATGGAGGCGCATCACGCGCCGCCGAAAGTTGGTTCTGTTTCTATGGCAGTTCTTATACTACGGGCACTTCCGACCTTCACCAGTACCATCCACATGAATTTCAATATTCATGCCTTCGCGCATTTCCACATCCTGCACTTTGGGGTAGCTGTCAATGGAAATATCCTGAACGGTATAGAAACCGGGATTCAGCCAAATTTCATTCGCGGGGTCGCCAAAGGAGGCGGGGATGATAATTTCACCGGGCATAACATACATATCGTGATGCGTACAATTCAGCAAATATCCCGGCACAGGCCAATCTGTTGGAGTGAAGCCCGGCATGGAATTGAAATCGCCTTCCACTTTGGCAAATTCAGACTTAACGTATATCCAGCCCATTTTATCCGAATCTGGAATAATCACCTGCGCCCATCTGGAAAGTATGTCACGCGCAACCACTTGAGCGCTTGTATCTTTGTATAAAACACTGATCGGGTTATAAGCCATATCGGGACCACGGCGGATATAAATATTTCCCTTCACCGCGCTAATAGTAACACTTACTTCCGGGGTTGGAGTGGACGAAATGATTGTTGCGGTTGCTGTGGGAATCTCAACTCGAATTGTTGGAACAGCAGAAGGCGCAGACTGTGTTTCTGTCGAAACAGAAACAGCTTCCAGCGTGGCGGGAAGCGCGCGAGGTCTATTCGCTCCCAACCGACAGCTTTGAGTCAGTATGGCAATCGCCAGAATTACGAAAACACTTTTGAGTTTCATTCGTGAAGTTACTCGTATCTCAGGGCTTCCACAGGTTCCAGATTGGCGGCGCGGCTGGCGGGATAGATCCCAAAGAACAAGCCGATGACCGCTGAAAATCCTGTTGAGAGCAGGATGGCATCTGTGCCAACAATGGGCACAAAATTATTACCTGTTGCTGTGGCAACCTGTCCAACGATAAAAGCGATCAGCCATCCGAACATGATTCCGATAATGCCGCCGATTAAACTTAATAATGAAGACTCTGTCAGGAATTGAAGCAGAATGTCTTTTTTGCGCGCGCCCAATGCTTTGCGCAGACCGATCTCACGCGTACGTTCTGTAACAGACACAAGCATAATATTCATAATGCCGATGCCGCCCACCAACAGCGAGATGCCCGCAATACCGCCGAGGAAAATTGTCAGCACGCCGGTGATCGTTTCAAAAGTCTGGAGGAAATCCTGCTGGGTGAAAACCGTGAAATCATCCACGCCAATAGGGGTGCGATGACGCTGGCGCAGAATATTTTTTATCTCATCCGCGGCCTGTGGGACGGCCTCTGCGGTTGTCGCTTGCACATAGAGAACATCTATTTGATCGCGCGAATCACGTTTGATGAGACGCGCCTGCGCAGTGGTAAAAGGAATGTACGCGCTGTCATCTTCACTGCCAAATGCACCGCCGCCTTTTGCAACAAGAATGCCGATCACGCGGAACGGTGAGCCTTCGATGCGGACCGTTTCGCCGACAATTCCATCGTGACGACCAAAAACAGCATCAGCAGTCGCGGGTCCAAGCACGACAACAGACATGCGTCCGAGCATCTGTTCTTCGTTGATGAATTCGCCTTCCGCAATTTCCATATTGCGAACCATCGAATAGTCAGGTGTGACACCTGAAATAGTTACCGTGGAGTTTTCCCCGCCAAACGAAATCGTTCCGTTTCCCTGGATTGCAGGGGCAACTGATTCAACAGATGGCGCCGCAAATGGGTCCGAGATCGCTTTCGCATCTGCCAGAGTCAGCGGACGATCAT
>JABFSL010000059.1 GCA_013140605.1 Anaerolineales bacterium
TGGTTCAGCACATTGTTGTACGCAATTGCCCAGTCACTAAAAGACAATATGACCTGGGTAGATTGGCTGCTCTTTGTGTTGATCACCCTGCTTATGATTGGCGGCAATATTATTGACAATATAATCATTGCCAAACACGTGCGTGATAAAAACGTGCCGTGGAGTTCGATCCTTTGGGCTTTTGCTGCGGGTATTATCCTTAGTTTGTTTTTCACACCTTTGGCTGGCATGATCGCGTCTCCTGTGGGATTGTTCCTTGCGGAATGGCGTCGTTTGAAAGACCGCGATACGGCTTTGGCCAACACAAAAGCGTGGATGACCGGCTGGGGCTGGTCGGTTGCGGCAAGGTTGGGTATTGGTTTTCTGATGATCGTGTTGTGGGGATTGTGGGCGTGGTTGTAAAAATCTTATAAGGAGTTCAAAATGAATGAGTTTATGGATGTTCTTTCAATTCTTGGTCACATAGTCCGCGCGTTGGGTTTCATTGTGCTCGGATTTGGCGTTGGGCGTTTCACAATGGATGCCTATAAAAAAGCTGTCTGGCAGGTTCAGATCGCGCTGGCACTTGGTTTCTTCGGCCTGCTGGTTGGGCTGACCAATTATGCCAGTGCAGGCTCAATGGGCATGTTCGCACTTAGCGCGGGAGCAGCGATCATTCTCGCTGTCATGCCAAAGAAGGAAGATGCTGAAGAAGCCAAAAAAGAGTAATAATTCTTTTGCTTAAAACAAAAAAGGTTTGGCGTGAAATCCAAACCTTTTTTGTTTCTGGAGTGCATCAGCTTGCTGAGGCACTTACGTTCTTTTTCTAAATTGAAACCGAGTTGCTCAACATCGCTGCGATCAATTTCACCGCATTCGTGACATCATTGATGTCCACCATCTCGGCTGGGGTGTGGACATAGCGGCAGGGGATGGAGATACATCCAACGGGAACGCCGCCGCGTACCAACTGCATGGCGCGCGCGTCAGTTGTGCCGCCGAGGAGAACTTCACGCTGATAGGGGAGTTTCGCTTTTTCAGCCGTGCGGATCATCCATTCCACGATGCGCGGGTCGGAGAGCATGCCACCGTCGCGAATCTTGATGGCGGGACCTTTTCCGAGCGCTACTTCAAAATCCTTTTGCCCGGGGGTATCACCCCAGCCGGTAACATCAATGGAAAAGCCGAGGTCGGGATCAATTCCATACGCGGAAGTTTGCGCGCCGCGCGTCCCAATTTCTTCCTGTGTGGTGAATACAAAATAAACATCGTGCGGAGTGGACTTCAAAGCACGTAACGCTTCAATTGCCACTAGACATCCGATGCGGTCGTCCATGGATTTTGCGACTAATTTATCGCCAAGATCAAGGAATGAGCGTTCAAACCCAGCCACATCGCCAGTCTTGACCGGGCAATTCTTTTTGCTGGATGCGCCAACATCAATGAACATTTTGGCAAGTGGCGGAACATCACTCGCTGAATTCGTCGGTTCAAGCCCGATCACGCCGGAGACTCCATTCGCAAAGCGGACATGTCCGCCCGGCAGGTTGCGCGGATAAACACCGCCAATTCCCGTGAAGCGGACGAAGCCGTTGCTGTCCACATGAGTCACCATCACGCCGATCTCGTCCATGTGCGCGGCGATCATGATCTTCTTTGGGTCTTTTGCGCCTTTAGCTGGCTTCTTGCGCACGATCAAATTTCCGAGCGCATCCACGCGGACTTCATCTGCAAGCGGTTTAACTTCCCTGGTTATCACATTGCGGATTTCATCTTCATAACCGGACGGGCTGAATGTTTCAGTGAGAGTTTTGAGTAATGGTTTCATGGTTTTATTTTCCTAGTGAAAATTTTTCACCTGCGCTATAACTTTTGCTTTCCTTCTTGCTGAATACGTGCGCTTTGGCCTTGCCGAATACAGTCCAGTCTTCATTGAATTTTCCAATGATGGCTGTGTCTTCATCCACGCCGATCATGATCTCGCCTTCTTTCAATCGGTTACGAAGCGATGAGACAAGCGGTTTGCCGAATAGCGGAATCGCGTCAAAGTGCGGCATCACAAAAGCGACAGGCACAACTCCAAACGCAGAATAAGTACGCATACCCAACGAACGGAAATCAGGGATTTCCCTGCCCAAGATCATTGCGCCCGCTGAACAGCCTGCGTATATCGCGCCGCGCGCCCATGCTTTTTGCGCCGCCTGCCAAACGAGACTATTCTTCATTGTGCGGAGCAGATAGCCCGGGTCGCCGCCTGAGAAGTAGATAAGGTCCGCATCTTCCACTGCCGACGCATGGTTCAGATCATTGGCTGACTCTACGTCGATGACAGGGACAGCCTGAACGTCAGCCCCGAGGCGGGTGAAATGTTCAACGCCCATTCTAGACCAGCGATTCACGCTCGCGTCGCCTTCACGCCCGGCGGCGGTCGGCAGACAAACGACTCGCGGCTTGCGGTCAACCGCTCCGCAGTTTGCCAGCAGGTGGCGGTCAACATCATCCATGACCGAAAGATATTCTCCAGAACCGAGTAAAGCAATCAAACCATTCATGTTTACCTGTCTACTTGTATACTAATAAATCGCGCGTCATTTTCTTCAAAGCTGAATGCAATAAATTCAACGTATTCTTCCAATCATCCACGCGCGAAACGCTGACGGGGGAGTGTGTGTAGCGATGCGGCACAGAGACCGAAACTACAGGCACACCTGCGCGCGCCTTCTGGATCGCGCCCGCATCTGTTCCGCCGCCACCGGGCTGGCGGAGTTGATATTGAATTTTTTCCTGGACGGCAATATCTTCGAGAAAACGCACAAGGCGCGGATCGTCAATCGTGGATGAGTTGGCTACATAAATTGCGGGGCCAAATCCAAGCTTTGTGTTGTAGCTGATATTCTCGTTGCCTTCGTAATCGGGTAGGTCACGCGCTGGAGTGGAGTCAACTGCGATGGCGAGGTCAGGCTCGAAATAATGCGCCGCAACTTTTGCGCCGCGCAAGCCAATTTCTTCTTGAACGCTGAATGCAAGACACAACTCAATATTCTTTGGTGCATGTTTGAGTAGTTCGATCAGGATGACAACGCCAATGCGGTTATCAATCGCCTTAGACATGATGGATGGCCCGACATGTTTGAACTTGGTGGCAAAGGTGGCGCGGTCGCCAATGCTGGCCTTGCCTTCGGGACCAAGATCAATCCGCATGGAATCAACGCTGACTGCGCTTGACAATTCACTGCGCGAGGCAAGATGAATTGGTTTCGCGCCGATCACACCTGCAACATGATCCTTGCCAACGATCACTTGCTTGCCGACAAGATGCCGCGGGTCAATGCCGCCAACGGATTCGAATTCATAAAAGCCGTCTTTGTCATCGTGTACGATCATGAAGCCGACTTCATCCATGTGACAGTCGAGCATGACCTTTAACGGATTTTTACCAGTGCCTTTTTTCCGCACAAGCACACTGCCGAGCGCATCCACTTTGACTTCATCGGCGTAGGGCTTTACTTCTTCCAAAATAATACGCCGCACTTCGCCCTCGTCACCGGAGACGGACATTGCGTTACATAATTTTTCAAGTAATTTGAATTGTTGTTTGTCGATTGAAAGCATATCGATTAATCCCAGGCGATCTTGGTCATAAAATCCGCTTCCAGTGAAGCGACAAATTCTGCCAGCAAACGACCAGTGCGTTGAATATCCTTGATCGAGATCATTTCAACAGGTGTGTGCATGTAGCGCATTGGGATGCTCACCACCATCGTTGGAATCCCTTCGGCGGTCAATTGCAGGGCGTCGCCGTCTGTGGAAGAGTGCGAGGGCATGGGTTCCACCGCAAATGGAATTTCCACTTTCTCTGCAACTTCTTTGAATTGCTTATGTAAAAATGGGTGGATGGTTGGACCGATTCCCAGTGTTGGCCCTTTGCCGAGTTCGTGCCCTTCCCAGCCTTGCACACCTGTGCCTTTTCCAAAAGTCACATCCACAGCAATGGCAATGGTCGGACGAATTTGAAACGCGGATGTCTGTGCGCCGCCGAGCGAAGTTTCCTCCTGCGTTGATGTCACTGCCCAAACATCCCAAAGATGGGATTTGGATTGAAGCTCCTCAAGGCAGATGGTGAGCGCGGCGACGGATGCACGATTATCAATGGAGTGACCGCTTACGCATCCACCCGCGATTTCAGTTGCTTCTGTGTTAAAAGCAACCACGTCGCCGATAGATACCCGCTTCGAGACTTCGCCCGCATTGAGTCCTGTATCGATCATTAGATACTTTAATGGCATTGCGCCTGTCCCTTCGCCTTCGGGAAGAAGATTTGTGGGAGGCATGACGACCACGCCATACAATTCTTCACCGCTCTTGGAAGCATGGACTGTGACAGGTGTGCCGGGCAAAACTCGCGGATCAATCCCGCCGATGTGCGTAACGTAGATGAATCCGTCCACGATGCGGGTGACCATGAGGCCGATCGCGTCCATGTGGGTGGCGATCAAAACCGAGGGGCGGGAATCTTTACCAGAAACAGAACCCTTTTTCAGTCCATGGATTGAACCGAGTCTGCTTCGGCTGAGTTCATCGACCAGTGGAGTCCACTTTTGTTCGATGAGAGTCGCTACGGGGGTTTCATATCCCGATAAGCCTGAAACGGAAATAATTGATTTAAGGAATGGGAGAATATCGCTCATGTGGTGTGGGCCTTAAAGATTTTGCGGTGCGACGTTCAATGTCGCGCTAGGGGATGGCGCCAAGCGCAGTTGGCGAAGGTGTAAGTGTATTGGTCGGTGTTGGAGTACTCGTAGACGTTGGCGTATTGGTTGGCGTGTTCGTAGGGGTGGATGTTGGCGTAAAAGTACTGGTGGGTATCTGAGTCGGCGTATTCGTAAACGTTGATGTGCTTGTCAGGGTGGGTGTAAAAGTAAGTGTAGGCGTTGGGGTTGGCGTGTTGGTTGGGGTAAGGGTAATGGTACTCGTGAAGATCAGCGGAGTGGGGCTGAGGGTTGGAGTGGATGTAAGAGTTGATGTAAGGGTGATCGTGGGAGTGGGTGTGACCCGCCCGCCTGGGGCGAATGAAAGTACGATGAACCCAAAGCAGTAACATGGAATGGTGGCGATGATGACCGCTAGTATGGTCATGCGGCGGCGTGCGTTGGGCGCTTCAGAATCAAACATATCGGGTCGATTATAATCCAACATCATCCATAAGATACTTTTCGCTTTTAAAGGGTATTTTTTTATTCTCAACAGAATACGCTTGTTACCCACAGGATACACTTCGTTACCCACAGGATACACTTCGTTATGATTCCTCGCCATCTTCGCATTTCAGGTTTTCTTTCTTATCGCGACCCAGTTGAATTGGATTTCAACTCTTTTGAGCTTGCATGTATTTCAGGCCATAACGGCGCGGGCAAATCGTCCCTGCTGGATGCGCTGACCTGGGTCTTATTCGGTGAGGCCCGCGGCAAAGGCATGGATGTCATCAATTTACATCAGGATATAAAGGCCGCAGAAGTTTCTTTGGATTTTGAATATGAGGAAAATATTTTTCATGTGCAGAGGACTCTTCCGCGCGGCAAGAGCACAGTTCTTGAATTTCAGGTTTTGGAAAGAACAAAAGGCGGGGAGCGGAAGGCGGAGGGCGGAATGCAGAATGAAGAAGGCAGAAGGCAGAATATTGAAGGCGGAAGATGGAAGCCTTTGACTGAAAAAACAACGCGCGATACACAAGCGCGGATCGAACAAACCCTGCGGCTGGATTATGAAACCTTCATCAATGCATCCTTTTTCCTGCAGGGCAAAGCCGACCAGTTCACACAAAAGAAAGCCAGCGAGCGCAAAACTGTGCTTGGTACGATCCTTGGGTTGGAAGTTTGGGATGAATATAAGGAACGTACCGCAGAGAGAAGAAAACTTATCGAACGTGATGTGGATGAAATAGACGGCCGCATCGCAGAAATTGACGCTGAATTATCAGAGGAAGATGTCCGCAAGTCACGGCTGACGGAGCTTGAGATTACCTTGAAGCAGCTCTCATCCACCCGCACTGTGCAGGAATCCGCGCTGGAGAATATCAGGAAGAACGCGGCCTTGCTTGCGGAGCAGCGCAAACTCGCAGAAACTTTAGCCGCATCGCTGGAGCGCGCGCGCTTTTCACTTGGCAGCCTTGAGACAAGGCTTGAGGAAAAAGAATCGGATCGAACTGGATATGCAAATTTGATCAGCCGCGCAAAAGAGATCGAATCCGCTTATAAAGGCTGGCAGAAAGCGCGCAAGGAATTGGAAGAACTTGATCAGGCCGCGATGAAATTCCGCGAACATGAGAAGGATCGCACTCCTTTGCTCGAACAAATTGCGACAGAAAAAGCCAGGTTGGAAGAAGAACAGCGCGGCCTTTTGATCGAGCAGGAAGAGATCGGCAGTCAAAGTGATTCGGTCAATGTGCTCAATATTGAAATTGAACAATCTCAAGCGGAATTAAAGGAAGCAGAAGCAAAGGTTATTGAACGTGCAGAATTGGAAAGCAGAAAAAATGACGCGCGTGAAAGACAGGCATTTCTAAAAGCGGAGAACGAATCGCTCAAAGAAAGCATGAACAGCCTAAAGGAGCGGATCGAATCGCTCAAAGCCGCGGACGGTGCGACTTGTCCGTTGTGTGGTCAGGATCTGACTGAAAAGCACCGCGAATCAACCCTTGGACAATTGGAAGAGGAAGGCAAGCAAAAAGGGGACAAGTTCCGCGCCAATAAGACCGAGAATGACGACCTCGAAAAAGAACTGGCAGATATCGGCTTGGGTATTGCGAAACTTGCGAATGTGGAAAATGATCGCCTGAAATATTCAAGTACGATCTCCCAGCTCACCGAGCGGATCGAAACTTTGCAATCCGTTGCGAAGGATTGGGAGAAATCTGGCAAAAAACGTTTGGCAGAAGTTACCAAAATACTGGATAAAGAATCCTTTGCGGCGGAAGCGCGCAAACAATTGACGAAACTGGATAAGGAACTTGCCAAACTTGGATATGACACTTCTGCGCACGAGATTGCAAGACACACAGTGACAGACGGGCAAATCGCAGAGGAAGAATTCAACAGCTTGAAATCTGCTCGTGAAGTGAACAAGCAGATCGAAAGTGAGATCGCCAACCTCGAATCTGAAATCAAAAATCGTAAATCTGAAATCGTAAATTTGGATGCCGACTACCAAACTGCAAAAACAAACTTGGAATCAGCTGAAGCTTTGTCTCCTGATCTTAACAAAGTGGAGCGCGAATTATTCGCATTGCGTGAAGATGAAAATCGGACCCGTGACCAGGTCGGTGCGGCGCGCCAAAAAGTGGACGTGCTAGCCACGCTCCGCGCGCGCAAAAAGGACTACGGTGGTCAACGCGAAGAACTCAATCAGCAGATCGTGCGTCACAAAACATTGGAGCGCGCGTTTGGCAAGGATGGTGTGCCTGCCTTGTTAATTGAACAGGCGCTTCCGCAAATTGAACAAAAAGCAAATGATCTGCTTGAACGATTAAGCGGCGGACAGATGTCCATTCGTTTTGTAACGCAGGCAGAATACAAGGATAAAAAACGCGATGACTTAAAGGAAACGCTGGATATTCAGATCAGCGATTCTTCGGGACTGCGTGATTATGAAATGTATTCAGGCGGCGAAGCCTTCCGTGTTAATTTTGCCATTCGACTGGCGCTCTCCGAAATTCTTGCACAGCGCAAAGGCGCGCGCCTGCAAACACTCGTCATTGATGAAGGCTTTGGTTCGCAGGATGCGCAAGGCCGCCAAAGACTCATCGAAGCCATTAATCTTGTCAAACATGATTTCGCAAAAATACTTGTCATCACTCATCTTGATGAACTCAAGGATGCGTTCCCAAATCGCATTGAAATAGAAAAGACCGAGCGTGGGAGTACTGTAAAAGTTATATAACTCATCTTATGCACTGGCCAATCCCGAAGGGATGAAAGGATTATAGAATTTGGGAACGTGTTTCCAAATCCCGCAGGGATGATATAGTTTTTTTTTCGAAAAATATGACACCCCTTCGGGGTTGTAATGCCAAACTTTTATGATACTAAAATCATTCCACTCCTTCGGAGTTGTTTCTTCGTAACATCAATAAATTAGAAAATCATGTCTTATTTCATAACATCCACCATCCTTTTCGTCGCCGCGCTGATCATCATTTTTTGGATTCACAATCAATATCATCTCGATATTATTGTCACACCAGCGAAACCGCCGATCAATCCTCCGTTAATTTCAATTTGTATTCCCGCCCGCAACGAAGAAAATAATATCCGCCGATGCGCCGAGTCTGCGCTCGCACAGGATTATCCAAACCTTGAAGTGATCGTTTTGGATGATCGCTCCACTGATGCGACTCTGACTCAATTAAGAGAGATCGCGTCCCGTGATCCCCGCCTCATCCCAATCAGCGGATCAGACTTACCTGAAGGCTGGGCTGGAAAACCCTATGCATTATTCCAAGCCTCGGCAGCGGCGCACGGTGAATGGCTGTGCTTTGTAGATGCGGATACGTTCCTGAAACCCGAAGCCATTTCCTCCGTTTATGCCAAGACAATTGAAACAAAAGCCGATTTGTTCACCACGATGAATCAGCAAATATTGGGTTCGTTCTGGGAGAAGGTTGTTATGCCATTGGTCATGACCGCTCTCTCGGTGGGATTTTCCCCGCGCAAAGTCAACGACCCAAAGACTCGCGATGCAATTGCGAATGGTCAATTCATTTTCATCAAGCGCAGTGTCTACAACGCCATCGGCGGACATGAAAGCGTGAAGGATCAGATCGTTGAAGATAAAGCCATTTCTGAACAAGTGAAGTGGAATGGGTATCATCTTGTTGTGGCGGATGGGATGCAGGTCTTAAGTACTCGAATGTATACATCCCTGCCCACCATGTGGGAAGGCTGGACGAAGAATATTTATCTTGGTTTGCGCGATCATCCATCCATGTTATTGCTTGGCGCATTTGGCGCGACGTTGGCTTTGGTCGCGGCCTTGTTCCTGCCAATTTGGCCTGTGCTTGGTTTGCTTATGTATATCAAGACTGGAGATGCATTGGCTTTGGGAATTATTGCGCAGGCGCTGACGGTATTTGGGGTGTTGATTTTTATGCGCACAAGAGTGGCACGCGCAATGAACATCTCCGCCTGGTATGCATGGACAACTCCATTGGGCGCAGGCATATTTGCTTCCATGATGCTTACTTCAGCGTGGAAGGTGATCTCTGGGACAGGCGTGACTTGGAAGGGTAGGTTGTACAAGCCAAAGTAGGTCAAATGCCTATTGTGGGGGAGCAGGCACGAGCGGGGAATGAAGCGGTAAAAATTCCATCTTCAAAATGTGACAAAAGTCACAATTGGATTCCCAAGATTAATTTATATTAAGCATAGTTAATCTTATTCGAGGATAGCCTATGTCAAAATTCCCTATTGTTATTGCTTTTGCCGCTGCGGTTATTGCGCTCGGATATTTTGCATTCGTTTCGGACGCTGCCGCTTACGGGGGCAGTGCGCCTGAGACTTGTGCGAATTGCCATTCGATGGATTCGCAATATGAAAATTGGTACCACGGCGCTCACGAAAATTTTGCCAAGTGTACCGACTGCCATTTGCCGCATGATAATTTTGTGGTGTATTACGCCGAGAAGGGCAGGCAGGGCGCGAAGGATACGTTTGCCTTTGTGACGGGGAGAATTCCAGTGGCGATCCGCGCGAATGAAAAGACCAAGAGCATTATTCAGGCTAATTGTGTTCACTGCCATGAAGACGCGGCGGAAACCGTTGTGATGGGCGCCCAGCCTTTTGACCGCTATTGCTGGGATTGCCATCGTGATATTGCCCACGGCGCGCGCGGCGCTTCCAGCCTTCCCTATCAAGACTCTGCAATTTATCCGATTAAATAAAGGAGAATGTATCAATGAAAAAATATACCAATCTTATTTTGGCAGGGCTTGTGATTGTCCTGGCAGTCGTACTTGTCGGCGTTCTGACTTATGTGAAGAATCAGCCTGCGGAGAAACGCGCCTTGCAGCCTTTGGTTGAGATCGCGCCGATGGAACCTGATTCATCCAAGTGGGCGGTCAACTTCCCCAATCAATATGATTCTTTGATGAAGACCAAGACGAATAATACCGATACCACCTACGGCGGTTCTTCGCAATTCTCATGGCTCGAACGCGATCCGCGTCAGGTGATCCTGTTTGCGGGGTATCCATTCAGCAAGGATTACAACGATGACCGTGGTCACATCAACATGCTCGATGATGTGCGCGCGACCAAGCGTTTGAATTTGGATGATAGCGATCCCAAGCACACGCCCGCCACATGCTATTCATGCAAATCATCTGATAACCCTGGTCTGTGGGACAGAATGGGTATGGAAGCCTATGACAAGATGTCGTTCAACGAGATGACGCCGAACATCAATAACACTCTCGGCTGTGCCAACTGCCATGAGGCAGGCACCATGCGCCTGATCGTGACCAACCCCGCGCTCAAGGAAGCCTTTGAACGTCAGGGCAAGGATTGGACAACTTTTACCCGTCAGGAAATGCGGACCGTTGTCTGCGCGAACTGTCATGTTGAATATTATTTCAAGGGCGATGGCAAATATCTCACCTTCCCCTGGGACAACGGCACAACAGTTGAAGAGATCCTTACCTATTATGAAGAATCGGGTTTCAAAGATTGGGTATATCCTGAAACTGATACTCCCATGCTCAAGGCGCAGCATCCTGAATACGAATTCTTTACGGCTGGCTCCACTCACTATAATGCGGGCGTCTCCTGTTCAGATTGTCACATGCCCTACACGCGCGATGGCGCGACAAAATATTCCTCGCATGACGTGCATAGCCCATTGCTCAACCCTGAGGAGTCCTGCGGTCAATGTCACACTGATACTGAATATGTCATTGGACGGGTGAACATCATTCAGGAACAAGTTGCCACCACCAAGCTCGAAACAGAAGATGCGATCATTGATGCGATCAATGCCATCAAAGCCGCAGTCGCCGCTGGCAATGCCGATGCCGCATTGCTTGATGAAGCGCGCAAACTTCACCGCGAAGCGCAGTACATGTGGGATATTGTCTCCGCTGAAAACAGCACAGGCTTCCACAATCCTGAATACGCTTTGAAGACCCTGGCAGATGCCACCAACCGCGCGCGACAGGCGCAAATGCTCGCGGCGCAGTCCATCAACGATACGAGCTTGCTCAATACAGGCACATATTATGTAACGCCGACCCCGTAAATTTATTTCATCAAGCCAAACTCCCCGTCAATTGGCGGGGAGTTTTTTTGTTTGACGGTAAAATTAACGGGAACATTTTATTTGCTTGAGTCGTCATTTTAGACAAGGAGCAAAAATGAAAAAGTTAATTCTACTCACCCTTATTGTTATTCTCACGGCTTGTTCCACTGCCGCACCATCCGAACTTGACCGCAACCACCAAACCTGGCAGGACTCTGGTATTACCCATTATCGTTTTTCACTGCACATCGGATGCTTCTGCGTATTTCGTGATCAGATGCCGATCACAGTTGAAGTACAGAACGGCGAAATTATTTCGATGACCTATCCTGATGGAACCCTGGTCGCTGAGACGGATCCCAGCTACGGGACCTTCTCCCAGCACGCCACGATCGAGCGCCTCTTTTCTGAACTGGAAGCTGGTCTGGCCGGCGACGCAGAAGAAGTCACTGTGACATATGACTCCACCCGCGGCTTTCCCAGCGAAATCTATTTTGACTACATCCAAGCCGCCGCTGATGACGAAATATCTTTATCGGTTTCCAATTTTAAAGCGTTGAATTAAATTCCCTGGTACTGCCCGCCAGAGCAAGTGTGGACGCAGATGAACGCTGATTTTCGCTGATCAAAAGCAAAATCAGCGTTTTCTGCGTTTTTCAGCGTCCTATTGTGCTTTTAAATAAACCCACCTGCGAAAGATTAGTTCGAGGTGAGTCATGTTTTAATTATTCGGCTGAGTCCATTGTTGAAAGATCTCTTTATCGGTAATGAGAATTCGGCGGTCTTCGATTGTGATCGCGCCGCTGCGCTCCAACTCCTTTAGCGAACGGGCCACCACTTCGCGGACAGTCCCCAACTGCGCCGCGAGTTGTTCCTGCGTCCAATGCGGAGCGGACTTATCCTGAGGCATACCTTCAATCAAACGCGCGAGGCGATGTGTCACCTGATAGAACGCCATCTCGCTCACCATCCTCACCATTCCGCGCAGCATTTGGCTGTAATTTCTTATAATTTTTTGCGCAAACGCTGGGTGCAAATTGACAAGTTCCCGAAGCGTCTGACCGTCAATTTCCCAAACGCGGCAGGTTTCCAGCGCCTCCACGTTGACGGGATGCATTCCGCCATCAAAGGCTGGCACTTCCGCAAAAGTATCGCGCTCCTGCAAAATGCGGACAATATACTGCCGTCCCTGCGGAGAGGCGCGAAATATCTTGGCGCTGCCTTGCTCCATGATGTACATCCCGTTGGCAGGGTCGCCTTCCCAAAACAAAACATCCCCGCGCGGAAATTCACGCAGATGCATGTGTTCTGAAATTTCCTTCAAAAGATTGTCTGGAAGCTCGTCAAAATATTGATTTCCCCTCAATGTTTTGATTCGCTCTTCGGTTTTCGTTTCAATGGTCTTCATGAGAAGTTATAGATCGCCGAGCAAAACTTTATCTGTGCCGCGATTCACTTCCCAGGGATATACGATATATCCATCCGTGACAGCGGCGTAATAGTCGGGACGCGCGCTCCCGAATAAATTGCGATATGGGTTGAAATGCAAAACACAAGTCTCGGCAAATCCGCCCGCCGCAGAGACGCGATTCTTCACGGCGGTAATTGTCCGCCCTGAACCCCACACATCGTCAATAATCAGCGTCGGCCTGCCGCGCAATTTATCTTCCGAAGGGAATTGGATGAATTCAGGCCAGACCATCAGGCTGGATTTTTGGGTCTTGGACTGCGCGGGAAAATCCACGGCCGCTGTCAGGATGTGTGTGATGTTCATCGCTTCGGCCAGCATCCCGCCGGGGATGATGCCTCCGCGTGTGATCATGACCATTGCGGTGAATTCCCGATGGAATTGCGGCAGCAGGTGGTCAATTAATTTATCCACTTCTTCCCAGGTAATCATTTCGCGGCGAGGTTCAGCAGGTTGCATGGAAATCCTTTGTTCCCGTCATTGCGAGGAGGATGCTTTTCCCGACGACACTTGCGCCGTACGCTAGTGCGGTGAGCAATCCCCAATCACGTTGGAGATTGCTTCGGGCAAAAGCAAAAGCGCCCTCGCAATGACATTAGTTTATTACGCCAACGCCGCCGCCAATGGAGCAGGGGCCGAAACTGGTATCGAACTGCCCTGCGCATTGGCTGTTTCCACATCCCGCGCCCAGATATACAGGCAGGTGTGATACGCAGTATTTGTATAGGAACTGAAAATGCTGGCCACCATCGCGAACGCGAAGAATATGATCGCGCCGATGACAATGCCAACCACCGAGACCGCCGTACTTCCGCCGGAGATGAAACTCAAACCTCCGCCGATCACAAACGCGATCACAAAACCAATTGCGCTAAACACAAAACTGATCAGCCCGGTAACGAAGCGTACACCAACAGTGCTGATACCGATCAGCAGAAGATTTTGCTTTGTAATATCCCACACACGCTGTAAACTATTTTTGAGGTTTAGATCGTCAATGACCATTGCAGGCAATATCAAATAAGCCGCTTCCGTCCACAAGGTTTCGAGCAAGCCTGTCGCCGAGCGCATCAAGCCAGAAACAACAGAATTCTTTCGGTTGCGCTGCGCCGCGCTCTTCAACATATTTACCGCAGTGGAGGCCGCCGCCAAAGTAAGAATATCAAAAAAATCACGCTGCACAATTGCCCATGCCTTGTCCATGCGGCCGTCACCTTCAGAGAGATAACCGTAGATAAGATAAACGGTCATGCCTGAAAAAACATAGGTCACCACGAATTGAACAAATACCAAAATACCGCCAAGCACAAATAACACAAAATTCCCGGCTTGCGAACCGCCAAAAACAAAATATGCGAGGCCCAATGGAATGATACCGATTACCGAAACGATCATCCCAACCACCAGCGCATAAATGGACGGCTTGAGCAAATCCTTATCCTTGAATGCCATGCCCCAGGCTTGCTTAAGAAAAGACCACCCGCGAGAAAAACTTTCCATAATTCACACTCCTTTTAAAGATAATCCGATTATAGCAAACTTATCGGGTCGATTTCAATCCGCCAGTCATTTAGTTTTATATCGCGCAGCAACGAAACAGGATCGGGTCCTCGCACGATTATCTGCCAGCGATGAATGCCATCCACTTTTGAGAAGAAGGATGGGACAGGGCCGATCAATTCCGTTTGATGACGACCCTCCGCTTCGATCTTAACCTTGAGCCTGCCCGCTGTTTTCTGTGACTCTTCCTCCGCTGTGACAGGGTTCGCGTGGCGATATTCCAGCCGCGCCAATTTCGCATATGGCGGATACCCCAACTGTTTGCGATACTCCAACTCGCGCAGATAAAACCCGTTCACATCATGCTGTGAGGCAAACTGAATTGCGTAATGTTCAGGCATGAAGGTCTGCAAAACGACTTTGCCTCCCAAAGCGGAGCGCCCCGCGCGGCCAGCGACCTGCGTCAGCGTTTGAAATACTTTTTCACTCGCAAACGGATCAGGCAAACTTAAGCCCACATCCGCGAGCACAATGCCGACCAGAGTTACCAACGGCAGGTCGAGACCTTTGGCGAGCATTTGCGTCCCCACCAGCACATCGGCTTGATGATTGGCGAAGTGGGTCAGGATCATTTCATGCGAATCTTTTTTGCGCGTGGTTTCCCAGTCCCAGCGTAACGTGCGCACCTGCGGGAACATGGCCTGCACTTCGGTTTCCACTTTTTCACTGCCCAACCCAAAGGCGCGGATCTGTTTGGAGTTGCAACTGGGGCAGGTCTTTGGCATCTGGCGTTCGTACCCGCAACGGTGACAAAGTAATCTTTCCTTTTCATCTGTGTGCAAAGTCAGCGGCGTTTCGCAATTTGGACACTTCACCACGTAGCCGCAATCACGGCAAAAGATATAAGTAGCTGTGCCACGACGGTTGAGAAATAGAATGGCTTGTTCGCCGCGTGAAATGGTTTCAGCTAGTGACTCGGAAAGTGTGCGCGAGAAGATTCCGCGATTGCCTGTTTTGAGTTCCTCGCGCATATCCACAACTTGCACGGGCGGAAGGCTTCTATCCACCACACGGCGCGGCAGATCCAGTTTTATGCTTTGTTTAATTTCCGATTTAAATCTTTGTTCGATGGTTGGCGTGGCGGAACCCATCACGCATACCGCCCCACATAAGCGCGCGTATTCCTGCGCCGCAGTCGCGGCATGATAAAAAGGCTGTTCCGATTGATAGTAGGATGCATCGTGACATTCATCCACAACGATCAGGCCAATGTTGGGGAGCGGAGCAAACAACGCAGACCGCGCACCGATGATGACTCTTAGTTTGCCTGTCCGCGCGCGGCGCCAGGTGTCGTATCTTTCGCCTTCCGATAATTTTGAATGGACGAGTCCCACCTGCCCGGGGAAGCGCGCCAAAAACCTGCGGACCGTTTGCGGAGTTAACGCAATTTCAGGCACGAGGATAATTGCCTGCTTCCCATGTTTGATGGCTTCTTCTGCGGCGCGCAGGTAGATTTCTGTTTTGCCAGAACCAGTGATGCCGTTTAGGAGGAATGAGGAATGAGGAATGAGGAATGAGGAATTGATTTGGTCGAGTGCAGAAGATTGTTCAGGTGTGAGTTCGAGTACTTGTGTACCTGTTTCCTTATCCGCTTGCGCGTGCCTGCCTATCCCTTCCAACGAATCCCTAAATATCTCGCTCTCGAACAAGCGGATCAAGCCGCGCTCTTCGAGTTCCTGCAAGTCGGCGAGGATACAGCCTGTTTCAGCGTAGACCCATGAAAGGTTGATGGCTTCAGGTTGTTGGATGAGAAATTTCAACGCAGATTGACGACGCGCCAGAGTCTGTTTGGTGCCGAGGTTTGGCATTTGCTCCCACGCTTCTTCGGGCGGGACTGCAAGCTGGGCAACGCGAATATATTTTGGTCTGACCCTTGGCGGAGGTAAAACATGCTTGGTCGAGAGGATCCCTTTTTTGACAAGGAACTGCGCGGTCTTGCGCCAGTCTATTTTTGCGAAATGGGAATCGATTTGACGGCCGCGCAGAGGGCCGCGTTCTTTTAATAGCTTGAGGAGACGACCATGGACGGAGGACAGTGGACCGTCTTGCATGGTCTGTGGTCCACGGTCTACGGTCTGGTACAACACATCTGCCTGTTGACTCAAGCCTGTCGGCAGCATCATACTGACAATGGAGGCCAGCGGACTCAGCGTGGTCTCTGCCAATAGGATCGCAAGAGCAAGCTGGGGCGGAGTCAGAACGGGTGCAGGGTCGAGCAGGTCAATGATCGCTTTGGGATTCTGCACGGAGGGAGAATCCAACAATTCCACGATCACGCCCTGCACGATCTGATTCCCAAATGGCGCGGTGACGAGACAGCCCGCTTGAACCTGCACGAGTTCGGGCGGGATGGAGTAGTCGTATAGGTTTGTGATGGTGGGGACGTTGACTGCGAGGCGGGCGAACATAAGATGATTATATCTTCTTCAAGACAACTGCCGCGCCGTAACCAACAACTGATGTGTGATCGCCTGTGATGTCGCCGGAGGTGGCGTATTTTAGCGTTTGCACTTTTTCTGCGCCGAGTGATTTTGCCGTCCACAGCATGGATGCGACCGCGGCGTGACCACAGGCAAATCCTTTTTCTGTATGCTCGGCGTCAAAGACGGAATCGGGATCGAAGGATTCAAATCGTTTTAGCATTTCGCGGTCTAGGATGTTTGCGGTTTTTGAATCGTGAAAATGGGAAAGGTCGGTGGATGCGACGATGAGCGCGTTTTTATTTTTGAGAACATTTGCAAGCGCGTCCCCCAGTCTTTTCGCGATGCGCGATGACTGCGCGCGGACCATGATGGGCAGAAGTTTGAATTCATTTTTTAGGGCGCGCTGTAAAAATGGAAGTTCGATCTCAAGCGAATGTTCCCTGTCGTTGGCGATGGCTGTGATGGGAAGCTCAAGATCGGCTTGTAATTCTGCAAGCGCGGCTTGATCTATTTCAAGCTCGCCCAATGGTGTGGCGTAGGCTTCGTGCGCTGCGACGAGTAAATGGTGAGGGGAGTAGTTGTGATAAGGCGCAAGGATGACGACCAGTTCTGGCTGTAATCCACGCAGTGCCGCAAAGGCGTATCCCGCCACGTGACCCGAGTAGGTATGCCCCGCATGCGGCGCGATGATGGCGATCACTCTCCCATTGAGTTCGGGGAGCTGGGCGTTATTCAGATACGAGTCAACGGTTGCGGCGAGGGCTTTGGGATTTGCTTCGTACCATGTGCCTGCAATAGGGGAGGGACGAATATCTAACATAAAATTATTGTAGCATATAAAAAAGTGACTGGGTTTAGCGCGTTAGAATCAACACGCCTATTCCCATATTAATTTAAGCGGTTGGGCGGCGAGGAATCTATGGTTTGTTAGAAGGTATAATGGCGGGTAAATATATATATAGTTTGGCGTTTATCTAGCATAATTGTGTGATTCTTACAAAGTTTCGGTTTTCATGATTGATTTTGAAATATAGAGCCGATTTCTTCTTTTCAAGTCAAGGAGTGTTTTATGGTAGCGAAAAATAAAGAAAAAAATGCACACCCAACTTTCTCCGAATACCAAAAACAGTTCTTGTTAGAATATTTCAAGGAAATGAGAACTGAAATTAATTTGAGAATAAAGAACCACAGTTCTTTGGTATGGGCAAAGGTTGTTACAACTGGCGCGCTTATGAGTTTTTTGTTGGCACAAAACATCGACCCAAAAATCAGAATAGGCGGGCTTATTTTAGTTCCTGTTATCGCAATTCTGTATGACATTATGATTGCTCAAAACTTAAAAACGATGCACAAGATTGGGCATTTTATCCGAGACCAACTTGAAAATGTACTTTTCCCTGATTTTGAACTATGGGAAAACTATGCAGGACAAAAAAATATCGAGGAGAGAAATTATGGCTTAGTTGATATATTTTTATTGCTTACATTTACCTTTGGCACTATGCTCATTACTTTCTATATACTCTGGCTTCAAGCAAACAGTCTACTTATTTTATTATTTGCAGGGGGGGCTTTAGTTGCTATTGCCTGGTTAATTGGTTTTATGCGCCGACACATTCTATTTTTCAAGAAATCGAAGAATCTTGTTTCAGCCAAAGAGTCTCAAGTTCCTAAACACGCCTAACAAAGTGTGCGCTGGATAGGCAGGATTCGTCGCTACGCCTACGTCGAGCATTTCTGACTTCGAGTTTTATCTGCTCCCAAGCAGAGTCCACGCCCGCCCTAGCTACTGTCCGCTAGCGCAAACCGTTAGGCAGCTAGTGATTGTCGATTCCAAAAGAGAGGTATGAATGGGAGAAAAGCAAATTGTGGAAAGCTTTGCTAGACAGAGCGCAGCATTCCGTCCATTAGCTCAACAAGTCCGATCTGGCGCCCGCAGTAGAATGGTATGGTTCGTTGCACTTTGTGGGTTTGTTATCCTGAACGGAAAGACTCTTTGGGATTCAATTGCGCAGGCTTATTTCAGTGGGCTACCTCTTGCACTTCTTATTTTTCCGTGGGTTATCGCTGCCTTATTCGCGGTTATCACACACTTCATCATTGACGAAGTTGACGCGAGAGATAATCTTTACATTGCTCACCAGTCAGCTGCACTTGATTTATATCTTGAGAGTTTGGATGAAGGCGATGCGGATCCTCGCGAGATGATCGCTATCATGCACGATTCAACCGATGAACTCAAGGCAGCGAAGAGTGAATTAGATAAATATAGTAAGCGTGCTCAGTTATTTGAACGCATTACGTTTGCTTGTGTAGTAGCAGGATTTGTCTGGTCCCTTGTTGGTCCATTTCTTCTTGTGTATATCATCAGATCAGGTCTCACATAATGCTGCCCAACAAAGCGTCCCGCACGATCACCGGGATAATGCACTGGACGCTGAGAACTGTCGCTTCGCGTGGCTTCGGGTTTTTTCTCTCCAAGCAGAGTCCACGCCCGCCCCAGCTGCCGTCCGCTAGCGCAAACCGTTGGGCGCTTACTTTCTAATAAATATATGAAAAGCAAAATTTTATTCACATTCATTCTTTTTTCTCTTGTTCTGGTTTCATGTGCATCAGTTTCTATTCCTGCGTCTACAGGTACACCTGCCCCAATCGCCACAGTAACTTCAACGCCACAACCAACCACTTTATTGGTGAGAGTTCAATCGGGTTCAGCAGATAACATTTACTCACTATTAAAATATCTAACAAATCAGTTGCCATCAAAGGAAGCAGGGATTGCGGTTGGATATATAGAAGGCGAAAATATAACTATTGCTTTTGTAGGCAACCCAGCATTTACCGACAAGACCCTTTTTGAATATGGTTCAATCACTAAAATCCTGACCGCCAATATCTTAATGCAGCTTATTAATGAGAATATCTTGCACATTGATGATAGTTTCAATAAATTTTTACCAGAGGATATCCAAGACCAACAATGGAATGCCGTTACACTACGTGACCTTGCTACTCATACTGCTGGTATTCCTAATTCACCACCCAGCTTAAGCTCGGTACAGTTGGACAAACGTGGAATTGATCCATTTGCGGACTATGATGAAGCAAGGCTTTACCAAGATATCAAAGACACGAAAGTTAGATCTATTGGCAAATGGGGATATTCAAATTATGGTTATGCTTTATTGGGGTTAGTACTCAGCCAACAGACAAATATGGATTATGCCGAACTGGTAAAACAAAGAATCCTTGACCCATTAGAAATGAAAGACGCCACTATTGATGGTTGGAGTTCAGATAATATTGCATCGCCATTGAATTCAAGCGGTGGTAGCAGCAATTACTGGAATTTCAAAGCCTTTGCGAGCGCAGGTGCTCTTAGAGGTAATATTCTTGATGGTGTATCCTTTCTAAAGGCTTCTATGTCAGCTTGTCAAAGTAGTGACATAATCGCGCGCTCAAACTGTGAAACACAACAGTCCACCAATATCCAAACTCGATATAATAATGGTCAAATGGGGTTGGGCTGGAACCGAACTCTGAACGACAGTGAAATAGTCATCTGGAAAAATGGGATGACTGGAGGATATTCAGCTTTCGTCGGTTTCAATCCTGAAAAACAGGTTGGCATTGTTTTGCTTACTAACGTGACTTTGTTTGAACCCTTTTCTGCAGACAGCACCCTTGTAGACTTTTTGTTATCTGTTCAATAGCCAGCAACTATGACAATTTACACGACTCAAGCGAAATATGCTAAATATAGATAGTCGATCAGGGTTATCCAGAAGCGCCCAACAAAGCGCCCCGCACGATCAACGGGATAATGCACTGGACGCTGAGTACTGTCGCTTTGCGTGGCTTCGTTTTTTTCTGCTTCCAAGCAGAATCCACGCCTGCCCCAGCGCCACAATGCCCATAGGGCAAGTCCGCGATCCCGCTCGGGAAGATCACCCTCGGGGACGATGAAACGAATCGTTAGTCCGCTGTATGGCATCGGTTATTTGGAGAAAAATTAATGAAAAAAGAATCGCTTCAAAACAACTTTGAAACCTTGCAATTTAAATCGAAAGACGGCTTGCTGATTACCGCAGATCTTTATTCAGTGGATCAACCCAAAAACCTAATCCTTCTTTGCCACAGATCGCATTGTAATAGAGGCGAGTACCGGGAAACCGCGCCTAAATTGAACAAACTAGGCTTTTCATGTTTGGCAATTGACCAACGTTCTGGAATGAAAGTGTTTGGTGTAGTCAACGAAACATCTGCCTTGGCGAAACAGAATGGGCTTGCTACTGGTTATCTGGACGCGAAACAAGATATTGAAGCCGCTATCAATTATGCTTATGAACTCAATGGCAGGAAACCCATAATTATTTTAGGAAGCTCGTATTCCGCATCATTAGCATTACTAATTTCAGCTAAAACAGATAAAGTCAAAGCGGTGGTTGTGTTTAGCCCAGGTGAATACCTAAAGGATGTAAAATTGGCTGAAGAAATAAAAACATTGGCAAAACCAATATTTGCGACAGGAGCTAAAAAAGAAATTGGTGAAGTAAGTAAAGTATTAAGATTTATCAATTCCAAACACATAACTTTATTCAAACCGAAAGTGGATGGATTTCATGGTTCAAAAACGCTATGGGAGTCTGTTGAAGGTCATGAAACTTTTTGGAAACCACTGGAACAATTTTTATCGAAAGTCCAAAACTAAGTTTAATGCTCAAAGGCGGCGGGCTAACAAAGCGTTCCGCACGATTACCGGGGGTAATGCACTGGAAACTGGAGCACGGTGCGGCTTTTCGAGCATTTTCCTCGCTTCGGTTTTTTTTCTGCTCCCAAGCAGAGTCCGCGCCTGTCCCAGTTGCTGTCCGCTAGCGCAAACCGTTAGCTGGCTGGTCATTTTTCGGGAGAAATAAATTGAGTCAAAATTCGTTTTGGTCAGCGGAACAAAATATAACTTTGCGTGGCGTAGGAATTAAGGTCTTTTGGGCTTTCCCGACAATTGTTGTCAAAGACGAGCCAGATTTGATAGTTTTATATATGCCTGCTGGCGTTCTCGGAAGAAATGTTACCCATAAGCCTACAACAAAAGAATTGTTTTCTCTAACCGAATTAAAGATTGTTGACTGCGCATGGCAAAGAACAGATGTCTTAATGCTCATTGTGCCAGGCGAAGCGTTTAGCACTTACATCATGTGGGAAACTGGCACAAAAAACTTAGATTGTTGGTATGTCAATTTGCAAGAACCTATCAAGCGTACAAGTATCGGGTTTGACACAATGGATAACATGCTCGATGTTGTCATCAGCTCAGATATGAGCGAATGGGAATGGAAAGATGACGATGAATTTGCAGAAGCACAAAAAGCTGGTTTTTATTCGAGTGCAAAAGCCCGTGAAATTTGGAATGAAGGCGAAAAAGCGGTAAGATTGATTACATTGGAGCGTCGTTCTTTGTATGAAGAATGGGAAAAATGGCAGGCAAATCCTAACTGGGAGATCCCAAAATTATCACCTCATTGGGACGAAGTGAATTTAGATGGGCTTTCTTTGCAAAACAGTGCGTAATCCAATTCACGCCAGCCAACAAAGCGTCCCGCACGATCAGTGGGATAATGCACTTGAACTCTGGGGACTGCCGCTTCGTGGCATGCGGCACGCTATCGCTTGTCTCATAATTAAGTAAACTTTTCGTTGAAAATTACGAAGTGAAAGCGAAATTTTTGTTTACCAAATTATGCGATACTCTGTAATTCAAACCAATGGAAGGAGATTCTCATGAACCAAGGTAAGAGCACCAGCAAGAAGGCCAAGGGATTCACGGATGAGGAAAAAGCCGCGATGAAGAATCGCGCCCAAGAGTTGAAGGCGGAGGCGCGCGCGAGCAAGGATAAGGCGGAAGGGGAAAGCGCCGTGCTCGCGGCAATCGCCTCAATGCAGGAACCTGATCGCGCCATGGCCAAGCGGCTCCATGCGATCATCAAAGCCAGCGCGCCAACACTCTCGCCGAAAACCTGGTACGGAATGCCTGCGTATGCCAAAGATGGCAAGGTTGTCTGCTTCTTCCAGAGCGCGCAGAAGTTCAACACGAGGTACGCGACATTCGGCTTCAGTGACACGGCGAACCTTGACGAAGGCGCCTTGTGGCCGGTAGCCTTCGCGCTGAAAGAGTTGACCATTACTGAAGAGGCGAGGATCGGCGTGCTCGTGAAGAAAGCAGTCAACTGAGGACTGATCCTCGCCACTGTCCCCGCCCTGGGTTGGAACAGACATAAGGCAATTCTTGCGAATGTGCGGTTAATAAACTTCCAAAAAAGGTGCGCAGATGAACTACAAATTTCATCTGCGCACCTTTTATCCAAGCGATAAGCTACTTACTTATCAGTCTGTTCATGTTCGAGCAATGTCTTGAGACGCAACAGACGTTCATCCCATTTGGCACCGATATTATCAATCCACTGATCAAGCTCTTCAAGTGGTTCAGGCGTTAAGGTATAGCGCTTCTCTCGTCCTAATTGATGGACAGCCACCAAACCCGCGCTTTCGAGTATCGTAAGGTGCTTGAGTATCCCCTGTCTTGTAATGGGATAGTATTCGGCCAGTTGGGTGGCTGTCTTGGGACTGTGTTCCGCCAGATTTACCAGCAAACCTCGACGTATGGGGTCAGCGAGTGCGGCGAAAAGAGATTGCTCATGCTCGTATGTTTGTTCGCTCAACATAGATGTTTAACCACACAGAGAATCGTTCTTATTTTTCAGCATCATATTAAAAACCGCTGGGAGTGGGCAGATCCTTGCTTTCGATATAAGCCCGCAAATTCTCCAGCATCATTCCATAACCAAAAGCGTTCTGTTCCATTGTACTCCACCGTTCATCACCTGATAACAACTCATAACCAGAGTTGGTAATTGTCAGGCGTGTGCCATCACGTTCTTCCTGTAACAGATAGGCTGTAAGCTCGCCCGCTCCTGGTGTCGCCTGAAGTGCGTGTGTGACAAAACGCTTGGGCGGATCGATAATCTTAATGACTTGCACATACGTTTCGCCTCCTGTTTCAGGATCGGGTATGAATAATTTTCCGCCGACTTCCAGTGTGGTCAATTTCCATAATTGTCCTGGGGAAAACCATCTCTCGATTTGCATTGGATCGGTAATGGCCATCCAAACTCGTTCGCGAGGCGCGGCAATCCAAATGCTGCGTTCGACCGCGAACGACTTCTCGGTTTCTCTTCGGTAACCGAACAATGCGGCTACATATCCCTCTGGAAAAGGCAATGGTGCGCCGGTGACAAAAGCCTTCAAATTCGCCAATCCCTTCTCCCAAGCCGCGCCGCTCGGCGCAATTCCGTCATGGTGTACGTCGGCTGGCAAATTCTCAAATCCGCTCATCGTAACCGTGACACGCGTACCATCCTTTTCTTCTTCAAGTAAATAAGTGACCGCGATTACATGATCAGGTAACCCGTAGCTGCGCACATGACGCAGTGGTTCAACCTCTTCCAGGACAGCAACAGGTATTTCCATGCCACCCATACTTACAAGAATTGTGCCATTGGCATCCCGTTTCATATCCGCTCCCAACGCTGGCGGCAGAAGCCACTGTGCAAGATTTGCAGGGTCGGTAATCGCTTGCCAAACTCTCTCACGAGGTGCGTCAATCCAGATCGTACGTTCAACTTTAAGCTGTTCCATTAAATTCTCCTTTTTATATTATGTGCAACTAAACAGGGAAAACGTTATGCGCTTGCGCGCATCCGAACGATCAATGCTGATAACCACACCCAGCCAAGCGCCACCGCTGCGTATAAAAATATCGAAGCCCACGCCATGCCTGAAGTTGACATCATGGCTGCGGCTGGGATCGGCGCAATGATACCGACCAGATATATGCTGCCGGTGAGACGGGAGAAAGTTGCCCATTTTCGTTCCTGATTTACCGCAAAATATTTTCCGTATACAAAGCTTGCCACGATGATACTTATAAAGGCAACCTGCCCCGCGATGAAGTGAATCAAACCATGCCAGCTAAAAGTCTCGGGATAGATATCTGGGGTGCCCGGGGGGAAACCGAGTGAAGGATCAGTTGAAAAAATACCACCACTAAGGACGCAAACCGCGTACAGACCGAGAAAGAAAGCGCCGCGTCGTAAACGCTTTTCTGCCCCAGCAAGGCGACGCAAAGAGATCGCAGCCAGGAGCACCAGGAAGCCGGTCACAAGGAAGTTGGTGATTTGAATCCAGCCGAGATCACCAAGACTCAGCATGCTCAAGGGATGCCGGGTCATATCAAAGCCTTCACGAGTTAAGATTTGGGCGAGTCCGACAATTATGTAGATAGGCCCGGCAATTATGCCGCCGGTCAGCACAAGCTTGGTTACCTGGGCGTTGCCTTTCATTTTGACTCCTTCACTTCGAAAATCTCGATAAGGCTACCAGTAATCCTTTGCCTAACTCGCTCACGGGGTGCATCAATCCAGATCATATGTTCAACTTTTATTTGTTCCATTACATTCTCCTTTTATGTGAAACTATTTGGTTGCACATAGTATAAAAGAAAAAATGTTCTAAGTCAAGGTTTTATTTCAGTAGGATTTCTGTTCATCCTATGCCATCTCTGGTGTGGAGGGTAGAATATCCAAATAGCACAGACAAGCTAACAAAGCACGCATGGATAGGTGGGGCGCTTCGCGTAAGCATTTTCGGTTGTGAGCTTTTCGAGACATTGGCTTCAAGTTTTTTCTGCCCTAAAATTACACGAGTTATCCCCCAACATTACCCAATAAAAAAGTGACTGGATTATCCAGTCACTTTTTTGAATTCACTTACGGGGTTCTAAAGGATGCAATTGCCGTGTTGATCACATCCAGCATGGCTGGGTCTGTTGCCGATGTCCACCTGGCTGTGAATATCAGGAAGGTGGTCAGGTCATCACCGCGAAGTTCGAAGAAGGAGATGCCAGAATAACTGCCATCTTCCGCAGCCCATTCAAAACGCTCCAAACCGGTGTCCATCATCTGGTCGGTGACGATCTTAATCTCGCCTGCGGTGCCGCTATTGCTGTAATAGGTATTCAGCAAGTACAGCGCGAAATCCTTATTCTTGGATGGGTCAAATGGCTCGCCATCGTTATAAATAAAACTCTCGATCTTTGCCGCGCCGTCCGGGGAAAGGAATGTGTCGGTGTAGTATTCTCTTTTTGATGCGTTTTCGCGGGGCCAATTGACGGGCAGATCGAATGCCAGCAGGTTGTTCCTATCCACAAATGTGCCATCTGCTGATGCGACGGGCGTATCAACTTGCTGCGGTACACTGGTTGGCCCTGTGGTTGGGATGGCGGCAGTTGGTGTTGAAACGATTTGGATTTCGTTGGTACAGGATGAAATCATAATCGCCAGAAAAACGGCAAGTGCAAATAAAATGCGGTATTGCGATCTCATAAAATCCCTTCATCTGGGGTTGAATAATTCCTTTCATAAAAAGTGACTGGGATTTCCCCAGTCACTTTTTATGAATTCACTTACGGGATGTAATAGGAACCTATGGCGTTATCAATGATATCGAGCGTTTCCTGATCTGTATCATCGTCCCACCAGGCAGTGAACATTAACCAGGTTTTCCGATTGGCTCCGCGAATTTCAAAATAAGTTCTGCCGGAATAGCCGCCGCCTTTTGATTTCCATTCAAAGCGTTCTGAACCATCCTGCATGATCTGGTCGCTGGAGATGCGGATATCACCGACTTTGCCCGTATTGCTGTAGAACCTGTGCAATAGATCCAACGCGGCCCCGGCGCTCACCGAATTGTCAATCGACGTTTCTGAAAAAATGACCAGGCTTTCGATTATCGCAGACCCATTGGGTGATGAGAATGTGTCGCTATATGAGTCGGCGTCTGAATAAACCTGGTCGCCCAATTCCACGTGCTCAACGGTCCAGTCACCGGGCAGGTCAAAAGCCAGCAGGCTGTTCTGGTCTGTAAATGTGTAAAGATCTGAACTGTTCCCTGTGTTCCCAGACGGGACAGGCGTATTAATTTGCTGCGGCGCGCTGGTGGGCGGAATGGATATGACCTTGGTTGGGATCGGGATGGATGTTGGCGGCGTGGTGGGAATGGGTGCGGCTGTGGGGGTGCTTCCGCCATTACAAGCCAAACTGACAGCCAGTAACAATGCGATAAAAGCGAATAACGTGCGGTATTGTGATTTCATGACACATATCTCCTTATATGGGTTTGAAAAAATTTACGCAAGGATACCCCATAAATTTACAATGTGAAAGTACTTTGGTTATATTGACAAATAGTTGTAATGGTCATATTAATCCCCCAAAATCTTTTGTGTGGCCTTGAAAGCCAGCGGCGGCAACTCGTCCCGCAGGAACCATTCCACGGCATCGGCATCATCGTCGGGCATTAACACCCCGCTGACCACCTCCGCCAGATAGATGATGATAAAGTCCGCGCCGCGTTTATGCTCGCGGCCTGCGATCACATCCAAAACCCGTGTCACATGTACGCGCAAGCCTGTCTCCTCCAAACATTCACGCGCGGCCGCATCGGCAGGGTCCTCTCCGCCGTTCACAAAACCAGCGGGCAAAGTCCACAGTCCGCGATACGGCTCATTGGCGCGGCGCACAAGCAGAACGCGGCCATCCTTTTCGATCAGGACAGCCGCGGCAACTTTCGGGTTTACAAAATGAATCCACTCACATTGCGGGCAAACGGGGCGTACCATGCCGAATTTATCTTCATACGCCACTTCCGCGCCACAACGCGGGCAGAACTTGACATTAACATCACCGGCCATTTATAAAATGCCCCACAAATTTAACTCCACTTTCTCTTTTCTTTTTGATTGATGACGAATGCGATTCCCGCGCTGATCAAACCGATGATGAGCAAGCCGATCTGCCATGACGCGGGGATGACCGCTTCGTTCTTAACCTCGGGCTGGTCTTGCGGTACTGACGAATTTGCCGCCTCTTTGGCTGTTGGCGTTCCCACAATTTCAGTTTCCTCAATACGAGCTGTATCCTCGCTTGCGGTGGGAAGAGACTCGGTTGGCAAAGGCGCCAATCCCACGGCTGGCGCTTCGGTTGCAACGGGTGCCTCCGTAGCGGCGAATGGATCCGCCGGCCCGCCGCCACATCCGCTAGTACACCCGCCGCCGACACCGAACGCTTCCTGGGCAGCTAATGGTGCAGCCGCGCCAAAACTTATTCGAGGCAATACTGAATTGGCC
>JABFSL010000079.1 GCA_013140605.1 Anaerolineales bacterium
GATCTATATGAAACGCACAATGTTACAGCGGAAGCGCGCTTTGATATCGCCGGCATGGAAGTCCAGCCGCCTGAGGCGATCCTTGAGCCCCTCACGCGCGGCCAATCAGCCACGTTTTTTTGGAGCATCCGTCCGCAGGAACCGGGCACATACCGGGGGACGGTCTGGCTGCATTTGAACTTTGTGGACAAGTCCACGGGAGAAGAAAGCCGAATTGCCGTATCAGCTCAAATCGTCGAGATCGAAGCGGTGGATTTCTTCGGGTTATCGGTCAATGTGGCGCGAACTTCCGGGGTGCTCGGTTCCATCGTTGGCGGGGTGGTCGGCTTCCCATTCATTGAAGATATTATTAAATTTATTTTCAAGAGAAGAAGAAAAGGATAACCGTCACACCTGCACTTGCGCCAGGCGCAAGTGTTGCCCTCGCAATGACATATGGGTGAAAAATATGACGAATATCACCCAAAAAATTGACATGCTGTCATAGGGCTGGTTTGTTCTGTATGGTACAATTTTTCCGTTTGTACCACACCTCACATGCGTTTTATGTGTTAAAAAATATAACAATGCGGTATTTGCAAGTCATTTCACGACGGAGCATATAAATGAATGAGTGGCTGTACGTTGGTTTATTTTTTATTGTCGGCTTGATCATCCCCGCTGGCGCGATCGGCGCCGGCTGGTTGTTCGGCCCCAAGAAGCCAAATCCCATTAAACAATCAACTTATGAATGCGGTATCGAACCTGTTGGCGAAGGTTGGGTGCAGTTCAAGGCGCAATATTATATTTTTGCGCTGGTCTTCCTTGTGTTTGATGTGGAAACTGTTTTTCTTTTCCCCTGGGCTGTGAGACTCGGCCAGTTGGGAATGTTCGCTGTTGTTGAAGGCATTGTTTTTATTCTTATCCTTGTCGCCGGACTTGTTTACACATGGCGCAAGGGGATGTTGGAATGGGCGTAATTTAGTTTGAAAACCGAGAAGGCTGACTGGATCTTTCCATTCAGCCTTTTCTTTGTGTAAGAGGAACCCTCACTCCTTACCCCTCTCCCTCAGGGAGAGGGGTTGGGGTGAGGGGTAAACAGGAGCAACTTATGAATTTTTGGAATGACCCTCTTAAAGTGGCCGCAGATTGGCTTACGGGCATTTTCACCGGCTGGGGTATGCCCAGTGTCGGCGCGAATGTGCTGGTGGCTTTCCTCGGCGTTTTGATGCTCATCACCATTTTGATGGTGATCGACATCTTCCTGGTGTGGATCGAACGCAAGGTGGTGGCTCGTTTTCAGGATCGACTTGGCCCGAATCGAGTCGGGCCTTTCGGCTTGATCCAGCCATTCGCAGACATTATCAAGCTGATGATTAAGGAAGACACCACTCCCGACGGCGCAGACAAGGTTGTTTATAACATCGCGCCTTTGCTCTCGATGATGTCGGTGTTGATCCTGTGGGCGGTTGTGCCGCTTGCGCCAGTCATGCTTGGCGTGGATTTGAATGCGGGTGTGTTGTTCATCATCGCCGCGGGCTCGATCGGAACACTGTCCATTATCATGGCGGGCTGGTCATCGAATAATAAATTCTCGGTGATCGGTGCGTTCCGTCAAGTGGCTGTGATGGTTTCGTTTGAAATCCCCATGCTTGCCGTTTTACTCATCCCGACCATTTTCTCTGGTTCGATGGGCATGAACGCCATCATTCAAAGCCAGGATATTTGGTTCATCTTCCTTTCTCCTTTGGCGGCGTTGATCTTCCTGATCGCGGCCATCGCGGAATTGGGACGCGCGCCATTCGACCTTGCGGAAGGCGAATCGGAATTGGTCTCTGGCTACAACATCGAATATTCAGGCATGAAATTCGGCATGTTCTATGCGGGTGAACTTTTACACGCCTTCACCTTCGGCGGTTTCTGGGCCATTATGTTCTTCGGCGGTTACCGCTTCTTTGGTCTGGAGAAGGTCAGCCCATTCCTCGCAATCGTAATCATTCTGTTCAAGGCACTGCTTGGATACTGGGTCATCATGTGGGTCAAATACACTGTGATGCGTATCCGTATTGACCAGATGCTTGCCTTCAATTGGAAGTTCCTCACGCCTGTTGCCTTTGTGCTTGTGATGGTGACTGCGCTGATGAATGCGCTTCTGCGCGGCGCTCCGAGCTGGCTCTTCATAACGGGCATGCTCCTCTCGAATGTGATCGTTGCATGGGTCTCGATGGAATTTGTCCGCTCGGCGGCCAGGCAGGAACGTGAAAAAGTGGAAGGCTTGAAGCAGGTTGCGGAGGCCCATCACTAAATGGGATGATGAAATATGACTGGTGAACAGGTAATTTTCCTTATTGTTGGAGCAGTCACGCTCATTGCTGGTTTGATGGTCGTGACCGTTCGTAATCTTGTCCATGCGGCCTTATGGCTGGTGGCGACTCTCTTCGGTGTGGCGATTGTTTACACTCTGCTCAATGCTGGCTTTTTGGCAGTTGTGCAGGTTGTGGTGTACATCGGCGCGATTGCCATTCTCTTCATCTTTGCGGTTATGTTGACCCGTCGTCAGGCGGCTGAGACAGGCGCATCGGTGAATCCGAACTGGTTGGTGGGTGCTGTGATGTCCGTGTTGACATTTGCGGGGCTGGTCTATCTGCTTCAGACCTGGAGCGGCTTCTCGAAACAGGCAGCAGCCATCCCGTCTGGGTTTGATGCGATCAATCAGTTGGGTAATGCGTTGACCTCGCCTACGGGATATGTCCTGCCGTTCGAAGTCGCGTCCGTCCTTCTTCTTGCGGCATTGGTTGGCGCGGTTTATCTCGCGTTCAATAAGAAATAGGAGGCGCTGATGATCCCTCTTTCCTGGTATCTCATTCTCGCGGCTGGTTTGTTCAGTATTGGTTTGTTCGGTGTGCTGGCGCGCAGGAACGCGGTTGCGATTTTGCTCGGCGTTGAATTAATGCTCAACGCGGTGAACATCAACCTCGTGGCCTTCTGGCGTTACGGTGATATTTCAATGATGGCTGGACAGGTCTTCGCGATCATTGTCTTCGCTGTTGCCGCCGCGGAAGTGGCTGTAGGGCTGGCTTTGGTAATCTCTGTTTATCGCCGTCGCAGTACGGTGGTTGCGGAAGATCTTGATTTGTTGAAGTGGTAGGGACGCACATGACACATGAATTTGTGACTGGTTTAGTTTGGCTCATTCCCTTGCCACCCCTGTTGGCGTTTGCGCTTATTGTGTTATTTACCAATAAGAACAAGGCGCTAAGTCATACGGTGGCAATCAGCGCGGCTTTCCTCTCCTGGTTGGGAGCCATGATTGTTTTTTGGAACGCGGTCAAGGTTGAGCATTTTGGCGAACATCCATTTGCCTCCTCGGTCAATTGGCTGCCAACAGGTGAGACGTGGTTGAAGGTCGGCGTATTGATCGACCCGCTCTCTGCTGCAGTTTTATTCTTCGTCGGCTGGACAGTGTTGATGATCTTCATTTACAGCGTTGGTTATCACAACTTCGGTCAACCCGCTGGCGACCATGATCATGCAGGTTTGCCTCCGCACGGCGCGACTGTCCACGGACATGCAGTCCCTTCGATCGAGCCAATGTACTCTCGCTTCTTTGCGTTCATCGGTTTGTTTGCCTTCGGCATGTACACGCTCGTTGTCTCGGACAATCTGCTCACACTCTTCGTGGGTTGGGAGATCATGGGCTTATGCTCCTACCTCTTGATCGGTTTCTGGTATGGCAAGCCATCCGCACGAAACGCGGCTGTGAAAGCCTTCATGACAACCCGCATCGGCGATGTGTTCATGCTCATTGGCATTGCCTTCCTGTATTATGCGACTGGCACACTTTCCTACCGAGAAATTTTCACCGAAGAGACTTTACACGTTCTCTCAACTGTACCCAGCGGTGTGTTTGGTTTATCCGCCGCAGGGCTGATCGCGGTATTGCTCTTCATCGGCACCATCGGTAAATCGGCGCAGTTCCCGCTTCATGTCTGGCTGCCAGATGCGATGGAAGGTCCGACCCCGGTCAGTGCCATGATCCATGCCGCGACCATGGTGTCCGCGGGTGTGTATGCGGTTATCCGTATGTTCCCTCTGCTCAGTGCTGGCTGGCATGAAGGCGGTCCGCTGACAACTGCAATGACATTCGTTGCATTCATTGGCGCGTTCACGGCCATCTTCGCCGCGACCATCGCTGTTGCGCAAAATGACATCAAGCGCGTGTTGGCTTATTCGACCATTTCACAGCTTGGCTTCATGATCGCCGCCATCGGTATGGGCGCGTATATCGCCGCTGTCTTCCATCTCATCACACACGCTTTCTTCAAGGCTTTGCTCTTCCTTGGCTCCGGTTCCGTCATTCACGGCATGGAACACGGCGTGCTCCACACTGGCAATCATAAAGTTGATCCGCAGGATATGTTCAACATGGGCGGCCTTCGCAAAAAGATGCCGGTCACGTTCTGGACGTTCCTCATCGGCGGCTTTGCTCTTTCAGGTTTCCCGCTCATCACCGCTGGCTTCTGGTCGAAGGATGAGATCCTCGCGGATGCATTTGTCAACGGACATTTGACGATCTTCATCACGCTCGCAATTGCCGCATTCATGACCGCCTTCTACACCATGCGTCAGATCACATTGACCTTCCTCGGCGAAGCCCGCACCAAAGAAGCGGAACACGCCCAGGAAAATAAATGGACGATGACTGCTCCGCTCGTGGTGCTCTCGGTCTTTGCCATCGGGTACGGCTGGGTTGGCATCCCCGAGCATTTCCCACTCCTTGGCGGACTTGTTCCCAATTGGATCCATGAATTTGTGGGCGGCACATTGGCTGAACATCCTCCAGTGTTGGAATTCAACATTGTTCCTTTGCTTACCTCTCTCGTTGTGGCATTGGGCGGTCTCGCACTTGGCTGGTTTGTATACAAAGACATCAAATCCCCAGCGGAAGACAAATTCCAAATTCCCTTCCTCAAGAACAAATATTATTTCGACGAAGCCTATGATTATCTCTTCGTCAAACCGTTGACCTGGTTTTCTGAAGTCTTCGTCTCCAAGTGGATGGATAAGGGTGTCATCGACAGCATCCTACACATCTTCGGTCCCGCCACTGGTGGACTTGGTACTTTCATTCGAGAGAAATTTGATGTGCCTGTGGTCAATCGATTCTTTGGCGATGGTTCTGCCGATGCCACATACTGGATCGGTAAGAACCTGCGTCCCATTCAAACGGGTCGTATCCAGCAGTACCTCATCCTTTCAATAGTCGTCCTCTTTGTTGTCGGCGGCTTAGTCTACTTTTTTCTGCTGGCATAGGAGCATATGATGGATTTTCTTAATACTCATCTCCTTAGCCTGATCTTATTCCTGCCGACAATCGCGGCACTGGTCATGCTCTTTCTGCCGAGCGGTGAGACGAAACTTCTGCGCTGGTTCACTTTATTCGCCAGTCTGATTCCTTTCGTGCTTACCCTTGTGTTATGGAGCAATTTTGATCCCAACAAGACAGGCTTTCAATTTCAAGAAACTTATCCGTGGTATGAGGCGCTGAATTCCTCGCTTCATTTGGGCGTGGACGGCATTTCCGTTTCGATGGTCTTGCTTACCACACTGCTAACGCCACTCGCCATCCTTGCATCCTTCAGCGTGACAGACCGCGTCAAGCCGTACATGATGCTCTTCCTCTTTTTGGAAACAGGCATGCTCGGCGTCTTCATGTCGCTTGATCTGCTAATCTTCTTCGTCTTTTGGGAAATCGGCCTCGTCCCGATGTACTTCCTCATCAATCAGTGGGGGAGTGCCAACAAGGATTACGCCTCGCTCAAGTTCATGATCTACACCATGGGCGGATCGCTTGGCCTGTTGCTTGGGATTCAAATGCTCGGCGTTCTCTTCGGGACCTATGACTTGGTTGCCCTCTATGAGCGTTGGAATTCGCTGGATGCTGGTGCGGTTCTCCTCGGTATGCCTGTGCATACCGTCAAGACCATTGCCTTCTGGGCATTCACCATCGCCTTCGCCATCAAAGTTCCAATTTGGCCTTTCCACACTTGGCTGCCAGACGCGCATACCGAAGCTCCAACCGCTGGCTCAATGCTCCTCGCAGGTGTCCTGCTCAAACTCGGTGCCTACGGTTTCCTGCGACTTGTGCTTCCGTTCTATCCATTGGAGGCGAAGATATTTGCTGGCGCGCTGGCTTTCCTTGCGGTGGCAGCCATCGTATTCGGCGCATTCGCCGCTTTCGGTCAAACAGATTTCAAACGGCTGGTAGCCTATTCTTCAATCAATCACATGGGATTCGTAGTGCTCGGTATCGCTGCAGCAGCTGCCGCCGCGGGAACGACCGAAGCCCACATCGCCATGAATGGTGCGGTCCTGCAGATGTTCAATCACGGCCTGTCCGCGGCTGGCATGTTCTTCCTCGTCGGTGTGATCTACGAACGCACGCACACACGCAACCTTGAAGAGTTCGGTGGATTGTTCCCGCTCGTACCTGTTTACGGCGGCATCCTGATCTTCATGAGTATGGCGTCACTTGGTCTGCCGGGTCTCAACGGCTTCGTCTCTGAGTTTTTGGTAGTGCGAGGCGCGTACCCTGTTTTGAAGATATACACCGCCATTTCCATGATTGGTTTGCTTTTCACGGGTGCTTATATTTTGAAAGGCATTGCGAAAGTTCTGCATGGCCCCGTGAACGAACACTGGGCGCACGGCGAACACATACTGACCGAGATCAACACGCGCGAAATTTTCGTGGTGGTCCCGCTGATGATCCTGATCTTGGTTATCGGCATCTGGCCCGCGTGGATTTTGGAAGTTATCAACAAAGCCGTTGTGGCTCTGTTCTAAGAGGTGGATGATGAATTTTCCCATCCTGAGTGTTATCACTTTCCTTCCCTTTGTATCCGCGGTCATCATGTTATTGATGCCTGCGAACCGCAAGAATGAAATCCGCGGCGTTGCGCTTGCGACCGCCACAGCCGACCTTCTGCTTGCGGGCTGGCTCTATCTGCAATACCTGACTGGTGGCTTAACGGGTTATCAGTTTGTCGAAACATACAACTGGCTTCCCGCTTTGGGCATCAGCTTGAAATTTGGCGTGGACGGCATGAGCGCTCCGCTCGTTCTGCTGACGGGCATCGTCATGTTCACGGGTGTCTTGATCTCATGGGGCGATTACGATGAAGCGCATCATCTCTCTGCGGGTATTCAAGACAGACCGCGCGAATTCTTCGCATTCCTGTTCCTTCTTGCAGGCGGCGTGTTTGGTGTCTTCGTTTCACTTGACTTGTTCATGTTGTTCTTCTTCTATGAGATCGCCGTGTTCCCGATGTACCTGCTCATCGCCATTTGGGGCTGGGTCAAGACCCGTGAATACGCGGCAATGAAGTTGACCTTGTACCTGTTCATCGGCTCCGTGGTTGCTCTGGTCGGTGCGCTTGTTATGTACTGGACACAATATCAAAACACTGGCGTACTTTCCTTTGACATGATTCAAATGGAAAGCGCGGGTTTCTCCGCTTCCTTCCAATATATCTGGTTCCTGCCTGTCTTCCTTGGCTTTGCAGTTTTGGGCGGTATCTGGCCCTTCCACAACTGGTCACCTGACGGCCACGTTGCCGCACCGACAGCAGTCTCCATGTTCCATGCGGGTGTGTTGATGAAACTCGGCGCATTCGCCGCCTTGCGCGTTGGCGTGATGCTCCTGCCCGAAGGCGCGAAGCAATGGTCGTGGCTCATCATGACCTTTGCCGCCATTGCGGTGGTCTATGGTGCTTACATTGCCTTCGTCCAGACTGACTTGAAATATATGATCGGTTTCTCCTCTGTTTCACATATGGGACTTGTCATGCTTGGCGTTTCCACGCTCAACCACAATGGTCTGGTCGGCGCGGGTGTGCAGATGTTCTCCCACGGTGTGATGACAGCTCTCTTCTTTGCCATTACCGGCATGATCTACGACCGCTCGCACACGCGTCAGATTCCCGAACTTGGAGGCATCGCAAAAGTGATGCCATTTGCTACCATCGGTTTTATTATCGGCGGCCTCGTGTCAATGGGTATGCCTGGTTTCTCTGGCTTTGTTGCAGAGTTCCCGATCTTCATGGGGGTGTGGGGCAGGCAATGGTTCGTGGCTGTTATCGCAAGTATTTCCATCATCATCACTGCGGCCTATATCATGATAAATATTCGCAAAGTGTTCTTTAGCCCAATGCCTGAAAATCTTCAAGAGCATCATATCGGCGATGTGACCGTGCTGGACAAGGTTGCAATTGCCACCTTATGCTTCTGCATGATTATTATCGGTATCTTCCCCTCCGTTATGGTTCCCATGGTGGAAAGAGGCGTTGAGAACATCCTGCGCTTGTTGGGAGGTGCATAAATGTTTACTCCCGTATTGTTCGCTTCCATTCTCCCTGAGATTTTGATCCTGATCCTTGCGGTGATCCTGCTTTGCGTTGAGCCGTTCTGGAAGGAAGATCAGCGCCGTAACGCTGGCTGGCTCACTTCAGGCGGATTATTCCTGATCCTCATTATCAGCCTGCTCTTTGGCCAACCTGGCGAGCCAACCTCTGTCTTCGGCGGAATGATCCGCTTTGACTGGCTGGGATTCTTCTTCAAGATTCTATTCATTTTTGCCGCTGCTGTGACCGCTCTTCTTTTGATGGATCACGAGAAGGCTGGTCAGCGCGGCGAGGCTTATGTTATGCTCTTAGCCTCGCTTCTCGGCATGAACCTGATGGCTGTTTCTGCTGACCTGATCATGCTCTACCTCGCGATTGAAACCGCCTCCATTCCGTTGTATATCCTCGCAGGCTTTTTGCTGGCTGATGACCGCTCCACCGAAGCTGGCTTCAAGTATTTGCTCTTCGGCACGCTGGCATCCACCATCATGCTCTACGGCTTTAGCTTGATCTTCGGCTTTGCTGGCACAACCAATATTTATCAACTCTCACAATTGTTTGCCAGTGGCGGGATTTCTGTTCTGCTCGCATTCAGCGTCGTTGCCCTCGTGCTTATTGGAATTGGCTTCAAGATCGCCATCGTTCCTTTCCAATTTTGGGCGCCTGATGTGTATCAAGGTTCACCGACTCCTGTGGCAGGTTTCCTTTCTACAGCTTCAAAAGCTGCGGGCTTCGCGGTCATTGTCCGCTTTTTCTTCGTGGCTTTCCCCGATTACGCCCCCTCATGGACCTTAGTCCTTGCGGTTCTTGCTGCGGTCACGATGACAGTAGGCAACCTGCTCGCGCTTTCGCAGACCAATATCAAGCGTTTGCTTGCGTATTCATCCATTGCCCATGCGGGTTATGCGTTGATCGGAGTCGTTGCGTTCAGTCAATTAGGCGCGGCAAGCGTGGTTTTCTATCTTGCAGCCTATATCGCTACCAATCTTTTAGCCTTCGGTGTGGTCATGGCCTTCAGCCGTGTGACTGGACTCGAAGAAATCACTGATTATGCAGGCATGAGCCGCCGTAATCCCTGGCTGGCATTGATGATGCTTGCGGCTTTCCTCTCGCTTGCGGGGATGCCGCCTTTCGGCGGTTTCGTGGCGAAGATTTTTGTTTTTGCAGCAGGTGTACAGGCGAATTACACATGGCTTGTGATCGTCGGTATCCTTAACTCTATTATCGGCGTGTACTACTACCTCAATGCGATGAAGTTTGTTTATCTTTATCGCATGCCGAACGAGGATGAGGAGAATCACCCGGTCCCGTTGACCCGTCCATACGCGATTGCGCTGGCAGTCTTGGTGATTGGCGTAATTTTGGTTGGTACGGTGTTTGCTCCGTGGTTCAGTTGGTCTGATGCCGCGGCGTTGAACTTGTTCTAATATATTTCATCCCTCCTAGGTTATTCCAACAATCCCGAAGGGATGAAATGATTGTAGCTTGAAAAATTGGCGGCAGATAACCCCGAAGGGGTGACATGGTTGCCAAAGCATAGAAAATAATTTCGAAGGCAGAATCAAGCCCAGGTCCAGAAGAGAAGCGTTGAAAAGGGACTTGACATTTGGATGGCAGGATCAGTTTGCACATGGAGAAATCCATTTGGGCAGACATCCAAACTAGTTTTTGATTTCTGTTTGACATCATCTTGACCTGTCAGTTATAATCGTGCGACATGGCACAATCCGAGCAAAACCGCCGTAATAGTATGATAAGCACTCTGCTGATCGTCGTGATCGGACAGGTGGGTTGTTTGACCCTTGCGGTCATTCTTGCTTCCGTTTTTGGCGGCTTGTGGCTGGATAATACTTTTGGAACGAAACCAGTTTTTACTCTGGTGTTGTTGTTTGCTGGAATCCCTCTCTCGGTGTTCCTGATGCTGTATGTCTCGCGGAAATCGCTGGCGCGGCTCAAGGAAAAATACGAAACCGAAGAGAAAGAAAAAACAGTTTAGGAGGCGGACTTTGGAACAAGAGAAACGAAGGCCCTGGCGCCGATGGGTCGTGCTGGTGTTGATGATCGCAGGTTTTATTTTGGGCGGTATTTTTGTGCCCGTTCAACCTGAGATCACAGTGGCCGCCGAAAAATTGATTTTGGAGCCGATTTCCGAGAATTTCCTCGGATTTGCCGGCCCATTTTATCTGGTGAACACGCTACCCACATTGGCGGTGACCTTGATCCTGCTGATTGTGATTGCGTTCTTTACCAACCGCTCTTTGAAGAATAGCCAGAACACAGACCTTGTGCCTCGCGGCATTGGGAATGTGATGGAAGCCATTCTCGAGATGCTTTATAACCTGACCGAAGGTTCTGCTGGCAAGTATGCCAAAATGATCTTCCCCTGGTTTGCAACCATTATGATTTACGTGCTGTTTGCGAATCTGCTCAAGCTGATTCCTGGTTTTGAGTCTATTGGTGTATTGCACCCTCATGGTGGCGAACATGCAGCAAGTGAACTTCATGGTTGGCATCTTTATAATCCCGAACTTAGTAAGGAATATGTTCTCGCCCCGTTCTTCCGCGGCATTTCAGTGGATTTGAATTTCACTGTATCACTGGCTTTGATCTCAGTAATCATGATCCAGGTGATTGGCTTCCGCGCACAGGGAATTGGCTATTTGAGCAAGTTCTTCAACACCCGCCGCATGTTCAAAGTACCCTTCTTCGGCGCAATGGACTTTTTGGTCGGTTTGCTTGAGTTGATCTCAGAAGTCTCAAAGATCCTCTCATTTGCCTTCCGTCTTTTCGGTAATATGTTCGCGGGTATCGTGTTGGTCGCCATCGTGGCTGGCTTGCTCGGTAAGATTTCGATCCTACCCGCGATGATCATGATGTTCGAATTGTTTGTAGGCGTCATTCAAGCTTTCGTGTTCGGTATGTTGACCATGGTCTTTATGGCGCAAGCCACTCAGGGTCACGGCGGCGAAGATCACGAAGAAGCTCATACAGAAGCTGCTCACGAAATCTAATTAATCTACTAATTCTTAAGGAGAATTGAAACATGGAAGGAAATATCTTAGATGCAATGCGCTACGTTGGCGCAGGTTTGGCAATGATCGGCGCCGCAGGCGCTGGTATCGGTATCGGTTTGAGCGTGCAGGGTGCTCTTACGGGCATGGCTCGCAATCCGGATACCTATGGTAACTTGTTGACCAATATGATCTTGGGCATCGCGTTCTCTGAGGCTATTGCTATTTATTGCTTGGTTATCGCGTTCCTCATGCTCTTCAAAGTCGTGTAGTTCATAGGAGCAAAGAAACATGGAAGCTCTTGGTATTAATTTCGGTCTGCTTATTGTACAGATCATCGCGTTCATCATCGTGTTCCTCACATTGAATTCCTGGGTTTACAAGCCCATGTTGGACATGATGGAGTCCCGTAAACAAAAGATCGCTCAGGGTTTGGAAGACGCACGCGTCGCCTCTGAAGCCCGTGCGAATGCTGAAAAAGAAGCAGCCAGAGTCCTCGCTGAAGCACAGGCGGAAGCCGGCAAAGTTGTTCGTGAAGCGACTGAGCGTGCCGCCTCCGCTGGCAAGGATGTGAAAGCCGCCGCCGAAGCTGAAGCTGCGAAGGCGCGCGAAGCCGCCATGGCTGAAGCCGAACTCGAACGCAATCGTATTCTTGGCGATTTGCGTGGTCAGGTTGCAGCGCTTTCCATCGCTGCCGCCAATAAGCTCGTTGGTGAAGCGCTCGATGAAAAGAAACAGCATGCCCTTATTGATGAATTCTTCTCGGGCGTGAAGGCTGGCAAAGTTGTAGTACTCGAAGGTGCTGACTTCAAAGGCGAATCCGCTGAAGTGACCAGCGCTCTCCCGCTCAGCAGTAGCGAGCAGGAATCCGCAAAGAAAGACATTCTCTCAAAGGTTGGCGCGCAAGCCGTAACCTTCCGCGTGGACCCTTCCATTCTCGGCGGTGTGGTGATCAAAGTCGGTGACAAGGTTCTCGATGGTTCCGTCGCTGGCAAACTCGATGGCCTTCGCCAGAGTTTAAAGTAAGTCAATACAGATAAGATTGCAAAAGAGAGTTTTGGCTGAATGCCAAAACTCTCTTTTTTTATTTACTCGCCTGTTCTGTTATCTCTTCAATAAAAGTTAATGGATTGTGCTATTTTTTATAAGGATGTATTCTAACCTTGTTTATCTGATAAATCTCCTTTACAATTGTAATTAAAGAATAGCAAATTATTGGGAACAAAATTTATGGTGAGGCGAAAATCGTATGAACGAGAATCGTATCCAACAAGTTCTTGATATAGAAAAGAAAGCGCAAGAGATGCATGAAGTGGCTTTGCGTGATGCCCAGCAACTGCCGATTTCGGCAGATCTTGAATCCCGCGAAATCCTGGAAAAAGCCCGGGCTGAGGCACAGGAGGAAGCTCGCAAGCTAATCGCCAGTGCCCAGGCGAAGGAAGAAACCGACCGGATTCTGTCAGAGGCGGAGAGGAAAAATCGTCAGGTCGAGACGCTGGCAATGAGTAATTTTGACCGCGCGGTTAACTATATATTAGATCGTGTAATTGGCAGCGAGTAGCCCATGGCTGCTAGCGGCGTTTCCGGGTATGCAGCTATTAGTGCGCGGGTGCGGGCTATGTACTCGTCTCTGCTGAGTCCTCAAGATTTGGCAAAGTTGAGCGATTCGCCGGATTTTTCGTCTCTTATCGGTCAGCTCAAAAATACGGTGTACGCTCCTTATCTAGAAGATTTGAAAGACAAGGAATTGACACCAGGAAGGGTGGATTCTAAAATAAAGGGACGTTTGGCTGATTTTTATTATAGTGTCATCCATATGTCGCCTGAACATGCCCGCCCGATCATCAAACAACTTTATCGATATTTCGAAGTGCAAAACTTGAAAGCTGTCTTGCGCGGCATTGTGACCGATCCATCCTGGGAGCGGGTACACAACGTTCTCTTTCCCATGGGAACAATGACCGTCTTGCCGGCGCAGGCCATGGTGGAGGCAGGGAATGTATCCGCTGCCGTCGAATTATTGCAAGGCACAATGTATTATGAAACGCTGTCCTTTGCGATGAAGCGTTACAGTGCCGAACAAAGCCTTTTTCCGCTTGAAGTAGCTCTGGACCTATATTACTGGCGGCAATTGTGGCAGGAAGCAAAAAAACTGCAGGGGCAGGATCGAGATCAGGCATTACGTATTGTGGGGTCTTTGATGGACATGAATAACCTCATGTGGGTTATTCGTTATCGGGTTTATCACCAGCTTTCAGAAGAAGAATTGATCAACTACACCCTTCCTTTTGGTTATCATGTCCGGGATGCGGATGTCCGCGCGATTGCCGCTGGCGCCGATCTTGCGGCTGTTGTAGGCCGGGTTTATCCCGGCATACCCGATGTCAACATGCTTCTCGAAGAACCGCGCAGCGGCCTGCCTCAACTCGAACAACAATTAAAGCGGCATGTTATGAAGCAATGCCTGGCAGCTTTTACCGGTAATCCATTTCATATTGGACTGCCTCTGGCCTTCCTGGTTTTAGGTGATCTTGAAATCCAGGATTTGACCGTGTTGATTGAAGCCAAGTCTTCGCAAATGTCGGATGAAGAATTTCGGCCTTATTTAATAAGATCGGTCGCAGCCTGACCTGATTTATCGGTGCGGCAATTCGTTGAGAAGGTAACAATAAGCCATCTTGTTTTTATAGACTGGAGAAACCATGTTTTTTCCGAAAGCAATGACCGAGATCGAATTGATTGTTCCTTCCAAGGATCTTTTGGCGGTAACACGGGTATTAAGCGGTTATGGTGTTTTTCACCAGACTGACAGCAATAATTATGCGGGAGTGGCAACCGGCTCTGCCAGCACCTGGCAGGAACAAGCTGCGGCTTATTCCATGCTGGAACGACGGCTCCAGACTGTGCTGCAGGCTTTGGGGATTGACGAAGGCCAGCCGCCTTTAGCTGATTTTGATGCGATGGTTGATCTTGAAAAGATGCGTCCGCTGGTGGAACAGATCGAGGAGGATGTCAAGCAATCCAGCGATCACCTTACAAGTGAACGCAAACACCTCGAACAGCTTGAGAGCACACTCCATCAGTTGGAGCCTGTTGCCGACATCAACCTGGATATTAGTTCACTCCGCAATTCCCGTTATTTATACTCATTGATCGGAGTTATACCCGCTGCGAATGTGGATCGATTGCAGACCAGTCTGGCTCGAGTCCCCAATGTTTTTCTGACTCTGCGCTCAGACTTGGCCAAGCCTGTTGTCTGGCTGGCTGGAACAAAGGCCAACTCTGACGTTTTGGAACGCGCCGCTCGCAGCGCCTATTTGGATCCCTTGAGCCTGCCTGATGGATACAGTGGCACTCCCGCGAAAATCATCGAATCCCTCCGCAAAACAATTGAAGAGACACAGCAGAAAATTTCCGAGCTTAAAGTAATACTTGCGAAATTTGCCGAATCGCGTAAGCAGGAATTGCGCAACCTGTTATGGCAGGCGCACACCAGCCGCGTCTTATCCGATGCCATTGTACGGTATGGTCAACTTCGTCACACATACGTTGTGACTGGCTGGGTGACATTGGCTGATATGGAGTCCCTGACACAAAGGCTAAAGCAAGCCTCTAAAGAGATTTTAATTGAAACGACGCCGACAAGCCGTTCTGGTCATCAGCCCAACGTGCCGGTCGCATTGGTAACAAACAGATGGCTTCGCCCAATTCAAATGTTAGTCGGTCAATATGGACATCCGAGCTACGGCGAACTTGATCCAACTCTTCTCATGGCGTTCACTTTCCCATTCCTGTTTGGCGCGATGTTTGGTGATCTCGGTCAGGGATTGGTTTTGCTCATTCTGGGAATTTTGATCGATAACAAAATCATTATGAAGGGTATGCAGGGCCTTGGATTGTTGATTGCCTACTGTGGCGCATCCGCGGCTTTCTTTGGGTATTTATACGGTAGCATCTTTGGCTTTGAAGGCCATTTGATCGAAGAGTACCTTCATTTCCATTTTGAGCCGACATGGTTTAGCCCGCTGGAAAACATTCTTGGCATCCTCAGCATTGCGATTGATACCGGCATCGTCATTCTGATCCTGGGCTTCCTTCTCAGTATGTTCAACAATATCCGCTCCAGAGATTGGGCGCATCTGCTCTTTGGGCATTCTGGTGTGGTTGCTTTCGCTTTCTACCTTTCCTTCCTTGCCTTGCTTGGTGAGTTCCTCGGTGATACAGCCATCGCTCCGAAGGTGGCTGTTGCAATTAACTCGCTTCCGCTTCCGTTCCCTGCTTTGGCTGGAATCTTTGCGCTGTTGGTTATGTTCTCCGGCTTTTTTAGAAATGTTGTGGAAGGGCACCGTCCGTTGATTGAAGGAACTGGCGTTGGCGGAATTGCGATGTTTCTCGTCCAATCGTTCATGGATATTTTTGAAACTGTCATTAGCATGCTCAGCAATACGTTGTCGTTCGTCCGTGTGGGAGCATTTGCAGTGGCGCATGGCGGTTTGAGTCTTGCCATTTTCTCTCTGGCTGGTGAAAAACCTGACCTCGGTTTTTGGATTACGATTTTGATCGGTAATATTTTCATTATCGGTTTTGAAGGTTTGATCGTTGGTATTCAGACGATGCGTTTGCATTACTATGAGATCTTGGGTAAGTTTTTCCACGGCGGAGGTATGCGCTTCGAACCATTGACCTTAACTCCTTCGACCGAGGAAGGGTAGCCGCATTTTTAAGTGATTTGAATTCAACCTGAATTTTGCAAGTCGAAATTAAAAAATTCTACTACAAGGAGATATACAATGTTTGTGGTTTTCGCTGTTTTAGTTGGTTTGCTCCCGGTGATTCCCGCTGTTCTGTATCTGGTTCAGAATGGGAAGACCAGTCCATCACAGGCACTCTCCCGCTTGGTGACTGGGTTCAATGCTTTTAATTTTTTGGTCGGCATGATGGCGGCTGGGCTTGCTGTCGTTTGGTTCGCTTCTCCTTCATCAGTATTGGCTGCTGGTTCGGCCCAGGAAGCGGGTAATGTTGACCAGTACGCATCCCTCGCCGCCGCCCTTTCCACAGGATTGGCGTGTATAGGTGCGGGTATTGCAGTGGGTGGTTCTGGTGCTGCTGCCGTGGGTGCAACCGCTGAAAAGCCCGAATCCTTCGGACGCGCCTTGATCTTCGTTGGTCTCTCTGAAGGTATTGCCATTTACGGCCTGATCATTTCCTTCCTCGTTTTGCCGTAGGAATTGAATGAAAGTCTTGGTAATTGGTCATCCGGAAGCAGTCTTGGGGTTCTCGCTTGCTGGAGTTAATGGTCAGGCGGTGACAACGGCTGAGGAAGCAGATCGCGCTTTGGACGTGGCACTTGCCTCCAAAGAGATCGGTATCATTCTGGTGACTCAGGATATTGCCGGAATGCTCCAGGCCAGAGTCGAAGATCTCAAACTCCATAGCACGATCCCGCTTGTTGTGGAGATACCATCACCTGCCGGTGTGTCACCGGACCAGCCATCCCTTAGCGAGGTTGTGCTTCGGGCCATAGGGATCAAGTTGTAAATAATCTTTCCTGCTTCGCATATCGCAAAGCGGTTGAGCGAAGAAGAAAAGGATTGGTGATTTAATTATGAAACCTGAAGAAGAGAATATCGAATTGCTTTCCCGGGCCATCTTATTTGAAGCGCAAACGGATGCCGAGCAAATTCAAGCGGATGCCAAAGAGAAGGCTGATGCGATTCGGCAGCAAGCCCAGCAACATGCGGAGTCTGAGCGCAAGGAAATCATGGATCGCGCCAGGCAGGAAGCCGACCGCCTCCGCAGTCAGGTCGTTGCCACGGCTCAAATGAAGGCGCGGACTTTGCAGTTGGAGCATCGCGAAAAATTATTGGATAAAGTTTTTACTGCCGCAAAGGAAAGATTGTCGAGTTTGCAAAAACGGCCTGATTACGACAAGATCATGGTTGAACTGTTGCGGGAAGCTGTCACTCAATTGAAAGTCGATCAGGCTGAGGTTCGGGCTGATGCGGCAACTCAAAAAATTTTGAAAGGCCGCGCGCTCACTTCCATATCCAAAGAATCGGGCACCAAACTGTCAATCGGAAAATCGCTCGATGAAGGAACGGGCATTGTTGTGGACGCGGACAATGGACGCCTGCACTACGACAACACTCTGGAAACTCGTTTGAGCCGATTGCAAAGCGCGCTTCGCTCATCGGTATATCACGTGCTTATGGGAGAAAAACTATGAGCGAACAGATCGGCACAGTAACATGGATCAGCGGGCCGGTTGTCCGTGCGCGCGGCTCGCGGTATGTGGGCATGCTTGAGTTGGTGGAAGTGGGTGAGGAACGCCTCGTCGGTGAAGTGATCGGCTTGAATGGCGACATCATCACCGTGCAGGTTTATGAAGAAACATCGGGCATGAAACCCGGCGCGCCCATGTATGGCACGGGGCTGCCTCTTTCGGTTGAGCTTGGCCCCGGTTTGTTGAAAAGTATTTTCGATGGAGTTCAGCGCCCATTGCCCTTGATCGAAATTGAATCGGGTTCGTTTATCGGGCGCGGTATGCGGCTCGATCCGCTTTATCGAAAGGATCGCTGGAAGTTTACACCGACCGCAAAAGTGGGCGATGTTGTTTCGCGCAGTGCCATCATCGGGACTGTGATGGAAACGGAAACTTTTGAGCATCGCATCATGGTCCCTGCGGATCTCTTCGGGACTTTGAGCTGGGTCGCCCCATCTGGTGAATACACCATCGAGGAGCCGATTGCCAAGCTCAAAGTTGGTAATCAGGAAAAAGTGTTGACCATGCTTCAACGTTGGCCTGTCCGCAAACCTCGTCCTTATTTGAATCGTCTGCGCGGCACCACTCCGCTGATCACTGGTCAGCGTGTCTTGGACACTTTCTTCCCTGTTTCGAAAGGCGGCGCGGCGGGTATTCCTGGTCCGTTCGGTTCGGGAAAAACAGTAACCCAGCATAGCATTGCGAAATGGGCTGATGCGCAAGTCATTGTTTATATTGGTTGCGGCGAACGCGGCAACGAAATGACCGAAGTGCTGCAGGAGTTTCCGCATCTGGTTGATCCGCGCAGTGGACGTCCGTTGATGGAACGCACTGTGCTGATCGCGAATACATCCAACATGCCGGTTGCAGCGCGCGAAGCAAGTATTTATACAGGCATTACCATCGCTGAATATTATCGTGATATGGGTTATCACGTGGCCTTGATGGCTGATTCAACTTCCCGCTGGGCGGAAGCGCTGCGTGAAGTTTCAGGCCGCCTCGAAGAAATGCCTGCGGAAGAAGGCTATCCCGCGTATCTAGCTGGACGGCTGGCGGAATTTTATGAACGTGCTGGTTATGTCGAAACGATGAATGACCACATTGGGTCAGTAACCATCGTCGGCGCGGTATCTCCGCCCGGTGGTGACTTCTCCGAGCCTGTGACTCAGCACACGAAGCGTTTTATCCGCTGCTTCTGGGCGCTGGATAAATCGTTATCCTCCGCGCGTCACTTCCCATCCATCAACTGGTTGGATAGTTACAGCGAATATTTGGATGATGTAGCGGAATGGTGGCAGGAGAAAGTTGGCAAGGATTGGCTGAAGATGCGTAATCACGCCATGGAACTTCTTAGCGAAGAGAGCCGCCTTTCGCAGATCGTGAAACTGGTTGGGCCGGATGCGCTGCCTGATGAAGAGCGTTTGGTCTTGGAAACGTCACGCCTGCTTCGTGAAGGATTTTTGCAGCAGAATGCCATGGATAAAGTGGATGCATACTCTACAATTCAGAAGCAGATCCGCATGTTGGAACTTATCCTGCATTTCCACGAACGCGGCTTGCGGATCGTCAAACATGGCGCGCCAATTTCTTTAATTCATAACTTGCCGGTTGTGGATACATTAATTCGTATGAAGGGCCTTGTGCCAAATGAAGAACTTGAAAAGATGGAAGACATTCAAAAACAAATTGACGAGCAAATGAGTCAATTGGATGCGGAGTACCGATGAGCGACGTAATTGTACAAAGCGGACAGGAAGTCGTTGGTGTAAGCCGAATTACCGGCCCGATTATGATCGTCGAAGGCGCGTCGAATGTTAGCTATGACGAGGTGGTGGAGATTCGCGATGGACAGGGCAACCTGCGCCGCGGGCGTGTGCTGGAAGTGGGTGAGAAGACCTGCGTGGTGCAGATATTTGCTGGTTCCACGGGTCTTTCCATTGATGGAACGCGTGTCCGTTTTCTAGGCGATACATTACGCATCCCAGTCGCTGAGGAAATGCTTGGCCGTGTCTTTGACGGCTTGGGTAATCCGCTGGATGGCGGGCCTCAGCCATTGACAGATCACTATGCCGATGTCAACGGCCAGCCGATCAACCCGACAGCGCGTATCTATCCGCGTGACTATATCCAAACGGGCATATCTGCCATTGATGGATTGAACACACTCCTGCGCGGACAAAAACTTCCGATCTTCTCCGGCGCGGGAATGCCTCACGACCAGCTTGCCGCTCAGATCGTCCGCCAGGCAACTTTGGGAGCGGCTACAGACGCGCCAGCTTCCGGGCAAGTGGAACAATTCGCGATAGTGTTTGCTGCGATGGGCGTCAAGCATGATGTGGCGAATTTCTTCCGCCGTTCATTTACCGACAGCGGCGCTCTGACTCGCGTCGCGATGTTCCTTAATCTGGCAGATGACCCGCCCGTTGAGCGTTTGGTCACTCCGCGTGCGGCGCTGACTCTGGCCGAGTATCTTGCTTATGAGCGCGGAATGCATGTCTTGGTCATCCTGACCGATATGACCAACTACTGCGAAGCGCTTCGGCAGATCTCAAATATTCGCGGTGAGGTTCCGAGTCGAAAAGGTTATCCTGGTTATTTGTATAGTGACCTTGCTTCCATGTATGAACGCACTGGACGCATCCGCACCAGTGAAGGCTCCATTACGCAGATTCCGATCCTGACCATGCCCAGTGATGACATTACTCATCCAGTCCCAGATTTAACTGGCTATATTACCGAAGGCCAGATCACGCTTGGCCGCGAATTAGATCATTCTGGAATTTATCCGCCAATTGCAGTACTGCCCAGCCTTTCGCGTTTGATGAAGGATGGCATTGGTCAGGGACGGACTCGTGGCGATCATCCTCGTTGGGGCGCACAGCTTTATGCGGCATATGCTCATATGCAGGATGTCCGCTCTTTGGCATCCGTTATCGGCGAGGAAGAACTCGGTGAGGTGGACCAGAAATACTTAAAGTTTGGCCGCGCCTTTGAAAAGGAATTTGTTAACCAATCGCTGACAGAGAATCGCACCATCGAACAGACCCTGTCCATTGGCTGGCGTTTGTTATCCATGCTGCCGAAAGATGAACTGACCCGCGTCAGTTTGGATGAACTAAAAAATTATTACAAAGGCGACGATGCCGACCATTAATGTTGCGCCCACTCGCACCAACCTGATCCGTATTAAGAAGGACTTGCGTTTCGCGCGCGAGGGCTATGAGATTTTGGATCGCAAGCGGGAAGTGCTGACCACTGAACTGGTCCGCGTGGCGCATGAAGCGGATGTTATTCAAAAAGAAGTGTGGAAACTCTTGGAAACGGCTTATCGTGCCTTGGAAAAGGCCCGCCTTACATTGGGCAGTGACCATGTGGAATGGGCCGCTCTCGCCGCAAACAAGACCGTGGACATTCATCTCAAGTTGCGCGGCATCATGGGCGTTGCGATTCCTGTGATCGAAGCCAGCGGCGAACCTCCAGAGATGCTCTATAGTTTGGGTGGCACAAATGCCGCTCTGGATGAAGCCGCCTCGGCCTTTAGGGAAGTCCTCATCAAGACTCCGCAGTTATCCATGCTGGTGACAACCGTCTGGCGTCTGGCAGGTGAATTACGCAAGACTCAGCGGCGTGTCAATGCGCTTCAGCATATTTTTATTCCAGAGTATGAACAGACTGTAATATTCATTATCAGTTCGCTTGAAGAGCGGGAGCGTGAGGAAATATTCCGTCTCAAGTGGCTTAAGACAAAAATGACCAGGCAGGCTTCAGAAGCTGCTGTTGAGTAAATCCAGTAAAACTAGTAAAATCAAACATAATAATTACCCGCTGTATATGATCAACTGTTCGATAATGAACTAAAATTTTGCAATGCAAAAATCGTTGTGCTACAGAGTGCCGCATAGAGCGCTAGACTAAAAAATTAATATTTTCTTTTAATTTTCGATAAAAGTTTAGTAAATTAACCAACAAGCGGTAAAAGGAGTTCATATGAATATCGGCATATTAGGTAGTGGAGTGGTCGGTCAAACCCTGGGTTCCAAATTGGTGCAACTGGGACATAACGTGATGATGGGGTCGCGTGATGGAGCGAATCCAAAAGCGGTGATCTGGGCCAGGCAGGAGGGTCAAAAGGCAACCTTTGGCAGTTTTGCCGATGCGGCCGCCTTCGCCGATATTATTTTCAACTGCACCTATGGCGCGTCTTCGCTGGATGCTTTGCAGCAGGCTGGTGCGGAAAATATGAAAGGCAAGATCCTGATCGACACGTCAAACCCGCTTGATTATACAAACGAGATTTGGACACTCACAGTATGCAATACCGATTCTCTTGGTGAACAGATCCAGCGCGCCTTCCCGAATACGCATGTTGTAAAGACTCTTAACACAATGAATTCCGACGTTATGGTCGATCCCAATAAATTGGCGGAAATGACCAGTGTTTTTGTCAGCGGGAATAGTGCGGATGCCAAGGCAACGGTGATCAAGATCCTCCATGACTGGTTTGGATGGAGATCGATCGTCGACCTGGGCGACATCACCACTTCACGCGGAGTTGAAATGTATGTTGTCCTTTGGCGAAACCTGCGGCACGCCACATCATCCCACCGATTCAATATAAAAGTCGTTCGCTCCTGATTTAATGGTATATATTAAAGGGCTTTGGTAAAATTACCAAAGCCCTTTATTTTTTAACACAATGAACGGAGTGAGCAAAGATAAATGTTATTGAAAAACTTGTTTATTGATTTTCCGTTTCCCATCCCTGCAAATATTCCCGATGTCGAGATTTCAGGTATTGCCATTGACAGCCGCGCAGTGAAGCCCGGCGATCTTTTTGTCGCCATGAGAGGCGGCTCTGTTGACAGGCATGATTACATACCAAAAGCAATTGAGAATGGAGCGGTTGCGATTGTAGGGGATAGGGAGCTGAGCGGACTCAGCATCCCGTACATTCGACTCGAAAACCCGCGTCAAGCCCTGACCTGGCTGGCTGCTGCGTTTTACAACTGGCCTGCCCGCAAGCTGACAGTGATCGGCGTAACCGGCACGGATGGCAAAACCACCACGAGTAATATTATCCACAAGATTCTGGTTACAGCGGGTATCAAAGCTGGCATGATCTCAACTGTCAATGCGGTGATTGGCAACGAAGTGTTGGATACGGGTTTCCACGTCACTACACCAGACGCGCATGATGTTCAGCATTATCTTGCAAAAATGGTTGAAGCTGGTTTAACCCATGTTGTACTTGAAACCACATCCCACGGCTGGGCACAGCATCGGGTGGATGCGTGCGAGTTTGACATTGGCGTGGTCACGAACATTACACACGAACATTTTGACGAACATGGTACTTATGAAAATTATCGTGCTGCGAAAGCAAGATTATTTTCCAGCTTGGAAATAACAAAAGAAAAACCGCCAGGCAATTCGCGTTTGGGAGTCATCAACCGCGATGACCGTTCTTTTGAGTTTCTGAATGAATTTATCAAAACAAAGAAATTAAATTATGGTCTGGGTGACTTTGCCGATGTGCGTGCGGAGGATGTTGAATATAGTTCCTTGGGAATAAAGTTCACTGCTCTATCTAGTGATTTTCGCGTAGGCATTAAGAGCGGTTTAGTCGGGTCATATAACGTCTCGAATTGCCTCGCCGCGTTGACTGCCACAGTCTACGGCCTTGGTATTGATCCTGAAACTGCGGCGCAAGGCATAACCTCACTGGATGGCATCCCTGGACGCATGGAACAAATTGACCTGGGACAGAACTTTATTGCCATTGTTGATTTTGCGCACACACCCAATGCATTAAAAGTTACATTGGAAGCGGGACGTGCCCTCACCTCTAACCCCTCTCCCAAAGGGAGAGGGGAAGGGGTGAGGGAAAAGGGCAGAGTCATCTCAGTTTTTGGGTCAGCAGGTTTACGGGATAAAGAGAAGCGCCGCATGATGGCAGAGACATCCATCGAGTTGGCAGATCTATCTGTGTTGACGGCCGAAGACCCGCGCACTGAATCGCTGGAGAGAATCCTCGAGGAAATGGCGGCAGGCGCCAGGTCAAAGGGTGGACGCGAAGGCGAGACGTTTTGGCGGGTTGCGGATCGCGGCGAAGCCATCAGGTTTGCCATCCGCCTTGCAAGGGAAGGGGATATTGTCCTGTCGTGCGGGAAGGGCCATGAGCAATCCATGTGTTTTGGGAAGATTGAATATTTGTGGGATGACCGCACCGCCATGCGCGCCGCGCTCTCTGAATTTTTGGGAATTGACGGCCCGCCAATGCCTTATCTTCCTTCACAGGACAGGAAGGAAGAGGAATGGTTGAAGGGATAAAAATAAAATGACAGACTGGGTAAAACCCATTACGTTGATGGGCAGGCATGTCCGTCTTGAGCCGATGAGCGAATCGCATGTGAAAGGATTGGCCGAGATCGGCGTGGGACAAAATTTTTGGGATTTCATGTTGTATGGCCGCATGGATTCAGAGGATGATATGCGCGGCTGGGTGAGGGATATTTTGTCGCGTGCCGGGAAGGGGACCGACCTGCCGTTTGTTGCCATTCATCTGGCGTCTGGAAAGGTGGCTGGCGCGACCCGCTATTTGAACATCATGCCAAAAGATCGCGGACTTGAAATTGGCGGAACCTTTTATGGGACGGAATATCAACGCACGCCTGTCAACACAGAATGTAAATATCTATTGCTGACTCACGCGTTTGAAAAACTGGGATGCATCCGCGTGCAGTTGAAGACTGACTTGAGGAATCTGCGCTCACAAAATGCGATCGAGCGCATCGGCGCGAAACGGGAGGGGATTCTGCGCAATCACATGATCCTACCCGACGGTAGGTACCGCGATTCTGTATTCTTCAGTATTGTGGATTCAGAGTGGCCTGAGGTGAAGAAGCGGCTGGAGGAGATGATGGTTCGGTCGTCTTATTCTTGATCGCCTTTTGCAGATTCTGGCAAATGTTGCCAGATATATTCCAACACCTGAGTCCCTTCCTGCAAACGATGGACGACTACCGATACGGTACCTTTGGGCGAATGTAGATCATACCGTTCTGTTGTCGTTCCCTGAACGCGGGTGATGACCTTCTCGAATTTTGTAAATTCACTCCATTCAATACGTTTTCCCCCGCGGGTTACAAGCCCTTGTTCGTCCAGTGACTTGGGCCAGCCCCGTTCCTTTAGTTTGATTGCGATTGGCGCTACGCCCAGGGTGAATATACCGAGAATCAGCATCAGGCATCCAGGCATCGCAGTTACTTTGACTTCCATTTTTCCTCCTCCATGTGTCTTGATACACCTCGATCTGGGAGTCAAGACAACGTCTCACGATTACATTTTTTCTACATCTATGACAATCGGCACACACTGCAAATTTATAAACGAACTTCAAGTTGAATGGTCACACTGTCGCCCACTTCAAGATTTTCCGATTTTTGTACGCTCATTTTTATGGGCACAAGATAGCGGCCCTCTTTGGGGAACAGGGAAGTCTTCCATTCAGTTTTGCCGATCCGTACGTGGACAGGAATTACTCCCCAGCCATATGTGACCATGGCTGAGATCGCTTTCAAGTCACGACTCGGCTCTTCCGGGACGGCAACGAAGAGAAAAGGGGCTGGACCGCGCCAATAGAAAATTTTATCTTTAAACTCGATGATCATTGACATAGTATATCAAACGCCCAACGACTTGCATTCACGGAACATCACATTTTGCTATTTTGAAGTTTCTGATAAAAAGTATTAAATTCCATGTTACCTCTTTCCTTATTTACATATGATGGTACGGGGTGTGCGGGGATGCAAGAGGAGTATCCGTGGCGTAGATCAAAAAGAAGCTTCGCCTTGACATGGATTCTGCTTCTGTGTGCCTAACGCTTTGCGCCAGCAGACAACTGGGGCGGGCGTGGACTCTGTTTGGGAGCAGAAAAAACTCGAAGCCACGCGTACGTGAAATGCTTGACGCGAAGCGTGCCGCACGCCGTCCCTATGGGCGGCAGTCCCCAGCGTCCAGTGTGTGTGCATGCTTTGTTAGCCCGCTTCCAATTTTTTATAACGCTTCTTGTAAATTGCAGACTGATTCCTGCCATTTTTCTTGGCTTGATACATTGCTTTATCTGCCATACTTAGTGGTTTTTCTATATTTTCTACCCTGTCTTTTGGTATTGCTACTATACCAATGCTCACTGTAAAGCGAATCACTGAACCATCATGTTCGATGGCTGTTTTTTTGATTGCTTCATGCAACCTCTCCGAAATGTCCCATGCTTGCTTTGCGGATGTATTAGGAAGGAGAAAAGCAAATTCTTCTCCTCCCAAACGACCAGCAAGGTCGCTCTTTCGTGCGATCTTAACAACAATTTTACCAAAGGTTTCCAAAACCTTGTCCCCACTAGCATGTTCAAATTCATCATTAATAGATTTAAAATGATCTAAATCCACAATAAGAACGGAAAACCCGAAGCGTTCTCTTTTAGCAAGGTGAAAGGCGTAATTTCCTTGTTCCATAAATGCGCCTCTATTTAATAACCCTGTAAGCGAATCAAAAGTTGCCGCCTTTCTCATCACTACTTCAAGTTGATCTATTTTTAAGAGCAAGCCAATAATATACCAACTTATAGGTGGCGCAAGGAGTATGGGGACGAGAGTTGCTATGGTTAAATGAGAAACGATATTCAGGTTTATGCCAAATCGAGCATACCAATATACAACGAATAGCGTAACAGCAACAGAAGTGAGCCAACTAAAAACTGTAATGGCTATGACGGATTGAATATGTCCTAACTTGACGATAATTTGTCTCATAATCCTTTCAACATGCAATCTGGCAATTACAATAGTGTTTAGATGGGCGGACTAACGGTTTGCGTTCGCGGACTAGCCCTGCGGGCCGTGGTGCTGGGGCGGGCATGGACTCTGCTTGGGAGCAGAAAAATCTCAAAGTCAAATCCCTCTCCAAATACGACCTGTGTACTTTGATCCCTTCCCAGATTTAAATGTCGCATTTGGGGACATCGTACACGAAGTGTAGCGAGTGGTAGGGTGTCCGAAGGACGGGTGGGGTCTGTGCATGCTTTGTTGGGTGGCGTTATTTTCCAGATAGCCATTTCCTTGCTTCGTCTATATCAAAAAAAAACTTTGCGCGTTGTGCGCGATTGACTGTTACAGTTTCAAAGAATTTATAATCTTTCAAATCTTTTGCTGCAACAAATGCCCGCTTCAATTTGTACATGTTAAGCCCTGACGAGGCTACCATGTCTGACATTATTTTTGGCACATCATAAATCTCAAAAGTTGATAACTTTATTGTTGCTTCACTCATGTCGTTAAGAATCAAAAAGCAATTCTGCTCTTTAGCAACATGTATTGCTTCGGAAACGATTTCTTTGACAACACTCAAAGTTAAATCTCCTTGAATCTTAATTTCAATAACATCCGCTTCTGAGTTGTGAATGATTGTGTGTGGCATAGTTTTATACTCCAGTACATATCAAGAGGTGGCTTTGTCAAAAAGTGATAAGAAAAATAGCGACTAAAACTTATTTATAAAGATGCCAGTTGAAAACGAGAGCCAAGCATACGAAAGATTCCACCATTAAAACGTGACATTTGCCAACTCGCAAAAAACATGCTTCAAAAAAATGGATTTGCTTTTTGAAGCATGTTTTGCAAGACAGCCAGCCAACGGTTTGCGTTGACTGGCGCTGGGGCGGGCGCGGACTCTACTTGGGAGCAGGACGCGAAGCGGCTCGAAGCCAGAAAAAAGCTCCTAAATCGCGTTGTTGGCCCGCTTTTTGATTTAGAGTATTTCAAGTGTGCGAATAACCTTTTCTGGATCAACTCGATATGGACTATCAACACCTTCAAAAAAATGATGAGTACGAATTAGGTGAACAACAAGGGCTGGTGCTGAAAAAGATTCGCCTGTATTGCGGTTGAGTATGGCGTTGGTGCATAAAAGGTTTGACAAAAAGGGCGTGACTGTGTAAGTTTGGTTTATGCCTAAACAAAAGAGTACACCGCCACGCCCAAAAACATTATACCGTGTCAAGAACTGGTCTGAATATG
>JABFSL010000123.1 GCA_013140605.1 Anaerolineales bacterium
TCATCATTCCCCATCAAGGAGTCTCTTCATGTTAAGAGTTGGTTATATCGGTCTTGGATTAATGGGCAAATCAATCGCCCGCAATATTCTCAAAGCAGGTTTTCCTGTGGTCGTGCATAACCGTTCCCGCGCGGCAGTGGATGAATTGGTCAGCGAAGGCGCAACCGCTGCGAACTCTCCAAAGGAAGTTGCGGCACAAGTGGATATTATCTTTACCAATTTGCCCGATTCACCAGACGTGGAAAAAGTTGCGCTCGGTGAAAATGGAATTATCGAAGGCGCGCGCGCAGGCTTGATCGTGATTGACAACTCGACCATCAAACCTGCATCCGCAAGAATGATCGCAGAGAAATTAAAAGAAAAAGGAATATTCTCGCTGGATGCGCCCGTCTCAGGCGGTGACATCGGCGCAAAGAATGGAACACTCACCATCATGGTTGGCGGTGATGCGGAAGCCTTGGCAAAAGCCATGCCTATCTTACAGGCAATGGGCAAGACCATCACACTCGTTGGCGACGCAGGCGCGGGTCAGGTGGCGAAGGCCGCGAATCAGATCATGGTCGCCGCGCAAATGGTGGCGATGGGCGAACTGCTCGTCTTCTCGAAGAAGGCTGGCGTTGACCCGCGCAAAGTGGTGGATGCGATCAAAGCGGGCGCGGCGCAATGCTGGGCACTCGATATCAAACCTCCGCGCTTGTTTGATGGCAATCGTAACCCTGGGTTTAAATCCTATATGCAATTAAAAGATATGAACATTGTTTTGGAAACGGCGAAGGAATATGGTGTTCCAATTTCAGGGACAATTGAGAATACAAAACTCTATCAACAAATGATAGACATGGGCATGGGCGAATTGGATAATTCCGCAATTGTGGGCGTGATCGAAAAACTCGCAGGCGTTGGAATTTTGGATTGAGATCAGAGAGTGCGTCGCACCAGAATTAATGAGCAGAATCCAACCGAGTTGATTCTGCCGGTTAATCAGAAAATATTACCCGTCTGGTGCGACGCACCCCAGAAGCCAAATGAAAATCAACCAACCCGCTCCCGATTTCGAATTGCCTGATCTTGAAGGCGGGCATCAACGTTTAAGTGATTATCGCGGCAAAATTGTCATCGTCAATTTTTGGTCTTGCGATTGCCCACATTCCGAGCGGACGGACAAAGCCATCATGTCCATGTTTGTGCAGTGGCGCGACGATGTCGTGATGCTGTCCATCGCGGCGAATCGAAGCGAGAATGTTGAGGCGTTAAAAAATGCCGCTAACGCCCGACGCCTGCCAACGGTCATGTTGGATGCGAATTGTTTCGTCGCAGACTTATATGAAGCGCAAACAACTCCGCATGTGTATGTCATTGATCGGGATGGAATTCTGCGGTATCGCGGCGCGGTGGACGATATGACCTTTCGCAAACGAATCCCAACCCGCTTCTTTCTGGACGAGGCGGTTGAGTCGCTACTCGAAGGGCATTTGCCAGCGCTGACAGAATCTCCCGCGTATGGTTGTACGATTGTGCGTGAAATTTGATAGAATAACAGAGTGCCGCATAAATAAGTAAACAAGAAATATGATCATTACTCTTAATTTCTTCAAATAAATTAGTAATTTATGCAGCCAGCGGTAAACTGTGACTGAACTCAAAGACCTTGTTGTCTTCCTGAATAGAATCCATCTCTTCGGCGGCCTGAAAGACGATCAACTGGCGGGCATTGCGGCGAGGCTGGAAGAACGCCCGCTGCCCCCAAATGCGGTGATCTTCGAGCGCGGTGAAAGGCCCGATGGATTTTATTTGATCTATAAGGGAAAAGTAAAAGTTACCCGCCCAACACAAAAAGGGACCGATTTTCTCGCTTTTCTTTCGGCTGGAGATTATTTCGGCGAAGAGGCCTTGTTCGAAAAACGCATCCGCTCCGCAACGATCACAACGGTGGAAGATTCAACCATCCTCTTCCTTGCGCGGGATGATTTCGAGAAGTTATTGACTGAATACGAAAAGTTAAGGCCGAACTTTTTGGTGGCGATCAAGAGCCGCAAACTGGCGCGCGCATTGATGTTCAAATGGCTGGGGCCGAAGGAGGTTATTTACTTCCTTGCGCGCAGGCATAAGATCCGTTTGTATCAAACATTGATGGCTCCATTTTTCGTACTCTTTATTCCGTTCCTGTTGTTCCTTTGGGCATTTGTGTCCACCAACGCAACAACCCCATACGCGGTCGGCGGGATCGTTCTATGCGCCGATCTTCTGTGGGCAGTCTGGCGGGCAGTTGACTGGAGCAATGATTATTATATTGTGACGAATCAACGCGTGGTATGGGTGGAGCGCGTGATCGGGATTTATGACAGCCGTCAGGAAGTTCCGCTTTCGACGATCCTGGCGGTCAACGTGGAAACGGACGCGATCGGCCGCATTCTTGATTATGGCAACGTATCGGTGCGGACCTTCGTCGGCAGTATCCGCTTCGATTATGTGGATCACCCCGTTCAGGCCGCGGACATGATTCGTGAATATTGGGAACGCACCAAGGTGATTGGCACTCAGGCGCAAAAAATAGCGATGAAGAATGCCCTGCGCTCAAAACTTGGGTTAACCGTGCATCCCATGCCCGGGGATGAACTGCCGCCGATTGTTATGGAAGATAAGGAAGTACAAAAAAAATCCGTGCTCCGCATCGTGCTTTCCAATGTGTTCAAACTGCGCGTGGAGGATGGCGGAACGGTCACATACCGAAAACATTGGTTCGTTCTTGTACAACAGGCTGCGCGCCCATTGTTCTTCTTTTTTGGCGTGGTTACTTTAATAGGGATACGAATCTGGTATCTTGCGAGGACGGAAAATAACGCGGTTTTCGAGCGGATCGACGGCGGAATCCCCCGCCCGGATACAATAGTGGTCTCCCTTTTATTTGCCATTCTCCTCATCTTCGGCTGGATGGTGTGGGAATATGTTGACTGGAGCAATGATATTTTCAAGGTCACGCCCGAGGAGATCATAGATCTTGATAAAACTCCGTTCGGGTCAGAGGAACGCCGCTCGGCACAGATCGAAAATATTCTGAGTACCGAATATGAACGCATCGGTCTGACAGGTTATTTGTTAAATTATGGCACTGTTTACATTACAGTAGGCGGTACGAAACTTGCCTTTGAAGATGTGCTCGACCCGGCCGGCGTTCAAGCGGATATAAACCGCCGCCGTATGGCGCGCATCGCAAAGAAGAATGACGATAACGCCAGCGTGGAACGCGAACGCATGGCAACCTGGCTTGCGGCATATCATCAAAACGTGACCGAATTCAATACAACCTTCAGTACGCCGCAGGATGCCTCCGCAATAAACCCCGGTGATCCAGACGGTGTGATCGGCGAACAAGGATATGGTGATGGAAACGGAAATGGAGACGGATAAACATGAATCAATTCACCAATCTCCCATTAATTTCTAAAAAGGAAACTTAAGTATGGCGCTAAGACCTATCGTAACCCTGCCCAACCTTGTTTTGAAACGCAAGGCAAAACCGATCACAAAATTTGATAAAAACCTGCAAACCTTGATCGATGACATGATCGAGACGATGCGCGACGCGCCGGGCGTGGGATTGGCCGCGCCACAGGTGGACATTTCAGAACAACTGATCGTTGTCGAATATTCGGAAGATGATGACGATGATGATGAAGGCGACGAAGAGAAACCAGAGAAGCTCAAGAAACTTTATGTGATGATCAACCCTGAGATCGTAAAGACTTCGGAGGAAAAGGTATTGGGAGTGGAAGGCTGTCTTTCGATCCCCGGCATACAGGGAGAAGTGGAACGATTCGAAGCCATACAAGTTAAAGGCTTGAATCGTTTTGGCAAACCGCAAAAGCTAAAATTGAAGGGCTGGATGGCGCGCATCTTCCAGCATGAGATTGATCATCTTAATGGCATATTGTTCACAGACCTTGCCACCCGTTTGTGGAAATTCCAGGAAGAGGAAGAGCACGAGCTTTAAAACATTTGTCGAAGGTCAAAAGTTGAAGGTTACATACAGACCTTTGACTTTCGACTTTTGACTCTTACAACATGTACTTAAAACATTTATCGCTGACCAACTTTCGCAGTCTCACCCGCCTGGATATTGAACTTCCACGGCGGGTCGTTTTGCTTGTAGGGAGTAACGCGCAGGGAAAAACCAGCGTGCTTGAAGCCATTTATTTTCTCGCGGCGTTCACCTCCTTGCAAACGCACGTGGATCGGCAGATCGTTAATTTTCACGAAGCGAAGAATCCGTTGGCGGTGACACGTCTCACGGCAGATTATCAACGCGGCAAGATAAAACAGCGCATCGAAGCGCGCCTGATCCTTGAGCCAAGCGGAGTCAACGGTCAACGGCTGCGCAAGGAGATTCTGCAAAACGGGGTTAAGAAACAAGCCAGTGATGTGATGGGCAATTTCAACGCGGTCATCTTCGTGCCGCAGATGTCGCAGATCATCGAGGGCGAACCCGACGAACGCCGCCGCTATCTCAACCTCGCGCTGGCGCAAACTGTCCCAACTTATGCGCGGCTTTTAAGTGATTATCATCAGGCGCTGACACAGCGCAACGCACTCCTCAAAGCGTTGTATGAAAGATCGGGAGACGCGAACCAGCTTCAAGTCTGGGATGAAGCGCTGGTACGGCTCGGCGCGCAGATCATTTTGCATCGCATCCAGGCTGTTCAGGAGATCGAACGCTTCGCTTCGCGCATTCATCACGAGCTGACTCGCGGAACCGAGGTGCTTCGTCTTGCCTATGAACCTTCGTATGATCCGCTCCCGAAGCCTGAGATGCAATTGGGCTTGAAACTGGATACGCCGATTGACCGTTCTGGTTTGAAGCTGGGCGAAATTCAAGATGGATTTTTATCGCGATTGAAGAGTTTGCGAAGTGAAGAGATTTCACGCGGCGTGACGACCATCGGTCCGCATCGTGACGATCTGCGCTTCATCATCAACAGAGCAGATGTCAGCGATTACGGTTCGCGCGGACAGATGCGGACAACACTGCTCGCGCTCAAACTCGCCGAAGTGGAATGGATGCAGGAACGCACCGGTGAGTGGCCGGTGATATTGCTCGATGAAGTGATGGCTGAACTGGATATCAACCGCCGCGCCGACTTGCTGAAATATGTTGGCAAAAGCGAACAAGTTCTATTTACCACGACAGATTTGAGTCTGTTCACGCCGGAGTTTGTTGAACAGGCCGAGATCTGGGATGTGAGCGGCGGAGTGGTGACGCCGAGAAAATAAAAGGATCATCACTATGGAAGTGTTTCAACGTTCTTTTTTACACGAGTCAGATAAGTACCAAATGTCCGCTTTGGCTCGACAACTTTCGGGGGATACTCTTCATGTAATAGATTTAGCTTATCGGCTGAGTTCCTGGGCGTTGGATGATCCTGATAATGTCGGTTTGTGGTTCGACGATAAACAGCAACTTGTCGCATGGGCTGTACTCCAAACACCCTGGTGGACGATTGATTATGTTTATGATTCTGCTGTCGGCTCGAATCTGCATCAAGAAATCCTGGCATGGGCTGACTGCCGTGCCCATGCGACGGTGAATACTGCATATGGCCATCCCGCATGGTATGTGGCAGTTTTTCCCGAACAAGTTGAACGTATTCACGATTTGGAAAATGCAGGGTTTAAATGCCAATCAAATATTGGAGAGGAATCGTGGTCAAAAGTTCTGCTGCGGCGTTCCAGTGAAAACACTGTTAAAACATACAAGCCTCCCACAGGTTTTATTGTGCGTTCATTGGCTGAGGAAAAGGAAGTGAAGGATTATGTTGAACTCCATCAATCGGTGTTTGAAAGTAAGAATATGACGATGGAGTGGAGACAGCGGACACTTAAGCATCCCTCCTATAAACCTGAATTGGATATTGTGGTCGAGTCTCCCGCTGGGAGTTTAGTCGCCTTTTGCATTTGCTGGTTTGATGAAAACTCCCTCGAAGGGCAGGTTGAACCATTGGGCTGTCATAAGGATTTTCGTCAGTATGCTTTGGGGCGGGTTGCTCTCGTTGAAGGATTGCATCGACTCCAGACATTGGGAGCTAAAAATATTTTTGTCGAAACTGATAATTAACCCAAGTTGCTACCTACCAAAGGAAAGTGATGCTACAAGCGAGCACAAAAAGCGCAACTTTGATTTCAAAACCTTTGGCAGTGACAGCATGAATCGATTTAGGTAATAAGCGTTCAATT
>JABFSL010000106.1 GCA_013140605.1 Anaerolineales bacterium
TTCCCGCCATTTATTCAGCCCCTCGATCAAACCTCTATCCTCTTCCTGCTTGTTCTTTTCCATCCGTGCCTCCTTCCTTTCTCCCCTTCATCTTACTCACTTTTCCGAAACTTTCAACCACACCCTCTATTAATAATTTTATTGCCAAATCGGACAAAGTGGGTATAATTAATCTGTAGTGTCTTTATGGGGTAATTTAGTCGAATCAAATCTCATGGCACCCATGGGCTTTTATCATTATTTGGAAGTCCATTTCAATGCGGCAATTAGATCAAAAGGAGAAAAAATGTACAAGTCAATTGCACGAGTTGTATTTGTTGTGCTCATAAGCCTTGGCGTCATTGCAGCATCAACCCCTAATGTCCAGGCCAGGCTTCAAAGCGTGCTGAGAAAAGCGGAAAGTTCCTCCATATCTGCGGATGTTAAAACCTCGGGAAAAGCAAGTGTAAATGGACGAGCCCGTTACTTCCAACAGGATAATTTTTCGCAGGATTTCTCTCACGATTGCGATTCCAAAGATTCATCCTCGGATTACTAAACTACTGCTCTGCAAACAGAATTAAATTTACGTGATCCTTTTGCCTGGTTCAGGAGAATGCCTGCTGAATTTCTGCGTAAACTGAAGGAGAATTTTAAAATTGGGCAGGGATAGTCCTAAAACCATCCCTGTCCAATTTTGAAAATACGATAAATCGGAGTAAAATAGAGGTTATAGTTCTTGATTAGTGTTCAGGCAATATGGTTCAAAGTTTGTAGTCATAACGAATGATTTATTATTTGCAATAATATTGGACTTATGATCAACTCAAGTTATGCCAGCCGCCCAATGGAAGTGTTGCCGGAAGAAAGCCGTTTGGTACGTCAGGCTAAATCTGGTAATGCTGATGCCTTCGTTCAACTTTATGAAGCATATGTTGACCGCGTCTACCGATATGTGTATTTTCGGGTGATCGATGATGAGCTTGCTGAGAGCCTGACTCCGCGGGTGTTCATCAAGGCCTGGCAGTTGCTTGATCGGTATCATCCCTATGGATCGCCTTTTATCATATGGCTGTATAAGATCGCAAGCAATCAGATCATCGAGCATTTTTATACCCACCCCAAAACCGTTTCCAATTCTGATGGATTTTTATGGTCGATTGAAGACCGCGTTTTTGATAAAAATGTCAAGGATATGTTTGATTTGCAGGCCGTACGAGATGCTCTTCGATTTTTAAACGATGAAGAACAACAGGCCCTGACATTAAAGTTTATTTCCGGTGTATCCACCAACGAAGTCGCGCGCATCATGGAAAAACCAGTCAGCGCCATTCAGATTTTGTTGATGTATGCCTTGCAGAAGGTGACGAAACACATGGATGAAAAGGAGTTAAGATGAAATCCTTTCAACACATCCTGGAGGAATGCCTGACTGCGCTTTCAAATGACACGGCAACTGTGGATGAATGCCTGGCGCGTTATCCTCAACATGCCGAGCAACTCAAACCTCTTCTTGGAACAATCCGTTACCTGAAACTTGGACGCAGTGTTAAACCTTCGCTTACGTTCAAATCCTATTCCCGTGTCCATTTAACCCAGCACTTGCATTTTAATCCGCGTCGTTCTCAATGGACGCAGTTTTTCTGGCGGATCACGACGACTGTTGCTGTTCTGATGGCGACCTTGCTTGTCACAGGGACGGTCCATGCACAGACTGTTCTGCCGGGCGATAATTTTTATCCCTGGAAGCGTGCCTCTGAGGAAATATGGCGCGCATTGTCCATTGACTCGATCAATGCGGACATCACCCTTTCTGAACGTCGATTAAATGAGTGGGTGGCCGTTGCGGATGATCCCAAGCTAAGCGCCGAAGCCATGCTGGATTATTTTGAGGAATTAAGCAGATTGAAACAACAGGATAATGTGGAGACACATGATTTTATAGCGCCAGTCATGCAGACGCATCACGAAATATTGGATGACGCAGGTATGCCCGGCGCGGACTTGGTTGAGTCTTATGTAGCTTTGCAGAGTCCGCCTGCCCCAGTTGCGGCGGTTGTCCCAGTCTTTATAACCAATACCCAAAATCCTACTTTTACTCCACAGCCCACTTTTACACTTAAACCAAACCCAACTGGTACTGCAACTGAACTTCCGCCGACCATTACTGCCACAGACGAACCTACTGCCACCCCGGTGCCTACAACGACGCCAACAGATGTGCCTACACTTACGCCGACCGATGAACCCACACTCACGCCAACGGATGAACCCACGCTCATGCCGACCGATGAACCCACAGTCACGCCAACGGATGAGCCTACGGCAACACCGACTTCCACTGAACCTCTGGCGACTGATGTTCCCGCCGCTCCGCTTGAGATTGCTCCATAATTAACCTCAAACACATCATTACGGGACAGTCCATGACTGTCCCGTTTTCTGTTTAATAAGGCCATATTTTTATTACGGCCGATTCGTTTGCCATTCCTTTCAATCAAGTCTATAATGCTGACGCATGTCCACTATTGATGAGATCAAAGCCAAAATAGATATCGTCGACCTTGTGTCTGAGGCGGGTGTGAAACTACGCCACGCGGGCAAGAACTATACTGGCTTCTGCCCATTCCACGATAACAAACATACGCCAGCGTTCGTGGTCTGGCCCGAGTCTGGGACGTGGCGCTGTTTTGGTCAATGCAACGAGGGCGGTGATATTTTCAAATTTGTGATGAAGCGTGAAGGGTTGGATTTCAAAGACGCTTTGCAAAAACTGGCAGACCGCGCGGGTGTGAAAGTCGAGTCGCTTCAGCGCGAAGCGCCGCAGGTAAAGGAAGCGCATGAGCGATTGCGCCTTTTGCTTGAAGATGTGATCATTTATTATAGAACCCATCTTTTCAATAACAAAGAGATTTTGACTTATCTGCGCGAGAAGCGCAAATTAACCGATGCGACCATTGAAACTTTTGGTCTGGGATACGCGCCGCATGGCTACGATAATCTGCTGAAACAATTTTTACCTAAAGGATATTCCGAACAGGAATTAATTGACGCGGGCATGTTATCTGTTCGTGATGCGGATACTTCGGCGTCCCGACACTCTGACACCCACTCCTTTGACCGCTTTCGCAACCGCATTATGATTCCCATCCGCGATGAAAATGGGAGGATGGCTGGTTTCGGCGCGCGCATTGTTGACCCGAATGATATTCCCAAATTCTTGAATTCACCTGAAACGCCGATCTTTACAAAGGGACATCTGCTCTATGGTCTGGACAGAGCCCGCAAGCCGATTCGAGTCGCAGACCAGGCCGTGATCGTGGAAGGCTATCTCGATGTGATCGCCTTGCATCAGGCGGGATATGAGAATGTTGTCTCCCCGATGGGCACGGCCTTGACCGAAGATCAATTGCGCTTGCTCAAGAAATCAACGCGCAGAATTGTTCTGGCGCTCGACCCGGATACCGCAGGACAAAAAGCTGTTCTGCGTGGACTTGATGCGGCGCGTTCGGCAATGGATCGCGAAGGTGAATTGGGTTTCGATGCGCGCGGATTGCTTCGCAATGAAGCACGCCTGCAAGCCGACCTGCGTGTGGCGTCCATGCCCGATGACCTTGACCCCGATGAGATCGTGGCGCGTGATAAGGATGAATGGAAGCGCTTGATCGAGAGTGCCAAACCCATCGTAACGCACGTGATGGATTCTCTGGCAGTCGGTCAAAACCTGAATGATGCCAAGGTAAAGAATCAAATCGCCGCGCAGGTACTTCCGTTAATTGAAGACCTGCCCAATGCCTTGGAACGCGACACATATCGTCAGGCGCTGGCACGAATGCTAAAGGTGGATGAACGCGCATTGATGAGCACCCAGTCTCAGGTCCCGGTTATGAGGCGTAGGCCCCGCGGGACGACTCAAACCTCGCAGGCTGATAAATCTGTGGTGGCGGTCAATCCGAATTTAAAGATCGAATCATATTGCCTTGGTGTTTTGCTGCGCAGACCCGATCTGCTATACCGCCTTGACAAAAATTTTCAGGAGTTCGGTTTGAGCACTCTGGCGGTTGAGGACTTCGAGTATACTGACCATCAGTTGTTGTTCAGCGTGGTGCGTCTGGCGGTGGAGCAGGATCAGAAGGATCATCATCACTATGTCATGAGCCATCTGCCTGAAACCATCAACGATCTTTCAAAGGAATTGGTTTCGCAAATAGAAAAACTTGAGCCGGTGGAAGATAAGATCCTTGAAGATCTATTGGCACGTTTTATTGACCTGCGCCGCGCGAATGCAATGATCAATAATAACCAGCTGCGTTTTCTGCAAGAGGAGGATCAACAACAGGGAGGCGCAAATATTAAGATGTATCAGGAACAGAATTTACAGCTTGCAAAATTGATCCATAGCCTGGACCAGGCCAAACGCAAATTGTCTTTAAAGCGGCAGGCGTGATAATTTTGTACTTGGGAGCCAATTCAAAGAACCATATTGGGAAAGGGAAACCGATGCCCGCAAAAGAGAAAATAGTCAGACCCACCGATAAGTCAAAACAAACATCGAATGAAATTTCGCAAAATAATGATTCCGAGCCGAAGGCTGAACAGTCTCAACATTTGGTGAGTTTCTTTTTAGACCCGCTTGACGAGGAAATTGCCATCCCATTGGATGGCGCCTCGGATGAACTCGTTGAACCTGATGAGTCTTTGCTGATACAACAGGACGATGATACTGAAGATGTCCTGACCCTGCCTGTGCATGAACTTGCGAGCGAGCTTTCCGAAGACCCGGTGCGTTTGTATTTGCGCGAGATCGGTCTGGTAAAACTGATCGGTTCTGACAGCGAGTTTCGGCTTGCCACACTCAGCGAAGCCGACCGCCATATCACCATGTTTCGAAAACTAAAACAGCGCAAAGGTGTTTCACAAGCCTCTTCGATCTATCATTCGCTGTTGTTGGAAATGCTCACTTCATGGGACCGCCTGATCGAAGATGCTGAACGGCTTGACCATGAACTCCCGAACCTGGCTTTGATGATCGCTGAAGCTCAATCGCTTCACGCAGGCTGGGAATTTGATTCGCCCTCCTACTTCCGCGCATATCTGGATAACGGCCATTGGGGAGTGGACCATCTTTGGGATGACCTTGCCCGACACGCCTACGGGGTCTTTCTTAACCTCTACCTGCTTCCGTTTAAATATGCTGAGTGGCTGCTGACATATGTCCGCGACCAAAATGCATTCCCGTCCCAGCGCACACTGTACCGCAACCTGCCGTCTGATGAAGAGCTGCTTAACGAAATGGATTCTGTGCATGCCCGCGCGGTGGATGGAAATGAGGCGCTTATCCGCGCGAATTTGCGTTTGGTGGTGAGCGTTGCCAAGCGTTATCTTGGGCGCGGTATGTCGCTCCTTGATCTGATCCAGGAAGGCAACATGGGATTGCTGCGCGCGGTCGGCAAATTTGATCCGCGCCGAGGTTTTAAATTCAGCACCTATGCCACATGGTGGATCCGACAATCGATTAACCGTTCCATTGCCGAACAGGCGCGCACCATTCGCATCCCTGTTCATTTGTTTGAATCTGTCTCGCGTATTTTGCGGGCGCAAAGACATCTTACACAAACGCTGGGACGCACCCCGAGCAACGCGGAACTTGCCCTGGAAGTTGGTTATCTTTCAGCTTCCGATATGCAAATGATCCTGCAAGCCAATGCTGAAAATAAACCCATCAAACAGGAAATACAACAGCGGCTGGAAGAAGCCTCACAAAAGGTGAAACGCGTGCTCCGTTCGGCGGAGGAACCTGTTTCGCTGGAAGGCCCGGTGGGGGATGAGGATTCAAGCTCATTGGGTGATTTTATTGAGGACGAAGACGCGCCTTCCCCCATGGATGCCGCCGCCCGCGAAATGCTCCGCGAACAGGTGCAGCGCGCTCTTGAGGTGCTTTCAGAACGTGAGCGCGATGTGCTCGAACTGCGATTTGGATTAAAGGATGGAAAGGAACATACCCTTGAAGAGGTAAGCCGCTACTTCAATGTGACCCGTGAGCGCATCCGCCAGATCGAGGCGAAGGCGCTGCGAAAATTGCGGCATCCCGCACGCAACCGCGAATTGCGGGATTATTTGGGAGATTAGAAGAAAAGGCACAGGTATTCTGTGCCTTTTCTTCTAAATACAACTCAATATGACTAATATCATCATTTTTGTGAAAAGTGACACTTTAACTATTCCCCAAAAGTTTCTTATGATATACTTCGCCGAACGTGCCAGATTTCACGCACTACCGCTGGCTGCATATACTAATTTTTTGTCAGAAATTCCGCGTAAAAATTGAAATTTTAGTTTAATTTTTATGCGGTACTCTGTGATTTCACACACCAAGAGGTGTTTATGTTATTGGAATATATTGCCATTGCAGTGATGATCGCGGTAGCGACGCTAATTGCGTTTATCGCGATAGGTTTGGGGGAATTGTTTGGTCCACGTAAAAACTCAGCAGCAAAATCCATGCCTTATGAATCGGGTATGAATCCCTACGGTGAAGGGACACGGCGCATGCCTGTCCGCTTCTACCTTATTGCTGTATTGTTTATCCTCTTTGATATTGAAGTAGTGTTCTTTCTGCCTTGGGCGATCGCTTTTCGCAAGCTGGGAATTTTCGGCTTGCTTGAAATGGTCGTCTTTATCGTTATTTTATTAATAGGGTATGTGTATGCCTGGAAAAAAGGAGCGTTGGAATGGGAGTAGAGCAGAAATTAGGGAATATGGGCGTGGTCACCACCACGCTTGAAAGTGTTGTCAATTGGGGACGCACCAATGCAATGTGGCCGATGTTGTTCGGCCTGGCTTGCTGCGCCATCGAGATGATGTCTGCGCAATCTTCAAGTTACGATATGAGCCGTTTCGGCATGGAACTCATGCGTGCCAGCCCGCGCCAGTCTGATCTGATGATCGTGGCGGGGCGTGTCTCCAAGAAAATGGGACCTGTCCTTCGCCGCTTATACGATCAAATGCCCGAGCCGAAGTGGGTGATCGCCATGGGTGATTGCGCTTCCTGCGGAGGTGTCTTCAATAACTATGCCATCTTCCAGGGTGTGGATGAAGTTGTTCCAGTGGATGTATTTGTGGCGGGCTGCCCGCCGCGCCCGGAGGCTTTGATCCACGGGGTGATGACCATCCATGAGAAGGTCAAAGGCGAATCATTCAAACAGTACGCTGAGAAATATAAACAAACCACGTAACATCATTGCCGTAAATGTCGTTGCGAGGGCGCACTTGTTTTTCCCTGGCACCGCCGCCAGGACAGGTGTGCCCGAAGCAACCCCTGTAAGATGGAGATTGCTTCGTCGGGGAGAGCACCCTCCTCGCAACGACATAATCGCAATGATGAGGCAGAGACCATATGGATAAAAAACTCGAACCAATCGTAAAAGCGATACAGGATAAATTTAGCGCGACCTTTGAAGAGTTTCGCGATGAAGTGCATCTGTTCGTGAAACCTGAGCAGATCATCGATGCATTGACCCTGTTGCGTGATGAATTTAATTTTGAATTGCTCTCGGCGTTAACTGCCACCGATTACTGGCCGCAGGAAACGCCGCGTTTTCATGTCATCTATCAACTTACTTCGCTCGTAAAAAATCTATCAGTGCAGATCAGAGTCCCAGTAAACGGAAGCAGTCCCAACGTCCCGACAGCGACGCGTGTGTATAGTGTCGCAAACTGGCGTGAGCGTGAACTCCTCGATATGTTCGGAATCGAATTTGACGGTCATCCCGATCCCCGCCGCATTCTAAGCCCCGAGGATATGGAAGGGCATCCGCTTCGGAAGGATTTCCCGCTTGGGTATGAGGAACCGCAATTCACCTTTAACTTCGATGAGATCGATCTGCGCAAGCCGTATGCAAAGGAATAGTTATGAGTCAGATTGAAGAAGTCAGTTTGGATAAATTTAAACACCTTGTTTCAGAGCGCGCGCTGACCGGCGAAACGATGCTCTTGAACATGGGGCCGCAGCATCCATCCACGCATGGCGTTCTGCGTCTTTTACTTGAGTTGGACGGCGAGATCATCGTCAATTGCATTCCCGATATCGGTTATTTGCACACGGGAATTGAAAAGAACATGGAAGCCAAGACTTATCAAAAGGCTGAAGTGATGACCGACCGCCTCGATTACATGAATACGATGGGTAACAACCTCGCGTATGTGATGGCAGTTGAGAAACTCGTTGACCTTGATGTGCCTGTGCGTGCGCAAGCCTTGCGCGTGATCCTTACCGAGCTTCAACGCATCGCCTCGCATTTGGTGTGGCTTGGCACTTCGGGACTTGATCTCGCGGCCATGTCGATGTTCCTGTATTGTTTCCGCGAGCGCGAACAGATCCTTGATATTTTTGAACTGGTCTCAGGCCAGCGCATGATGACGACCTATTTCCGCCCCGGCGGTGTCTGGCGCGATGTGCCGGTTGAATTTGAAAAAGCCGTGCGCGATTTCATCAAGATCTTCCCTAAGCGTGTTGATGAATATGAAACCTTATTGACGAAGAACCCGCTCTTTCTTGACCGTATGCTGAGCATCGGTAGATTAAGTAAAGAAGTCGCCTTATCTTATGGAGTGACCGGTCCCATGCTGCGGGCTTCAGGTGTGGATTGGGACTTGCGCAAGGCGCGACCCTATTGCGGGTATGAACAATATGATTTCAACGTGCCCACTCGTACCGAAGGCGATACGTATGCGCGTTATTTAGTGCGCGTGCAGGAACTGCGTGAGTCGATAAAGATCGTGGAGCAGGCCTTGAATAAGCTCCCGCTTGGTCCTGTGCGTTCCAGCAATCGCAAGTTCGTCACGCCACCGCGTTCGGAGATCGGCGTCAGCATGGAATCTCTCATCCATCACTTCAAGTTGTGGACGGAAGGTTTCCCCGCGCCGAAGGCTTCCATTTACAGCGCAGTCGAATCACCGCGAGGTGAATTGGGATTAATGCTCGAAGGGGATGGCGGCCCGAAACCGTATCGTGTGCATTTACGCACACCTTCATTTGATAATCTGGGTGTGCTTTCACAGATCGTTAAGGGACATTTGGTGGCTGATCTGGTTGCCATTCTCTCTTCCACAGACATTGTCCTCGGAGATATTGACAGATGAGCCTTGAGAAAACTTATCCGAAGGAAGTAAAACAAATCTTGTCGAAATACCCGCCGGAGCAAAAACGCTCGGCGGTCATGCCCCTGCTTTACCTCGCACAGCGCGAGGAAGGTTATGTCAACAAAGCCGCGATGCAGGATATCGCGAAGATGCTGGACATCACTGAGACTGAAGTTGCCTCGATCGTGGGTTTCTACACACTCTATCATGATGAAAAAGCTGGCAAGTATCGCATGCAAGTCTGCACGGACTTGCCCTGCGCGTTACGCGGTGCGGATGAATTCCTTAATAACCTGTGCGGTAATCTTGGAATCAAAGTAGGCGAAACGACCGATGATGGCTTGGTGACGCTTGAAGGTGTGATGTGTCTCGCCGCGTGCGACAAAGCGCCGATGTTCCAGACCCAGGGTCCAGACGGAATCAAATATCACGAAAACATGACCGTGGATCGCACCATGGAATTGATCGAAGCGCTCAAGGGGGTGAAGTAATGGCTCATGTCCTTTTACGCCATCGCGATATTCCTGACATCAATAAATTGGATGTCTACAAAAAGAACGGCGGGATTGACGCCTTCAAAAAAGCCGTCACCAAAATGCAGCCCACGGAAGTGATCGATGTGGTCAAAGCATCCGGTCTGCGCGGACGCGGCGGCGCGGGTTTCCCCACTGGAATGAAGTGGTCCTTCATTGATAATAAGAACTGGCCGCATTACGTGGTTGCCAATGCGGATGAGTCCGAGCCTGGCACTTTCAAGGATCGCGAACTCATGGAAAGCAATCCTTTCCAATTCCTCGAAGGTCTGGCGATTGCGTCTTATGCAGTCGGCGCGACGGCGGCTTATGTCTATCTGCGCGGTGAGTTTTGGCAGGTGGCCGCCTTCCTTGATGAGAAAATTGCTGAAATGGAAAAAGCCGGGTATCTTGGAGATAACCTCTTCGGCACAGAATATTCACTGAAAATTTTTACACACATCGGCGCAGGTGCTTATATCTGCGGCGAAGAAACCGCCTTGCTCGAATCGCTCGAAGGCAAACGCGGACAGCCCCGTGTGCGCCCGCCGTTTCCGCCTACGTTTGGTTTATACGGCAAGCCGACCATCATTAATAATGTGGAAACTTTTGCCAATGTTCCGCCCATCCTTGCAAACGGCGCGGATTGGTACAAGTCCATGGGCACGGCAGATAGCGCAGGCGTAAAACTGTTCTCGCTTTCGGGTCGTGTGCGCAAACCCGGTAATTATGAACTGCCTTTCGGCAAGACCTTCCGCGAATTGATCTATGAATACGGCGGTGGAATTCAGGAAGGCCGCCCGGTCAAGGCCATCATGCCGGCGGGTGCATCTTCTTCATTGATCGTTGTGGATGATAAAGTTCTCGACACACCGATGGATTATGCAACCGTTCGCACGCTCGGCGCGGACCTCGGGTCTGCCTCCGTGATCGTGATCGATGACACTGTCAGCGTGGATTGGATCATTAACAAGACCATCCATTTCTTCAAACATGAGTCGTGTGGGAAATGCACTCCCTGCCGCGAAGGCAATTATTGGATGAAACATCTGACCGAACGCATACATTCTGGCGATGGGTCCAAGGCAGATGTGGATCTGCTCTTGAATGTCGCCAAGCAAATGCAGGGCAAATGCCTGTGTGCGTTGGGCGAATTTGCCACGATGGCTGTGGTTACCGGTATCGAAAGATTCCCGCAAGATTTCAAAAAAGTAGTAAAGGCTTAACGGAGCACGCATGACGAAACAAGTCACGCTATCAATTAATGGAATAAGTGTAACGGTCCCGGATGGAACGTTGATTGCTGATGCAGCAAAGATGGCAGGAATTGATATTCCTGTATTTTGCCATCACCCAAAGCTCGAACCTGTCGGCATGTGCCGCATGTGTCTGGTCGAAGTCGGCCGCCCCATGCTGGATCGTGCAACAGGTCAGGCGGTGATCGAGAACGGTCAGCCCAAAATCCAATTCATGCCCAAACTCGAAACGGCTTGTACCAATCGCGTTTCTGATGGCATGGTCGTAATGACCACAACAGATAAAGCATTGGATGGCCAGAAGGGCACGGTTGAATTCCTGCTCACTTCGCATCCGCTGGATTGTCCTGTTTGCGATAAGGGCGGCGAATGTCCGCTTCAGAATTTGACGATGGCTTTTGGCCCCGGCCAGAGCCGCTTCATTTATGACGAGAAACTGCATCTTGAGAAACAGGTTCCGCTTGGCGAGTTGATCTGGCTTGACCGCGAACGCTGTATTCAATGTGCGCGCTGCATCCGCTTTCAGGATGAAGTTGCGGGCGAGGCAGTGCTCGGTTTCGATGAGCGTGGACGAAATACACAGATCGTTTCTTTATCCACGCCCGGATTTGATTCTGTTTTCTCGGGCAATACCACCGATATTTGTCCCGTCGGCGCACTGACCACAGCAGACTTCCGCTTTGGCGCGCGTCCGTGGGAATTAAAAGCTCAGGCATCCATTTGTACGCAATGTCCGGTTGGATGCAATACCACGCTCAACACACGCCGTGAAGCCAAAGCTGGCGGTGATGTAGTTGTAAAGCGTGTCATGCCGCGCCAGAATGAAGAAGTCAATGAAATCTGGTTGTGCGACAAAGGCCGCTTTGCTTATCACTACACTGAAAGCAAGAAAAGGCTTGTCAAACCGCTTGTTAGAAAAGAAGAAAAACTGGCGCGTGCTTCATGGGATGCCGCGACAAAATTTGCCGCAGAGAATTTTACAAAATTCAAAAAGGATTTCGTTGTCCTGGCTTCCGGCAGACTTGCAAATGAAGACCTGTTCAATTTGAAGTCACTTGCAGATACAGTTGGTGGAACCGCGATCTTGTACTCAGACATGGGCGGTGGTGACATCACCCAGCTCGTGGGCGTGGGGCAGGGTACGAACATCGGCAAGATGGGCGCGGGCGATGCGATCCTGGTGGTAGCTTCCGACTTATATGAAGAGGCTCCCATTTGGTGGCTGAGAGTCAAACAGGCGGCCGACCGCGGCGCGACGCTTATTGTCGCAAATCCGCGCGAAACCAAACTGGATAAATTTGCGAAGTTCGTCATCCGCTATGCGTATGGCGATGAAGCAAAAGCTGTCAATGACTTGAGCGCGAAGAGCAAGATCTCAGACGAATTCGCAAAGGCAAAGAATGCCGTTGTGTTCTTCGGCAATGAAGGGCTTGGCTTGAACGGCACATCCGGACTTGCTTCCGCTTGCGCCACACTTTTGAAAGAGACCGAGCACATCGGCAGGCCGAACAACGGTTTGGTTGGTGTCTGGCCAAGGGCCAACGATCAGGGCGCATGGGAAGTCGGCTTCCAACCTGAGCCCGATCTGGAAAAAGCGCTCAAGGGCAAGGCCGTTTATATTGTCGGCGCTGACCCTGTGGGTGATGACCCCGCTTTGGGGAAGGCGCTCAAGGGTGCTAAATTCGTGGCGGTGCAGGATATTCTTGAAACTGCAACCACTGAAATTGCGGATGTCGTTTTCCCCGCCCAGGCTTATACAGAACGCGAAGGGACATTCACTTCTGGCGAGCGCCGCGTACAGCGTTTCTATGCGGCTGTTCCAGTGAAAGGTGATGCAAAACCTGATTTTGCCATTACCTCGCAAATTGCCAGACAGATGGGCGTTATCCTTGAGGGCTCGTCTGTTTCAGTGGTGTTCGATATTCTCGCGAGTTCGCTCGATGCCTTTACAGATTTGACTTATGAAAAACTCGCCGAGACATATGGTCAATGGCCGATCGTTGGACGCGGTGACTTGTATTACGGCGGCACAACATATGAGAACACGCAGGGCTTGGGTGTACAACTCGCCCCGACGGCTCAGTCCGGGAAAACAGTCACCATACCAAAGGTCAGAAAAGAAGCGGCTCTTCGTCCAAAAGAAAAAGAGCTGCTGGCTGTGCCTGTCAATAAATTATATGATCGCGGTGTGACCGTTAATCCCGCGCAATTGCTTGATCAAAGAATCGGAGAAGCAACTGTTACATTGCATCCATCGGCCGCGAAGAATCTTGGCGTGGAAGCGGGCGCGACTGTGAAGCTTAGTTTTGAAGGCGTGAATGCGGATGTGGTTGTCAAGATAGACGATACGATCTCGGCGGGTGTGGCGTTGGTGCCGCGTAGTATGGGCATCGCGATCCGTGAGCCTGTTGTTGCGAAGGTGAAATGATATGGATTGGACTATCTGGGTTGAATGGATTGTAAAAGGGTTCGTGCTCTGCCTGATCTTGTTGACTGGCTTTGCATACTTGACGTTATATGAACGCCGCGCGCTGGCCCGCATGCAGGTACGCGTTGGTCCGAACCGTGCAGGGTATCAGGGGCTGCTGCAACCAATCGCGGATGCGGTCAAGTTGATCTTCAAAGAAGAGTTGACGCCCGCGCGAGTTTACAAGGTTGTCTTCGTGCTCGCTCCAGTCTTGACCGTTGTGCCTTCGTTGGTTCTGGCGGCTGTGATTCCGCTTGGGACATCGTTCAATTTCTTTGGCCGCGAAATCACCTTGTATGTTGCGAACTTGAACGTCGGTGTTTTGTATCTAACTTCCATCGCATCCATTGCGGTGTATGGTATTACGCTGGCGGGTTGGTCGAGTAATAACAAGTACGCCATGCTTGGCGGCATCCGCGCTTCTGCACAAATGATCTCGTATGAACTTTCGCTTGGCCTATGTTTTGCGATCGCAATCGTGATGAGTAACTCCATGAATCTGGTGGATATTGTCAACGCGCAAAAAGGGATGTGGTTCGCGGTAATTCAACCCGTGGGCGCATTGATTTTTTTGATCGTGACTCTGGCTGAGGTCAACCGCGCTCCGTTCGATATGCCGGAAGCCGAGCAGGAATTGACCGCGGGTTTCCACTCGGAATATTCGGGCATGAAGTTCGCCCTGTTTTTCATGGCGGAATATCAGAAGATGATCGTGATCTCGATGATCTCTGCGACACTCTTCTTTGGCGGGTATCGTGAGTTTTGGTTCTTGACGGATACATGGAATGGATTCTTTAATGTCGATCAGCACTGGTTCCTTGGCCCCGTTTATCTTTTATTGAAAGTGGTCGTGTTGTTGTTCTTTATGATCTGGATCCGAGCAACCTGGCCGCGCATCCGCTATGACCGTTTGATGGCGTTTGGCTGGAAGGTGCTTCTGCCGCTTTCCCTGGTGACCGTATTTATCACCGCCGCGGGCATTTTACTGGCGCAGGAACTTAATAATCAAATGTATATCTATAGCATCCCCGTCCTTTCCATTATCAGTGCAATGATCGCGGTGGCGCTTATTTTCCGAAGCTTGAGGAGAAAATCTGATGGGCGTATTTGATCCCGTTCTTGAACTTGGGCGCGGCCTGCTTGAGACTCTCCGCTCCTTTTGGTTCGAGCCGACCGTAACTTATCAATATCCTGAACAGAAACGCGAAGTCCGTCCGCGCTATCGCGGCCGTCATGTGTTGAAGCGCTACGAGAATGGCCTTGAGAAATGCATTGGATGTTCGCTCTGTGCTGCGGCCTGCCCTGCGGATGCGATCTTCGTTGAAGCATCCGAAAACACTGACGAAAAACGCTTCTCTCCCGGCGAGCGGTATGCTTCCACCTACGAAATCAATATGCTTCGCTGTATCTATTGTGGCTTCTGCGAAGATGCCTGCCCGACCGAAGCGATTGTGCTTGGCGATAACTATGAACTCTCGTTCTTAAGCCGCCGCGAAGCCGTCTACACCAAGGACTTGCTGCTCGAGTCCGTTCCAACTGCGGACGGTCTCACGCCGCGCAAAGTGGAACCAGGTGTGTTCACGCGTTCGGTTCCTGAAATGAAGGATCCTACGGATTAACGATTTACGATTTCAGATTTTCGATTGTTTCGTAAATCGTCAATCGAAAATCGTAAATGGAGCATTATGAATTCTGAACTCATTGTTTTCCTTGTTCTCTCGCTCGTTGCTGTTGCGGCCGGTCTAGGAATGGTATTCAGCCGTAACGCGGTGTACTCGGCATTATTCCTTGTGTTGAATTTCATCACGGTGGCGGTTTTTTATCTACTGCTTGGTGCGCCATTTATTGCCATGTCACAGATCACGGTTTACGCAGGCGCGATCATGGTCTTGTTCCTGTTCGTGATCATGTTGCTCGGTGCAGAAAATCTCCCACCAACAAAATCCCTGCCGTGGCAGAAACCGCTGGCGTATATTCTGGCCGGTATTCTGGTTGTGGAATCGCTCTATCTTGTGTTTTTACAGGCGCAACCCGATATGGTTGTCACTGCGCCCGGTGCCTCAGTGAATTCCATGGAAAGCCTGAGAGAAATGGCAATGACAATGTTCAATCAGTTCCTTTTGCCATTTGAGGTCACATCAGTTTTGTTGTTGGTCGCGATGGTCGGGGCGATCGTACTTACCAAACGTGAAAAGGCAGGGCAGAAATAATGGTTCCAGTCGATTATTACATCATCCTCTCGGCTATTTTATTTACCATCGGTGCGATGGGTGTGTTGATCCGCCGCAACCCGTTGATCATTTTCATGTCCATTGAGTTGATGCTCAATGCGGGCAACCTGGCCTTCGTGGCTTTTTCCAATATGCACAAAAGTTTCAGCGGCCAAATCTTTGTGTTCTTTGTTATCGCTGTGGCCGCAGCCGAAGTTGCGGTGGGACTCGCCTTGATCGTTGAAATTTTCAAGACCAAAAAGAACATCAATATTGATGAGATGAATTCCTTGAAGGGATAAAAGTAAAAAGTAATTGGTAATTAGTAATTACCAATCTCCAATTACCAATTACGGAGAAACCATGCACTTAAGTGAAGCAGTGAACTCAGGATTTTTCTTCCTTGCCCCGTGGCTGGTCTTTGCGCCTTTAACAGGCTTGCTGATCAATTTGATCTTCAGCAAGTGGTTCAAGTTCAGCGAAAAGATGGTTGGCACAGTGGCAAGTCTTGCATCAGGGGCGGCATTTGTTGTCTCTGTGCTGTTGGCGTATTCGGTCTCGATCAATCACGGCGAAATGATGCGCTGGCATTTGGCGGAATGGATCCATATCGGTACGTTGGAACTTGATTGGACATTCCGCATGGACTCGCTCTCGACCACGATGATGCTGGTCGTTTCGGGTGTGGGCACGCTCATTCATATCTATGCCATTGGGTACATGCACGAGGATGTGCGCTTCAAGAAGGAGGAAGGACGCTTTACGCGCTTCTTTATTTTCCTGAACCTGTTCATCGCGGCCATGATGATCCTCGTCTCGGGCGACTCGTACATGATGCTCTTCGTCGGCTGGGAAGGTGTGGGATTATGTTCCTTCCTGCTGATCGGTTTCTGGTACGAGATGGATACGCTTGCGCGTCCGTCCTGGGCCAATTCCAATGCTGCGAAGAAGGCCTTTATCACCAACCGCGTCGGCGACTTTGGTTTCCTGATCGCGGGCTTTTTGATGTTCTGGTATCTCGGCTCCTTCCAATTTGACGAAGTGTTTGAAGCCGCGAAGACAGCGCCTGATGGAATCATTGTTGCGATCACCCTCTTCATGCTGGTGGGTGTGGCTGGTAAATCCGCGCAGATCCCGCTTTACATCTGGCTGCCGGATGCAATGGCTGGCCCGACACCGGTCTCGGCCTTGATCCATGCTGCAACAATGGTGACCGCTGGTGTGTATCTCGTAACTCGTTCCGCTGAGATTTACACACTCGTGCCGCAGGCTCAATACATTGTTGCAATGACGGGCGCTGGCACTGCGCTTTTCGCCGCGACGATTGCTGTTGGTCAGTATGACATTAAGAAAGTTCTGGCTTATTCAACCATCTCACAACTCGGCTTCATGGTTGCTGCTGTGGGCATGGGCGCATATGTGGCGGGTATGTTCCATCTCATTACACACGCGTTCTTCAAGGCTTTGTTATTCCTTTCCGCTGGTTCTGTCATTCTCGGCATGGAGCGTGGGCATCATCACCTGGCTCATCATGCTGCCCATGACGATCATGGAAAAGGAAAGAAGAAAGAAGGAAAGAAGGAAGATCACGGTCACGATGAACACGGTGAAGTATTCGACCCTGGCGACATGCGCAATATGGGCGGACTTCGCAAGACCATGCCTGTAACATTCTGGCTGTATATGATCGGCACGCTTGCGCTTGCGGGCATCTTCCCGTTTGCAGGCTTCTGGTCGAAGGATGAAATTCTTTTGGATGCCAGCCTGCATTTCACAAGCATTTATTGGCAGTTAACTCTCGCCGCATTCATGACCGCCTTTTATATGGGACGTCAGGTCTGGATGGTTTTCTTCGGCAAGCCGCGACACGAAGCCGCCGCACATGCCGAGGAAAGCCCAAAAGTGATGACCGTGCCTCTTATGGTGCTCGCAGCTTTATCGGTTTTGGGTGGCGCGCTGAATCTTCCCTTTGAAGGTTTCCACAACCTTGGTCACTGGCTGGGATATACCCTCGCCGAAGTTGAGTCTCTTCCGCTTGATTTAAAAGTCGCGGGTATTTCCACGGTGCTGGCGTTGGCCGCCATCTTCACTTCGTGGTGGATTTACGGGCGCAATCCTCTGAAGGCTGGACAGATCGACCCGCTCAAGAAACCGCTTGGTTTCATCTTCACGGGCATGGAAAATAAATGGTTCGTGGATGAGGGATACTTCGCCATCATCATCAACCCGTTCAAGAAGGCATCTCAATTCCTTGCGGATGTGATCGACTGGCGCTTCTGGCATGACTTTGTGCATGATACGGTTATTCTGGGAACTTATAACTGGCTGAGTGAAATTGCGCTGAACAACTATGCCGACCAAAAAGGCATTGACCGATTCGCAAACTGGCTCGGCGAAGCAACTCAATCAGTATCGGCAACCCTGCGCAAAGTCCAGAACGGATTCGTGCGCTCGTACGCGCTGTCTGTCATGTTGGGCGTCGTATTGATTTTAGGATATCTTATCTTTAAGTAGTCAAAGGTCTGACCTTCGACGATTTCGTAATCGAGGATAGAACATGGAATTTCTTTTACAACCTCTTACTCTTCTGACCTTCTTCCCGCTCCTGGGTGTGATCGTGCTTCTGTTCATGAATTCCGAAGCCAAGACCGCCATCCGTTGGGTTGCGATGGTCACATCCCTGCTGACGTTTGGCGTTTCGCTTTGGGTGCTTTTGCAGTTCAACGCATCCAACCCTGACCTGCAGCTGGTCGCCAAATATTCATGGATCAACGTGGCGGGATGGAACATCTATTATTATCTTGCTGTCGATGGACTGAGCATTCTGCTCGTTTTGCTCACCGCCTTCCTCACGCCGATCTCCCTGCTCTCCACGTGGACAGCCGTCGAAGACCGCGTGAAGGATTTCATGATCTTCTTCCTTTTGCTGGAAGTGGGCATGATGGGCGTTTTCCTCGCGCAGGACCTGTTCATGTTCTATGTGTTCTGGGAATTCACCCTCGTTCCAATGTACTTCCTGATCGGCTTGTGGGGTGGACCGCGCCGCATCTATGCTGCGGTGAAGTTCTTCCTTTATACAATGGCTGGTTCCATTTTGATGCTGGTCGCCATTTTGTGGCTCGGCATTTATGGCAACACATTCTCTGTACCGGATTTGATCGCCAAGGGCGCTATTCCTGCGAACATCCAATGGTGGCTATTCTTGGCTTTTACTGCCGCGTTTGCCATCAAGGTTCCCATGTGGCCTTTACATTCATGGTTGCCCGATGCCCACGTGGAAGCGCCAACCGCTGGTTCCGTTATTCTTGCTGGCGTTCTGTTGAAGATGGGTACCTACGGTTTCCTGCGCTTCAATATTCCGCTCTTCCCTGAGGCGACCGTCAAGGCCGCCCCGTGGATCGCGCTCTTCGCGACCATTGGCATCATTTATGGCGCGGCGGTTTCGTATGCGCAGCAGGATGTCAAGAAACTGGTTGCATATTCATCCGTGAGCCACCTTGGCTTTGTGATGCTTGGTATGTTTGCCCTTAATGTTCAAGGCGTCTCTGGCGCGATCTTGCAAATGATCAATCACGGTATTAGTACAGGCGCGTTGTTCTTGCTCATCGGTATGGTTTACGAACAGACGCATACGCGTGATATCAAAGTTTACGGCGGTTTGTGGAAGGTGATGCCGGTCTTCGGTACGATCATGTTGATCTCATCGCTTTCATCCATGGGCTTGCCTGGTCTCAACGGTTTCGTTGGTGAGTTCACGATTTTGCTTGGCGCGTTCGGCTCGAAGGCTATTGGCAATCCGTGGTATGCGGGCATCTCTGCCATCGGCGTTATCATGGCCGCGGTCTATATCCTCTACATGTTCCAGAAGATGTTCCTTGGACCTGCGGGCGAGATCACACATCATCACGAACTCAAAGACCTCAACTGGCGCGAGATACTCACCGTTGCCCCATTGTTGATACTCATGTTCTGGATCGGTCTCTACCCCGCGCCTTTCTTCAATTTGATCGCGCCCGCTGTTGAGAAATTGGTCTCGGCTTTGCCACTGTAATTTATCGTCATTGCGAGGAGCGCACTTGCTCTCCGCGACGAAGCAATCTCCGCATAGTTGGAGATTGCTTCGGGCGAAAGAGCATCACCTCGCAATGACGTAGACTTGGAGCGTTCATGACGCAACTTGATTTTCAAATTATCCTCCCATTGACCATTCTCACCGCATGGGCCTGTGTGCTTTTGCTGGTTGACCTTTTGATCCCGAAGGATCGCAAAGGCATCACAGCCATCCTGGCTGCGGTCGGACTGGCTGTTACCTTGGGCTTTACCATTTCACAAGTCGGCACTGAACATATCGGATTCAACAACATGGTGGTGGTTGACGGCTTTTCGACTTTTGTCAACATCCTCCTCCTTGTAAGCGGCTTGCTTGGCATCGCCCTTGCGTACGGTTACATCAAACGTATGGGTCTTGACCGCGGCGAATACTATACCCTAATGCTGTTCAGCATTGTCGGTATGATGCTCATGGCGCAGGCCGAAGACCTCATCATCGTTTTTCTCGCGCTGGAATTGCTTTCCATCCCGCTCTATGTTCTCGCTGCATTTGCCCGCCCCAATCTTCAATCCGAGGAAGCGGGTGTCAAATACTTCCTGCTCGGTGCTTTCTCAACGGGATTTGTTGTATACGGAACTGCTTTAGTCTACGGTGCGACTGGAACTACATCCCTGAACGGGATATTTACCGCCGCTTCAAACGGGACCCCGAGCCTGCTCCTGACCATTGGGGCGGCTCTGCTCCTGGTGGGATTTGGCTTCAAGGTTGCCGCCGTTCCCTTCCACATGTGGACTCCTGACGTATACCAAGGCTCCCCGACAGCTGTTACGGTCTTCATGTCATCTGGCGCGAAGATCGCGGGCTTTGCCGCGTTACTTCGTGTTTTTGCTACTGCGTTCCCATCCATTTCCGTGGATATTACCGGCATCCTCTGGGTGCTCGCCGCGTTGACCATGATCATCGGCAACATCACCGCCATTTCACAGTCCAATATCAAACGTATGCTGGCTTATTCCAGCATCGCGCACGCGGGCTATATCCTGATGGCTTTTGTGCCTTATGGAAATAAAGCAGTTCTGCCTGTTTCAATCGCGGCGGGATTGTTCTACCTCGTCTCTTACGCCGTGACAAACTTCGGCGCATGGTCGGTTGTGATCGCGCTTGAAAAAGCCGAAGGCAAAGGACTTGAGATTAGCGACTTCGCCGGTCTCGCCAAAAAATACCCCGCCCTTGCAATTGCGATGACAGTCTTTATGCTCTCTTTCATTGGCTTCCCTCCAACTTTGGGATTGGTCGGCAAGTTCTATCTCTTCCGCGCCGTCATCGCCGGCGGATACACTGGCCTCGCCATCATCGGTGTTGTAACCTCGCTGGTTTCCGCATACTACTATTTGCGTGTGGTTGTAAACATGTACATGCGCGAAGGTGATCCAACCATCGAACGCGAGCCGTGGCTGGATATTACAACCTTATCCACAGCCGTTCTCACCGTTGCACTGAGTTTCGTCCCTCAATGGCTGTTCTTGATGGCAAGCACTGCTACTCTGAGATTATTTTAAAATCCCCACTGTAATAAAAGATGAGACGTTTTTTTCTCCGTCTCATCTTTTATTGACACTCATTTTCTTTGCGGTATAATACCGTCCGCGATTATAGCCAGCTAATGTAAAAATGGCCCCGTAGCTCAATGGCAGAGCAGTTGCCTCTTAAGCAATTTGTTGAGGGTTCGAATCCCCCCGGGGTCACTAAGAAAAAATCTGATATTTGGTATCAGATTTTTTGTTTTAATTCCCAAACAAACTCAACACCCACACAATCAGCGGAGCGACCGCCAGCGCCGGCAGGAAATTCCCCACGCGGATCTTCTTCAACTCCAGCAAATTATTGAACGCAACTCCCATCAGGATCACGCCGCCTGTTGCAGTCATTTCCGCCATCATCGGGTCGGTGACAATTGCGTTGAGTTGATTCGCCAGCAGACTGATCCCGCCTTGATAGACAAGGATGATCAGTGACGAGAACATCACCCCTATGCCCAACGTGGATGCGAACGCGATGGAAGCGAAACCATCCAGTGTGGATTTCACGGCTAGCAATTTATAGTCGCCTGTCAGCCCGTCTTGGATGGAACCCAATATCGCCATTGGCCCGATGCAAAAGAGCAGGGAGGAAACCATGAAGCCGCGTACAAATTTTGAACCAGCCCCGGTCTCGGTATCACTGGAGAAGCGCTTTTCCAGAGTCTGTCCCAGAGCTTGCAGCCAATCCTCGATCCCGATCCATTCGCCCAGCATCGCGCCGATAATGATCGCGCCAAGCACGATCAATTGATTCCCGCTTTTGAGGAACATTTGCAAACCCATCGCCGCAGTGAAAAGTCCCATGCCTGCGATGACCGTATTCTTAAATCGCTCAGGAATGCGTGAACCGAAAATTAAACCGATCGTCCCGCCGATCAGAATGGCGGCGACATTAATGAAAGTACCTGTCATGTATTTTATGTCATTGCGAGGGCGTTAGCCCGAAGCAATCTCCATTGATTTGAGGATGGGTGTTTATGATTTCGCCAGTGAAGTCTTCTTCCCCGCGAACTGATTCTCGAGAAGCTCAAGCACAAAGCATAATGATGAAAGCCGATTTAAATAACGCTGCAAGTCCGGGTTGACCACCACTTCATCATCGAAGAGATTGACCACGCACCGCTCAGCCCTGCGGACAATGGCTCGCGCCATCGAAAGCGTCGCGCCGCCGAGAGTATCGCCTGGCAAAATAAATTCCTTCGGCATCTCGACCACTGTGCTCAACTCATCGGTTTGTTTTTCCAGCCAGTTCACACGCGCTTCATCGATGAAATGAAAACGCTGCGCGTTCTCCGGTGTGGCGGCGACCTCTGCCATCAGCTTGTACAGATCGCGCTGTGCTTCCAGCAAAATGGGAGCGGTGTGCGGAGCGGAGCATTGCGCGCGAGCCAGCCCAATCGCAGCGGATGCTTCATCCAATGCGCCAATAGCTTCCATGCGGACATGATATTTTGGGACGCGGCCATCGCCGAGCAAGCCCGTTGTGCCGTCATCGCCTTTTGCGGTATAAAAAGTCATGCGCGCATTATAACCACTTAATCATGCGTCCGCTTATAATTTGGAGATGCTTATTCCCATCCATGAAGAAATGACCCGTGAAGCCCTTGGCGAACATTTTAGCCCGCGCGCGCTTGAGATCATCATTGCCGCCAACCGCAAACAGGACGCGATTCGCGGGCAGATCGGCCACGATGAATTTCACTTCGACAACAACGCCATTGAAAAAGGCTTTCGTTACATCAACGAACAACGCGGCTTCGTATTGGCATCCCTGCTTTCCCCCGGCGTGCTTTCCGCATGGATCGCTTTTGGGAGATTGACTCATACCGCGCAGGATTTCTACTCTCATACCAATTACATCTCCCTCTGGCTTGACCAGTTCAATGGCACGCCTCGCGCTCCGCGTCCGCCCGAAATTGATCCTGTTCAAAAGAGTTTGATTCGCAGCCCGAGCCTGCACTCTGGCAAAATCTACCTGCCGATGGACGCGTTGTACTTTATCCCATTTCTGCGGAATTTTGCCCTCAAACTTTTGCCCGAGGATTCGCATGGCAAAATGAATTTAGACTCGCCCAAACAAGGCCCGCGTTTTGAATACGCGCGCGCCGCCGCAGTCAAAAGAACGCAGCATGAATTTGATCTTCTAAAAAAAATACTTCCTCCCGATTTGTTTGCCAAATTTACAGATATATAATTGACTCTGGAGTTGGGCAGCTTGCTGCCCGAAATTTTCATCAGCAAGCTGATGAACTCCAGAATTGTTTCAAACCAAACGGAGAAAACTGCCTGGGATGTTGAAGCAGGCCAACAGTTAAAGAAAGAAGCGGGTACTTCATCCAAATAATGAAAGGGTATAATCAAATTATGGATATCAAAACTCAACTTAATGAATCAGTAAAAGACGCCATGCGCAGCGGCGACGAGATCCGCAAGCGCACGGTGCGTATGGTGCTGGCCGCGGTGAAGCAGGTCGAAGTGGACAAGCGCATTGCCATTGACGATCTGGCCGTGGTGGCATTGATCCAAAAAGAGATCAAGAATCGCCGCGAAGCCATCGAAGAAGCCAAAAAGGCGAATCGCCCCGACCTGATCGAAGAGAACGAATCGGAGATCAAAGTACTGGAGGTGTTCCTTCCCAAAGCAATGCCCGCCGAAGAATTACGCGCGCTGGTGCAGGCCGCCATCGACGAGACAGGCGCAGCCGCCCCGAGTGACATGGGCAAGGTGATGAAGATCGTCATGCCCAAAGTGGCCGGGCGCGCCCCGAATGATATGATCAGCGCCGCTGTAAAAGAATTGCTCACGAAGTAATTGAAAGTGACGGTCATCCGCTTTGCGAGATGACCATCACTTCATCCCTTTATGTCTGCACGTACCCCCATCTCCGCCCGCATTCGCATATTGCAATTCAGTCTGATCGTTGCGGTCAGCATTGTTTCTTTTGCCGCGCTTACATTACCCATTGGCCTGCGTACTTCAACTCAGGCATTGGATATTGGTGAGGTGGCACAGGTAACACTGCAAGCGCCGCGTGATATTTCATATGTGAGCGACATTCGCACCGGAGAGGCGCGTAAAGGCGCGGAGAGCGCGGTGCAATTGGTGTATACCGCTCCCGACCCTGCCATTGCGCGCCAGCAGATCGAACGGCTCAGCACAGCCATGCAATATATAACTTCGGTACGTGATACGCCCGATGTGACCAATGAGCAGCGGAAGGAAAATCTTGTTGCGCTGAGCGATGTTCGTCTGCAATTGGAGACCATTGATTATGTGATTTCCATGTCCGCTTCCCGCTGGGAAATCGTTCAAGCTGAGTCTCTGCGCGTGCTGGAACAGATCATGCGCCGCGCCATTTTTGAAGAAAAAGTGGGGGTGACTCAAGCGGGCATTTCTTCCTCTGTCAGCCTGACGTTGAACGAACAACAATCTGATCTTGTAACGGAACTGGTCACTGCCTTTGTTGTGCCGAATAGTTTTTACAGCGAAGAATTGACCACTGCCGCACGCGCCGCCGCACGGGATGCGGTTAAGCCCATTGTGCAGACCTATAAAACAGGCGAGACGATCGTGCCTGCGGGGAAGATCATCACGCCTGCAGACCTGGAAGCCTTTCAGCAACTCGGCATGATCAGCCCCGGTCAACGCTGGGAGGATATGCTGGGTTCCGCCGCTGTTGTTATTCTTTCCGCCGTATTTATTCCCATGTATTTTTACCGACGCAAACGCGCGGTGGTCATGAACGATCCGCGCAGTATTGTTGTCATCGCGTTGGTCTTTATCATCTTTTTGATCGGCGCGCGCCTGTTCACCAATCGCACACTCGCGCCGTATGGCTATCCGTTGCAGGCCGCAGGGTTATTGATCACAACCTTGTTTGGGTTGGAAACGGGATTTGTGATCATCATTCCGCTTTGCCTGCTGGCCTCCTACGGCCTGCCGAATACGCTTGATCTTGCTCCGTATTATTTGATCTCATCGCTGATCGGTCTGCTTGCGCTCGGCCCTGCCCGCCGTTTTTGGGGATTCGTGCGCGCAGGAATTGCCGTTGCGCTTTCCGGGCTGGCCGTTCTGCTTGCATATCGTTTGCCGTTCTTTTCACCGGACTGGCTGGGTGTGGTTCAATTTGTTGGGGTGGTCGTATTTGCCGGCTTTGCCGCATCCAGCGTTACGCTTTTGCTTCAATATCTATTGGCACAGTCGCTCGGGCTGACGACTGCGCTGCAACTTCTCGATATATCCCGCCCGGACTATCCTCTCCTGCAATTCTTTTTGCGCACATCGCCGGGAACTTATCAACATAGTTTGCAGGTTGCGAACCTTGCCGAACAAGCCGCGGAAAAGATCAGCGCAGATCCTTTGCTGACGCGGGTGGGAGCGCAATTCCATGACATTGGCAAGGCGCTGAACCCCACGTTCTTTATTGAGAATCAGATTCCCGGGAATGTAAACACACATCATGATCTTGCCCCCGAAGAATCCGCCGCGACCATTATCCGCCATGTGACGGATGGGATCGCGCTGGCAAAGAAACACCGTCTTCCGCGCCGTCTGCATGATTTCATCCTTGAGCATCACGGTACGCTCATCACGCTTTACCAATATACACAGGCCATGGATGCGGCCGGCGGCGATGTTACAAAAGTGGATATTGAAAAATTCCGCTACCCCGGCCCGCGTCCGCGTTCGCGTGAAACGGCATTGCTTATGCTCGCCGATGCCACCGAAGCCCGCGCCCGCGCCGAACGCCCCGCGAACGAAGATGAACTTCGCGCGCTCGTGAATAACGTGATCGCCAATGTGCAAAAATTCAATCAATTGGACGATACGATGTTAACGTTGCGCGATTTGAATCTCATTACTGAATCTTTTGTCACCACACTGCGCGGCCAGTATCATCCCCGCATTCAATATCCCAACGCAAAAGTGGCCGACCAGGATTTCACCATTCCGACCCCGAGAAAAGAAACATGATCAACATTGATAATCAACAGGATTTTTTGGAATCGGCTTTGCTTCAAAGAGCCGCCCGTCTCACCCTTGAGATTTCGACCTGGCTCAATCCAGGTTTGGAATCTGCTCCCGTTGACGCAGATATAACCATCGTCCTGACGGATGATGCGCAATTGCATGAACTCAACAAAGAATTCCTTGGAGTGGATGCGCCAACGGATGTCCTCTCCTTTCCCGCTTCTGAATCGGACCCTGAAACTGGTACGCCCTATCTGGGAGATATTCTCATCTCGATCCCTCGCGCGGCGCAACAGGCACAGGCCGCAGGTCACAGTGTGGAGGCGGAAGTGCAATTGCTCGTTGTGCATGGAACCCTGCATTTAATGGGGCACGATCATGCCGAGGCGGAGGAAAAAACCCGCATGTGGAATGCACAGGCCGAGGTTATGTTAAGACTCGGTCTGTCCTACGTCAAGATACAGGATACGGAGTGATGGTGAAATCTTTTTTTACTTCGCGGGTGGCCTCTTTTCGATATGCGTTCCACGGCTGGCATCATGTTCTTCGCACGCAACAGAACATATGGATACATACAGCCATTGCCACTGTTGTTTTTTTTCTGGCATTATGGCTTCGACTGCCGGCGCGTGATTGGGCGGTTCTGGTTTTAACCAGTGCAATGGTCTTCGCAGCGGAATTTTTGAACACTGCCATTGAAGCCGTGGTTGACTTGGCGAGTCCGAATAAACATCCGCTGGCGAAGATCGGCAAGGATGTTGGCGCTGCCGCAGTTTTGGTTGCCGCCCTCGCCGCGATCTTGATCGGGTTATTAATCCTCGGCCCGCCATTATGGTTGAAACTGATTTCCCTGTTCTCCTAAATCCTTATCACTGGAGTTTTCCCCATGACTTTATCTTTTAAATTCTGCACAGTTGGTTCACCCACTGGCACACCTAAAAAGCCAGGTGGTTCTGTGGGCGC
>JABFSL010000058.1 GCA_013140605.1 Anaerolineales bacterium
CGCTGGTCCCCCGCCGCCACATCCACTAGTACACCCGTCGCCAACACCAAACGCTTCCTGTGCGGCCAATGGTGCAGCCGCGCCAAAACTTATTCGAGGCAATACTGAATTGGCCGCGAATGTAAGTATTAAGAGAATTGTTGCGAATGCAGTTGAAAAGCGGAAGAATGAAAATGTGCGCGGCAACGGTGGTTTTAATCCAACCATCTGACGAGTCAAAGTGAAGTTGCGCGGCGCTTTGCGCGCGGGCAGTTTTCGGAGAATGCCCCGGGCGGCGCGAAGATCGCTTAAAGCAGAAGCAAGCTCGGGGTCGGCAGTGATGCGTGACTCAAGGCGAGCGGAATCAGATGGGCTGAGTTGTCCATCCAAATAAGCGGAGAGTTGTTCGATGTCGCGAAAATTTTTCATCGGTTTCCTTCCTCTTGCAGACGATATGAAGAAGGTAAAAGTTCCTCGAAGCCGCGCAGGCATTCACGCAATCGCAAACGCGCACGCGCAAGCCGACTCTTAATGGTGCCAAGCGGGACCTTCGAGGCGGTGGCTACTTCGCTGTAATCCATGCCTTGAATGTCGGCCATGACAACCACTGTGCGGAATTCCATTGGAAGCGCGTCGAGGCAATGTTGTACGGCGTGTTCAAGTTCATCGGCTTCGGATCTTTCGGCGGGAGTCATGTTGGGGTCAGCCAGCCATTTTGGCGAATCCATTTCCTCGCCGTCGCTGGTTTCAGGTTCAAGCGGAGTGGTGGGGCGTCTCTTCTGGCGGCGCAGTTCATCGTAACAGGCGTTTGTCACGGTGCGCATGAGCCATGCCTTGAATGATCCGCCGCGAAAAGTGGAGATGCTTCGAAATGCGGAGATGAATGCTTCCTGCGCCGCATCTTCAGCGAGATCTTCATCACCGAGAATGCGAAGCGCTGTGTGGAAAACAGAATCTTGATAATGCAGAATGAGTGTATTGAAGGAATCAAGATCGCCGTTTTGTGCAGAATGTATGAGCGCAGTTTCGTCCATGGATTTATTTTACCCGCTTAATTGGATGTCATTATTTCAAAATGTCGTTGCGAGGAGGATGTTCTTTCCGACGAAGCAATCCCCTAATTGATTTGGAGATTGCTTCGGGCTAACGCCCTCGCAACGACATTCCACAGGAAAAATTATTTATTTCTTCGTACAATGAAAAGATAAACACCCCTCCATATCAACATGCCCAGTGCATTGGTCGAACCGAGGATGAGCACAAAAAGAGGCTGCACGGCGCTGTGTAATAATGTGGAACGCAAGACTGCGGCAAGAGGTACAACAAAAAGCATGGCAAGCAAAACGCGCCAAAGCAACTTAGGATTTGAGTTTACTTGTTCATCAAAGAGACCAAGCCAGGGCGCGACGAGAAACCATCCGATCAACAGCGGAAAGAAAGATGCCCCCATGCGCGGAATAAAAGAAACACCAGCTTCGCCATGAGTTGCGAAGCCGATGAATGTAAGAATGGCAATTTCGATAATATCGCCGATGATGAGAATGTTTTTCTTGTTCATTAAATACATCCGTTTAAAAGACCCTAAAGGTTTTTAAAACCTTTAGGGTCTAATGATTTTATTCCCTGCGTCCCTTGGTCACAATGCGGATCGGCGTGCCCAGAAAATTATATTCCTTGCGGATCTGATTCTCAAGGTAACGCAAATAAGTGAAGTGCATTAACTTTGGCTCGTTGACATAGATCATAAAAGTCGGCGGGTCAGAACGGACTTGTGTTCCATAGAACATCTTGAGCGCGCGGCCTGCATGAGTTGGGTGCGGGTGAGCATCCTGCGCTTTGTGAATGATCTCGTTCAGCGTGGATGTGGTCAGCCGCGCGAGGCGTTCCTCCTGAACCTGCAAAGCCATTGGAAGCACCTGCTCCATGCGCTGACCAGTCTTGGCGGAGATAAATAGGATCGGGACATAATCCATAAAGTTCAGATCGCGGCGGATCTTGGAAGTGTATTCTTCCATGGTCTCATTATTTTTTTCAATGGCATCCCATTTATTGACCAGCACCACACAAGACTTCCATTCATCGAGAATAAAGCCCGCGATATGCGCATCCTGTGCTGTGATGCCTGTGACGGCGTCTATCATCAACAGGGCTACATCCGAACGCTCAATGGACTTGAATGCGCGCAGCACGCTGTATTGTTCCACACCGTGATCGATCTTTCCGCGCCGACGGATGCCGGCTGTGTCGATCAGCGTGATTTCCAATTCGCCAAATTGCATTTTGGTATCGATTGAATCGCGGGTTGTCCCGGCGATTGGGCTGACGATCACACGGTCCTGACCGGTCAATTTATTCAACAAACTGGATTTGCCAGCATTCGGCTTGCCGACAATGGCGATCTTAATGCTATCATCTTCCTCTTCGGTGGTATGTTCAGGGAAGGATGCTACGAGCGCATCCAGAATATCACCGGTGCTTGTGCCGTGTATTGCGGAAATCGGATATGGTTCGCCCAACCCCAATTCATAGAATTCAGCCGCCTGGTCGCGCCGTTCTTTTGTTTCGCATTTATTGACCACCACAAAGATCGGCGGCCAGAATGTTCCATCGGGTAATTTTTTTTGTGAGCGGCGTAATATCTCCGCCACTTCACGGTCTGGCTCGGTGATGCCTGACTCGCCGTCGTTGATAAACAGCACCGCATCCGATTCCTGAATGGCAACCTGCGCCTGTTTGCGAATATCATCAATAAAATCTGCCGAACCAATTGAGAGTGGAGCTTTGCCGCCGTGGGCCGGGTCAATGCCGCCGGTGTCAACAATACTAAAAATGCGGCCGTTCCATTCGGCCTCACCAAACATACGGTCACGTGTGGTGCCGGGCGTATCGTCTACAATGGCTAGGCGTTCGCCAGCGAAACGATTGAACAAGGTGGATTTACCGACATTGGGTCGGCCTACAAGAGCTACGATAGGTTTCATTTTATTTTGATTTCCAATTTGTGAGTCTACTGAAAAAAACAATTAAACACGAAGATCACCAGGGAACACCAAGGGAATGCTCTTCTAATTAATTAACCTTTGTGTTTAAAACATTTTACAGTGGAGTCGTTTAAGATTTACGATCAAGGCGTCGGCGTGACAGGTATTGTGGGAGCGCCGATGAGGGAGATGACTACTTCTATTGTATTCGGTAATATCGATTCTACAACAACATTCGAGATTAGAACTTCCACTCTGGGAGTGACCTGATGCGTGCCCACTCCCAGACCGGTCAAGTCAACCGTCACGCGCACATCCTGACGGGTGAGGGTATCCAGCAAAGGCAGGGGCCCGGAGACGATCACATCCACAGTGGTGGGTGAAACCTGCGCGGTCAACCCAGCCCTGAGTCCCACGATCTCCACGCGTTCGCCAGCCAGGGTGATACTGCTTTCGATCGGGGAAACCCCGGCCTGAATAAGAACCGTCTGGTCGCCAACGATCGAAATGCCATCAGGCAAATTTAGCGCAAGCCGTGTATTAATATCCTCTTGTGCATTCTGCAGGTCAAGAGGCTGCGTTTCAACCACGCCGGGCAAAGTGTTGACAAGCTCTGAGTTGCCGGCAAAAACAGTCACAATGGGCGGAAATACAGAAATATCCGTCAACCGATAGCCGCTCGCAACGCGTCCGGTCACGATCACTTTCACAGCCACATCGCGATATCCGCCTTGTTGACTGACCGGCATGGTGACATGAATGAATTCGGGCGAAACCGTAATCCCTTCCACATGTTGCCCATCCTGATCGAGGATTTCCACAATAAGGGTCTGATCGAAACTCTCGCGGATGCCGCTCAAGTTGACCGATATTCGGGCGCGCTTCACCTTCTGGACCTGAGACTGGGCACCGGCCACGACGACATTTAACGGGTCGATGTTTACCTCTCCGATTTGATACCCTATGGCCGCTTCACCGCTGAGGCTTAAGTCCACGGGCAGTGTTTCTGTGGAAAGCGATTCCAGTGTAAATGTAACAGTATGCGGCGCGGCGGATACGATCTGCACCGGTCGGGCATCCACTTGTATTTGCAGGTCAAGTTCATGCACACCGGAGCTTAACCCTGAAAGATCCAAAATTGCCCGCACGAGCAACGGGTCTGCTTCGATCAAATTCCAAACGGAGCGCGGCGCCCGTAGTGTTATCTCCACCTCGGTTGGGACGCCGTTGTTAAGCACGAGGCCTGGGTCTTGTCCCACGATCTGCAAAGGCACGGGAGCTGTCAGTGCGCGGGTTTCATCCGGGTCCGCAGATGTAACCGCGGAGATCCAGACTGCCATAGCCAAAGCGAAAGCCCATAAAAAGGTGCGATAGTTTTCAGAGATCCAACGAAGCATTATTTACTCAACTTATGCAAAACATCCAACAGGATGGTGTGCAATATTATTTATCTTGTTTGCGGGGAAACAAACCCGGAAAAATTCTTTCAAATGGATTTAGTTTCTCAGCCCTGCCATTTGGGCGGAAGAACGCGGTCAGGATATTTTCCAAACGGTCAGGGTCAAGCCGACGTAACATTCTACCCGCATGTGCGATGGAAATGGCGCCAGTTTCCTCCGAGACCACCAATGCGATGGCATCGCTGGTTTCTGATGTGCCGAGTGCGGCGCGGTGACGCAGTCCCATTTGGCGTTCGGGGGAACGGTTCAAAATTCCGCTGGCCGAGAGCGGCAATACACATGCCGCTGCGGTGATCTGTGACCCGACAATGATCACGCCGCCATCGTGCAGGGGTGTGTTTGGATAAAAGATCTGCAATAATAATTCCGGTGTGACACGCGCGTTCATCCGCACGCCGCTTTGAATGTATTCGTCCAAATTATCCAGCCGCTGGAGAATGATCAACGCGCCATGTTCGCGGGCGGATAATCTTGCCGCCGCGCTGACGACAGCGTGAATGGTCTGCTCAAGCGCAAGATCAGCCGGTTTCGCCGTGACAGGCCAAACGGTCCCGGCACGACCGAGGCGCTCCAGTGTACGCCGAATCTCAGGGGCGAAGATCACCGGTAACGCCAGTAATAATGCGGGCAGGGAATTCCGCGCAAACCAGGAGAAGGCGGGGAGGTCCACCAGGCTGGTCAGAAGGATGAGCGCCACCACGAGCAGGATCATCCCGCGCAGTAATGCCATGGCCTGCGTATCGCGAAGGGAATATAACAAACCGAAAAAAATCAGCGTGACGAGCGAAATGTCAAATACGCTCAGCCAGCTAATGCGTTGAAATATAAAAAAGAGGTTGTTGAGGAATTCGGTCACGGTTATAGGGTATCAGAGATCAGGAGTTGGCAATCAGGGAAGGAAAAATCCTAATTACCTGATACCGAAACCTAACCTAAATGGGGCGCAAGACGCGATCCTGGCGCAATTGTTTAAAAAGAAGGGCGCCGCCGGTGGACATGGATTCGATTGCGGCATCCTTCCAGGCTTGCACGCCCAATGTTTCAGGAGTGCGCCGTTCATAGCCTAATTGTTTCCAAAGTGATTCCTGCGCGATCAATTCGTTCATTGCAAAGACAAGTGAGGCTTCGCTTTGCAATTCACTGGAGGCGCGTTCCACTTCCTTGATCAGGGTTTCGAGCGCTTTCTGTTTGTTCACGGTTTCTTCAAGGAAGATATCTGTTGTGCGGGTGACAAGATTCTCCACCTGCCAGCCGGCCAGACCGACAAGTTGCGCATCCAAATGAAGCAGCATATAGGCTTTGTCGCCGAAGTCTTCCATGACATCTTCGGCGGTCATTTTACGTTTTCCTTTACTCAGGCGAGTAACGAATTCTGCGATGGCTGAAGAATTCTTTGGCTTGCCGCGCTTTGCTAAAAACTCACCGCTCTTTATGGCAGGTCTCTTGATGGTTTCAGTTTCCGCTTCGCCGGCGCCGGGCACAACTTCTTTCCATGCCGCGCTGACTTGTCTCCATAGTGCATCGTAGGAGCCGGTATTGGTGATGACAATATTCGCGATTGCCACTTTGGCGCTTTGCGCCGATTGCATGTGGATCCGTTCAAGCGCACGTTCACGTGTAAACCCGCGTTTACGAATCAATCTTTCGATCTGGACTTCCTGCGGAGCATTCGTGACCCAGATCGAATTGCACACCTTGCGCAGATCACCCTCGAGCAGTTTGATCGCTTCGATCACGATCACTTGCTGGGGTGCGCGTTTAATCAGTATTTCCGCCGCCTGACGAACCAGCGGATGGACGATCTCTTCAAGTTGAGCCATGGCATCCCGGTCATTGAAGACAAGGTTGCCCAGTTTATTGCGGTCAATTTCGCCGTCTTTGTTGACCAGCCACTTTCCGAATGTATCAATTACCTGTTGATAGCCCGGGGCGCCTTTGGCATACGTGCGATGTGTTAATGCATCCGCGTCGATCGTATACGCGCCGAGATGCTCGAACATACGGCGTACCACGCTTTTGCCTGTGGCGATGTTGCCTGTAAGACCAATTACGAATTTGCCGGACGGATTACTCACAAGGTTTTCCCTTTGAACAAAAATGATAAGTGTCTCTATTTTAATGTCTTTTCTTGAAATGTCCACCTTTGGGAGGCTTTACAACCTGTTTGCCATTAAACTGCCATTTCATTCCTTTTGGATTACCCTCCCGCGTAAGTGAACGCGATACAGCCACACAAACTCCTCTGGCTGGTAGTGCCAGAGGAGTTTGTGTGGCAAAAAGGAATTACGCAAGAGACAAAACTGAAGAAAAATTTGCCCAATGGGAATTCTGTGCTAAAAAGTTCTCAATTCGTATTTGCGTTCAACTCTTAGTATACATGCCGTGGTGAAATGAAGATGGTTTGTGGACAACCCAAATTCGATCACCTATTCCATATAACTTCAGGTCACAATCGTCATTTGGCAGGTATTGCTTAATATGTGTTGTTGCCTCTGGAAAGCCCACCATCTCATCAGGGTATTGAACAACACGTAATCCATTGCTGTTGCCACCAAAGATCGGATTGACGATCACTGTATAACATGATTTATGAACCTGACAGGAAAGTGTTTTGAGCGGCTCGGGGAATGCGCGAGGTGCGGAAAATTTATCGTTTGCGCGGGCGAGGTTCATTTCGGCTTCATTATGAACTGAATCGACCGAGACACGCTGATTGTTGGCTGGCGCTCCCTGCATCTCAACCCACCCAAGCAGATAAAGCAAGCCAAGGATCCGCCCTCGTGCAATGATCAAGTCGATCTTGTTTAGCCAGGAATGATTTCCCTCTTTGTAGGAGGAAAATTGGGGGTCGAGCAGGATCACTCGATGTCCATCAGCCTTTAAAGCGCTAATCATGCCGGCTGGTTGAGTTTGAGTTACATACCGACGATAGACTAAAACACCGATAGTTAAGGATGCAGTCATAATATTTCTCCAATTGAAAATAGGTTGGGCTATGCTGCGGGGCAGTGCTTTGATGCCAATATTGTGTAGTCATAATAGCAAAAAAATCCCATAAACAATATGGACTAATGTAGTCTTAATTTGTCGACTTTAGAGTGAAAAAAAGAGTGATTTTACCAAGCCCAGGGAGCAGGACTTTTGCCAGGTTTCTTGCGAAAGCCCACTTTTGTCTCATACTTTGCCCTCCCTTTCAACTTCCACTTCGGGGGATTGTAGTGGCGGGCAGTTCAACGGGGGTGATCGCAGTTGCTGATATACATGAACCATGAACTTTGTGTATTAGGTTGACTCTCCTCACTCCAGCGTGTATGATGCATTTACTTCAGGCTGGTCGGGCAGTTGCGGTTCTGCGTTGTCGGAATCGAGGAAAGTCCGCACTCCATAGAGCACGGCGTCGGATAGCACCCGGGGCGGGGAAACCGCCGAGAGGCGTGAACCTGCCGGATAAGGGCCACAGAAACAAACAGCCCTTCCATCCTTTTGGGTGAAGTGGTGATGGTGAAAAGGTGGTGTAAGAGACCACCGGCATCTGCCGTAATGCAGATGGCCAGGTAACCCCCGCCGGGAGCAAGGCCAAGCAGGGGCGAAATCGTCTGTGGACGATGGGAGACTGCTCGTCTCCGCATGTGCCTTTCCCTTTTGTGGGAAAGGCCAGCCCCGGGTAGGTTGCATCGAGCAATGCGGCGACGCGTTGCCCAGAGAGATGACTGCACAGATGGACTGCCCTAAAGGGCGTCCATTGGACAGAATGCGGCTTATAGACCGGCCTGAAGTGCTTTATTATTTTTATGATCATCATACGCAACCACCCATCAATGCCTTTGTGGCATTGATGGGTGGTTGTTGTAAATGGTGAGCTGAAAATTTAATTGAAATTATGCCGGCAACTGGCTGGCAATCTCAACTGGATTCTTCATCTTTTATTTCAGGTTCGGGTGCTTTGGCTGGAGATGCTGGCGGGAGATCGGCTTCCTCGGCCTTTTTCCACACAAGGGATGAAACAACGATCGCACCCAAACCCAGAAGGGTTATTAAACTGGCTTCGATCATGATCCATTTTGACAGGTCAACTAAGGCAAAGCGGATCACATCGTGACCGATGACAGGCAAGCCGGAGGTTGAGAACAAGGGTGGAATTTTTGTGAGGGCATAATTAACCCATGCCCATTCCATTAATGGTGTGGCAGTCACCCCGATACTTAACGTGATCAACCCAACCATGAAAATTGGAACGCCCCACCAGCGTAGCCAGCCTTTGCGTGAACGTACTCCGAATAGAGTTACCAGCAGAATCAAGGCCAGCGGTAAAAGCGGGCTGAGATTTAATATGCGGTGGATCAAACGCATTGTGGTTTGAGAGTCCTTACCACTAAGCGGTCCATTGCCGCTGTCTGGGTCCGAAGGGGATGAAGGCTTTACGAGAACCGCCTCATCGGGGATACCGGAAGCCGCATCATTCAATTGTCTTTGTAATTCCATCATAAGTTTATCAAGGGTTTTTCCCGATGCGGCACAAAGCAAAGGTGGTTTTCCCTTTTCACCGAAATCGCCTTTGCTGATCTGGGACAATTGCTCTTCCGTGCAGGGAGGCTGGGCATTCACCAGAAGCAATATTAAATCCCTGCCAGCCTGACCTGTGAGACGTGCCTTAAGTTTATCCAAGGGAATTGTGGCGGTATTGGTCTCGCCATTGAAATAGGCAAAGGTCTGATCCAGCGCAGACTCGACCATATACTGAAGATCATCTGGCGGAAGAAGGTGAACGATAAGCGCTTGCCATTGTTCAGATGTGAAATCGTTCAGGAATGTCATCTGTCCGCTAACTGAAGGCGTATTTGTTTGTGATGATGAATCTGCGGTTTGTTGTTCAAGACAGGTATTGATCTGTTGAGTCTCTGACTCTGTCGGCTGGCGTTCAGTGCTGGAGAGCGTTTGGTAAATTTCATCACCAAGCGCCTGTTTAACGCAATCCTGAACTTCTGCCGAGGCGTTGACTAACAGATTTTCGTCCAGTATCCCGCTCACAGGTCCGGGTTGTGAAGCGGCTTTTTCAAATCGATCCAGGCATGATTGGGAATCTTCCAGCTCCGCATCCGTCGCACTGCGTTGGCCGGTCCCGATCTCAACATACCCATCTTCGCCCAAAACTTCTGTCAGGCAGGCTTGTAATTCGGGGGAAGCGCCTTCGATGGAGCACCCCAGCGGATTCGCGGCGCATGGGTCGGCCAGAAAGGTCTTGACCACCGAGAGTTGTTCCGCGGCCAAAACTGGAACCTGTTCGTAGAAATTATTTTCCAGCAGGGCGCGTTTGTAGACCTCGGCATTAAACAGCCTGCGTTCAATGTTCAAAAGCAGGAAGACGAGAATGGCCGTGAGGACAAAAAGCGCGGCGAAGAATGCGGCAATGGTTTTGGCAATGAACTTGAAGATCAAAGCTAATACTTTACGCATCTTTGCTCTCCTTTATGATTACATCATATAGCAAATCAAAATGAATTACGAGTGGCTGTTAGGATGTTGTAAAGAGTAGTGAAGGATGGGAAGGATGCTCCGCTTGCCCGAAATGATTTAAGACTATAATAATGTTGCCCTAAAATTTGCAGCTTGAGGTAAACCTGTTATTTATGTCATCCCTTCATCCCCGCCTGATCACCATGGTTGATAAACTTCTTCAGCATCCACCGCGATCTGTACAGGTGGCGCTGGGCGAATTGTTTCCGCTTGACGAAGATCAGCTTCGCGCTCAATGGAATGAACTTACAGAGCATACTTCGCTTGAGAACGCCGCGCTGAATATTCGCCTCGTCCGCGCTGAGCAGCAATGCATGGTGTGTTTTCAAAAATACCACCCGCAAAATCAGGAAACCGCCTGCCCGCATTGTAAAAGTGTGGGAGCAAAGATCATCGCGGGTGAGGAGTTTTATCTTGAATCCATTAAGGAAGAAAATGAATAAACGAATTTATTTATGGAGCGGACTTCTGCTTGTGCTCCTTGCCTGCAATTTGGGAGCCCCGCCTCCAGCCCAGACCTCGGACCTGCTCGCCACACTGGCGGCATCCACCCCGCTGACAGGGAGTTCTGTTGCGCCAGTCGATCCAGCCCAAACATCCACGTCACCTTTTAATTTGCAGACGCCCATCCCTTCCACATTGACTGTGCCGACATCTTCATCTTCGTCCGGTATTCAGCCAAAGGGACAGATCGTATTCACCTGCCAGATATTTAAAGTACAAGCCAGCAATCAGATCTGCATCATCAATGCAGATGGGACAGGCTTTCGCCGCCTCACGACTGACAACACTCAGCATTACTATCCATCATTGTCTCCCGATGGAAAGAGCGTGGTCTACGCCGCCTTTCGTGAAGCGAATATTTACGAGATCTACGAAATGAATCTCGCTGCTGGCAGCGTGAAAAAATTGACGAATAAAATCGGCAACATCAACGCGCCTGAGATCTCACCGGATGGGACAACCATTGTCTTTAAGCGCGCAAAGCCTAGCTCCGAAGAGAATCAAATCTATTTGATGGAACGCAATGGCGCAGACCCGAACAATATTCCCAGGATCCTTGGCTGGGACCCGACCTGGTCGCCGGATGGACGGTATATTTTGTTTGCATCCGACAGGAATGGGACAGTACAGTTATATACGATGAATCTCGACGGAAAGGAACTGCATCAGATCAGTAACCTGCCATCCATCCGCGGACGAAGCGACTGGTCAGCGGATGGACAATTTATTGTGACATATTCGGGCGAGGCGTGGAATCGCGAGGTCTATATCATGAATGCCGATGGTTCCAATGCGCATGTGCTTTCTCCTGCGGGCGGAAATTCGCAAGGGCCGTCTTTTTCACCGGATAGCCAGTGGGTGGCATTCACCGCTTATTTCGATCACCCCAATGACGATCACGGCTGTGAGATCTACATCGTTCGCATTGACGGTACCGACTTGCGCCGCTTAACCAGCAACGATTATTGTGATTATCAACCCCGCTGGGGACAATGATGATATGTCGTTGCGAGGGTGCTTTTCCCGAAGCAATCTCCAGTTGACACGGAAAATCCAATGGACATTAAAAATAAAATAGCCATTGTCACCGGCGCTTCATCAGGGATTGGTGAAGCCACTGCCCGCGCATTTGGTCGTGAAGGCGCAAAAGTTGTGCTCGCCGCGCGCCGAGTGGATAAATTGCAAACCCTCGCGCAGGAAATTAATTCAATGGACACCGGCACAGAGACTCTGGTGATTCAGGCCGATCTCTCCAAGCTGGAAGATATTCAGTCCATGATCGCGCAAACGCTTGAGAAATTTAAGCGCATTGATATATTAGTTAATAACGCAGGCTTTGGTCGTTTGGATTGGTTGGAGAATCTTGACCCCATCAAGGATATTCAAGCGCAAATTGATCTGAACATATTGGGTGTGATCCAAACCACGCGGCAGGTTTTGCCAGTGATGATGGAACAGCGCGCGGGAAGTATTATCAATATGTGTTCGATGGCAGGGCTGGTTGCCACGCCAACCTATACTGTGTACGCCGCATCCAAACATGCTGTGCATGGATTCTCCGAAGCATTGCGGCGCGAGGTCAAACCGTGGGGGATCGATGTCTCTCTGATTTACCCCGGTGGCGTGGTGACTGAATTCACCCAACATGCAGGCATCAAACGCAAGACCAATGCAAGAACTCCAAAGTCCATGCTTCTTACAGCGGAGCAGGTTGCAAACGCGGTCATCAAATTGGTAAAACGTCCACGCCGCATGTTGATCATTCCGTGGTTGTGGAGCGTGACCGTTTTTATGAATAGGCTTTTACCAGGCCTTGTGGATTACACTACCATCAAACGCTTCACCATTCCAGAACGCGAAGATGAGTTGAAGATAAGATAAATTTCGGAGGATGATATGGGTTTCTTTTCCAAGTGGTTTGGGGCGGGGGCGCCGAGTTTAACTGCGGCTGAAGTCAATGAAAAATTAAAGTTTGGCAAACATCCGCTGGTGTTGGATGTGCGCCAGCCTGATGAATATCGTCTGGGGCATATCGCGGGATCGAAATTGATTCCCTTGAATGAGCTTCACCGCCGCATGAAGGAACTTCCGCAGGGACGTGAGATCGTTTGTGTATGTGCTTCGGGGAGCCGCAGTGCTTCCGCGGCCAAGACTTTGGCGAAAGAGGGCTATACGGTTTTTGACATGCAGGGCGGTATGCTCGCGTGGCGCAGGGCAAAGTTGCCTGTGCAGAAATAAATAAACCATGTCGTTGCGAGGAGCGATTTTGTTCTTTGCGACGAAGCAACCTCCAATAATTAGGAGGTTGCTTCGTCGGAAGAGCATCCTCCTCGCAACGACATCTAATTCCCCATCCCCGCTGGTTTTAGATCCTTCAAATTTAATTGATACCCAATGCGGCCGTTATATTCATTCACTTCATAAGTGAAAAGAATATCCACGCGCGGCGGCATTTTCTTTTGCCACTCGCCAAGCCTGAACCCGATCGCGTCGTGGATAAAGTGGTTTTCATCTTCCATGGATAATTTCAAATGTTTTGCATCCGCGCCGACTGTGCGCGCACTTTTCACTTTGACATTACGCGCCACAAAAGCTGCCTCTCGATTTCCATAACCGGTTGGCTCCAGAAACTTCAGACATTTTTCGAATAAGTCCGCGCGGATATCGGTTAGGGAGACCTCCGCTTCAGCCGTGACTGTGGGCCTGAGATCTTCGTTCGACAGTTGATCAGCGGCGATGGCTTTTAGCCGCGATACCAGCTCCGACAAATTTTCGTTCCTGACAGTGAATCCCGCCGCTGCGGCATGACCTCCGTGACGGACGAGCAGGTCTGCGCATTTGTCGAGCGCATCGGTGATGTGGAACTCTGGAATGGAACGGCATGAGCCGCGTGTTTCCTCCTCACCTTTGGATGCGACGATGGCAGGGCGGTAATATGTCTCTGTGAGACGCGATGCCGCAAGACCGACCACGCCAGAATTGAAATCCTCCTGCGCGGCGAATAGAAGAAATGCATCAGGGTCTTCGCCAATGGCGATTTCTTCGGCGCGTTTTTGCATATCGCGTGTAATGCGTTGACGTTCGCGGTTTTGCATATCCAACACTTGCGCCAATTCGCCCGCGCGGAAAACATCCTTCGTTGTCAATAATTCAAATGCGGCCAGCGCTTCCTTCAACCTGCCAGCCGCGTTCAAGCGCGGACCGAGTGAAAAGCCGATATTTCCCGCGTTGACTTTTGCCAGCTTTATTTCTGCCACAGCCGCCAGCGAAGATAATCCCTGCCGCGTGGTTTGACGCATTTGCCTGAGACCCTTGCGAACCAATACACGGTTTTCACCGACAAGTGGCGCGAGGTCTGCAACGGTTCCCAAAGCAACAAGATCAAGCAAATGATATAAGAATTGACCATTGACCGTGGACGGTTGACTATTGTCTGTGGTCTGTTGTCCATCATCCAAAAGCGCTTCTGCTATTTTGTAGGCAATGCCCACGCCAGCCAGGTCTTTGTCTGGATAAATATCGCCGTGTTGTTTGGGATTGATGACGGCGAGTGCGGGGGGCAGGTCTCCCTCTGCGGGGTGGTGGTGGTCACTGATAATCAGATCCAGGCCGAGGGTACGGGCGTGAAGCGCTTCGTTTGGGGAGCGAATACCACAGTCCACAGTAATGACCAGTTGGACTCCGTCCGCTTTGAGTTCATCCAACGCATTGTTATTGAGACCGTAGCCTTCTTCAAAACGATTGGGAATATATCCGCGCACATCGGCATTCAAGTATTGAAGTGTTTCCACGAGCAGGGCGGTGGCTGTGACTCCATCCACATCATAATCACCGTAGATGGCGACCGGCTCATGGTTTTGAATGGCGGTTTGAATCCTATCCACTGCGGCGCGCATGCCGTTCATTTGAAATGGATCGGCGTTGAAATCTGGCTTGGCGTTGAGGTAGGCGCGCGCGTCGGCGTCGGTGGAGTAGCCGCGGTTGAAGAGGATCTGTCGCAAAACAGGAGGGAATGCTGATAGTGCAGAATCAGCTTCGGGTGTGATAAGAGGCGGAACGATCCAGCGTTTATTTTGAGTCATATTTCCTTTTTGTTAAGTTGATCGTTCTGAAACAACCAATGATTCAGACCAGTTGTTGAAAGTGTAAAAATAATGGCTGTCGTTTCTTTTTGCGGTAATCCATGACAGTGCCAGCAGGATCAACAACCCCAATAATCTTTCGTAGGACCACGGAAAATAATCGAAAGTGGGAATCAGGAATACGAACAGGTAGGATATTCCAAATAACATCCACTCGGCGGGCGATTCGAGTTTTTTGATGAGAAGTAAAAAAGGTAATGTGATAAAGATGCCGTGATGCTCCCAGATGAGCGGCGAGAAGATGGTCATTGCAATAAATAACGGAACAATGGAATTGAAAATTCGCGAGCCGTTTTCTTTTTCTGGATAATAAGTTTTTGCCTTGAGGCTGAGTATGATCGCAATCAGTGCGGTTGTCCCTTTGGCGAGGTACACGAGAATGCGGACAATGGAGGGGCTTGCGCGGAAATAGGAAAGGGTCATTCCAATGACAGAGTCAAAGGAATTATCGCGCAGGCTAAGTGAGCGCGGCGCATTTAGCAACAGGAAATTATTAATGAAATCGAAGTATGGGTTAAATCCATTGTTTGCGACAGTGAAGGCTGTGATCAAAAGAATATTGATTGCGAAGTAAGCCAGCCACTTCCAGTTGAATTCGAGCAGGAAGGCGAGGATCAATAAGGCGGGGGATGCTTTCAAATGGACTGCCAGCGCCATTGTCAGCGCGGAAAGGAACGGACGATCCTTGTAAAGCAGAATACCCAGGAAAATTAAATTGATGACATGGAAGTTGACCTGCACATACATCAAAGTCCGCAGGATCGGCATGTTAACCAGTATAAAGATGGTCGCGATCAACGCGGCGAATTGCGGTTTGAATTGATAGTGTTCAAGGATGCGGCGCAGCAGAAAGTAAAAAAGAAAAAGTGACAATAAGTTGGCAACCCAGGCGATCAGCAAAATTCCATTCTCGCCGAATGGTGTAAGGAATGAAAGCAGGGTTGCCCAAAGCGGCGGATATAGATAGGTGTCTGGAAGAGGCTGGCCTTTGAGGATGTTAAAAGCCGCTTCGGTGTAATAGGCAATGTCTCCGTAGCGCACCCTCTCGCGCAATATATTCAAATAGGAAATTGCGATCACAAAAAAACCGATCCATCCGATCAATGTATTTTTTGTGATCTTATTTTTGAATAATAAGATCAGTAAAAAACCCGCCAATAACCATGTGATGGCCGCGGACGCAAGTGTAAGAGGGACATTCGTAAATGGGCCTTCCTGCATAAAGTCTGCGAAACCGCCCAATCCGTGGCGGGCATAGATCCAAGTTGATTCGAATATGATCAGGCAGGTTACAATGACCCAGCTAAATAAAGCGTTGCGAATGACTCTTATCATTTTTCTCTTTTTTGAGTATAAACGAGTCTGTAACCATAAGGAAGGGTGATGTATAATTTTTTTAGGAGAATTCATGAAACCGCTTGAACCTGATGAAAAGATCGCTTTGGTGATGTTGTATACGAATACCTCGCTGGTGCGCGGAGAGATCGTTGTGAAAATAAGTCAGCGTGTTAATATCTGGCTGCGTTCGCAGGGCGCTCCGAATTACATCCATGTTCTTAGGCCGCAGGTGATCTCGTTTGGTGGAGCTTCGCCGCGCACTTCTTCATTTTCAGAAATGTTTTTGCCCGGGGCGCAGGTGGCGGGATTCCATACTGTCCCGCCTTCAGACGAACCGCTGGATTACGAAATGAGCGAGACCCATCGCATGATGCAGCCTTTGGATATTTTGATCGGCACTTTTCTGCTGAAAGGGAAGATCCGCCTCTCAACCCAAATGGATATTGCGACCAGTCTCGATGTGACCCGCGCAGGCTGGATGTCTGTCTATGACGCGGACATCACCAACCCGAACCTGCCTCAGTTCAATATGCATGTGCCTATGCTGTTGGTGAATCCGACTCTGGTTACGTTTGGATTGGCCTAATCATGGATTTTTCACTCGGTACTCCCGCCTTATTATTCCCAACAGTATCCCTGCTGATGCTGGCTTATACAAATCGCTTTCTCACACTTGCGACTATTATCCGCACTTTGCATGACAGGTACAAGAATGACCAGAATGATAATCTGCTCGGTCAGATTGCGAACCTGCGCTATCGTGTCTATCTGATCCGCAACATGCAGATCTTCGGCGTGCTGAGTCTGCTTTTTTGCGTGATCAGCATGTTCGCCCTTTTTGCTGGCTGGTCTGCGGGCGGACAGTGGAGCTTTGCCATTGCGTTGATCCTGATGATCGTTTCGATGCTAATCTCCCTGCGCGAATTGCAGATCTCAGTCGGGGCGTTGGACTTGCTGCTGGTGGAGTTGGAGGATGAGGAAAAGAAGGGGAACTAGGCAGGGAAATGTTATAATTTTTGTGAAATTCCCTGTAGCTTGGTTGTATGCAAGGAGATAAAATGTCAATCAAACCCAAGAAATATGAAGAAGATGAAGGCAACAAGGGCTATGGTACCAGCCACTATATTGGTCAATTGAATCAATTGTATAGTAAGCAGTACGCCAGCAATACTGCGTCCTGGGACGAAATGGACGATGAAATAAAATTTGAAATGGTCGTAAAGTCTCTGTTTGTGATCAGGGAGTTGGACGACTCGTCAGTTAATAAGGTTATGGAAGCGTTAAGGTCAATATTTGAGAGGGATATGAGTTTTATCGAGTCGCTTCTCAAATTTATGCAGGAAGAGGAATTATTATCAAAAAGGGCGGGAAAGATCAGCCTGACTGATGAAGGAAAAGATGTTTTGGAATAGCCACGAAGCGCCTGTCTGTTAAATATACTTATTGTCCACTTTGCGGAAAGTGGTGTTTCTGATGGTCTTTATGATTATAAAACGGCATCGAGCATGATCGAAAGTAATGATGGAGGATTTGCCCATGAATTCGCAATTGATCGATTATCTTGCTGTAGCTGCCCTGGGTGCCATGATCGGATTTGTGGAGGTTTTGGCGCGGTACAAGGATGCTCCATTCAAGGTGGCGTTTAGCAGACCCGGCTTGTTATACATATTTATAAATGCAGGTGTATCCGCCCTGGCATTATGGGGGGTGCGGCTTTTTGATATTAAATTCGCAGACAACCCGAGTTGGTCCCCCGAAGCATTGCGCTGGCTTCAGGTTGGTATTTCGGGATTGTCTGCGATGACTTTATTCCGAAGCTCCCTTTTTAACTTCCGCGTTGATGAACAGGATGTTTCCGTCGGCCCGAATGCCATTCTTCAGATCCTGCTTGTGGCCGTAGACAAGGAAGTGGACCGCATGAGGGGAGCACAGCGTGCAAAGATCGTTGAGGATGCAATGGAGGGAATTAGCTATAACGATGCCGTGTTAAATTTGCCGCCTGTCGTTCTGGCATTGATGCAAAATTTAACTGATAAAGACAAAAATGAAATCGTAAATAGCGTGGAAAAATCCCTGCAATCCAAAGCGCCGGAACGCTCAAAGACGATGACGCTGGGCCTGAGTATGATCAATGTCGTCGGCGAGGACATCCTCAAAGCGGCCATCGATATGGCAAACCTGAATGAAAAATCAAAAGTTGAGCAGGCAGGCAACCTGATCACCAAGGTCATCGAAAAATTGGGAAGCGAAAAAACGGGGGATGCCGATGCCCAGCCGAAACTTCAAAACCTCGAAACGGCTGTTCAGCCAGTTTCTGAAGCCACGTCAAAGGCGATCATGCCATTGGAAGCGGCCGCCAATGAAGAAAAAATTGGCCCAGCTGTGGACAAACTGCGTGAAAGGATGAGTAAAAGACCAGCCAAGACAAAGAAAGCCGGTGGTAAACCCTAGTGAAGAAGAGGCGGCTTTATGAAGGCCGTCTTTTTGTAAGGTAAAAGATGAAACCCAAAAAATACTTCACTGCCAGCGTCCTCGCGGCCATTCAAAAGGAAAAGATATTGGGCATCCGCGCTGGTACGGACTCAACTCACCGCGTCATTGGGATCTGGTCTGTAGTGGTGGAAGGAAGAGTCTTCGTCCGTTCCTGGAGCATGAAACCCCGCAGTTGGTGGCGGACATTTCTCGAAGACCCGCATGGGGAGGTCTTCGTTGCCGAACGCAAGCGCGGAATTAGGGTCCGCGCTGTGCAGGTGAAAAGCGAAAAGATGAAAGACAGGGTTGGCGCCGCGTACAAAGAGAAATACAACACGCCCGGGTCGATTAGGTATGTGGAGGATATGTCGCTCAGTCCTTCACGGGATACAACGACAGAGTTGGTGCCAATTTAGGAATGAACCGCAGGCTCATCACCTGCGGTTTTTATATCTCCCCCAAGTGGCGGAGATAAACTCTCCCCAGCCGATGGATGTGATTGATGTGGCCTTATTGTATGATTTGAGGGGAGTGTGATCACTTACTTATCATATTTAAAAGTTCAGGAGAGAAGAATGAAGAAAATACTCGTACTCGTTTTATTTACCATATCGCTTGTTTCACTGGCGGCTTGCGCCCCTGGCGCGAAGATCAATATTGACAAGACTAAATCCGAAATACAATTTACCATGCCTGGTGAAAACCCCGAACTCGGCAAGCAAGCGGACAATGGACTGGTCGCCGGTCTCGGCACAGGACTCTGGCACGGGTTTATCTCACCTGTGACCCTGATCATTTCATTTTCCAATCCTGCGATCCAAATGTACGAAGTCCACAACGATGGGCCGCTGTATAACCTTGGCTTTCTCCTGGGAGCCATATTGTTGGTTGCCATTTTAGGGCTTTCAGGAGGCAGCCGTAGGCGGCGCTAAATATTTATAGGGAAACCGCAGGTGATGAGCCTGCGGTTTTTTTTGTTTAACTCTGTCGTATCGAATAACTGTGTAGTTCTTCAAGTGATAAATCATCTGGTCTCACCAGTCGATAATGCTTTTCAGATGCGACCTTTATTCCATCTTTTGATTGTTCAAATTCAAAAAGCGAGATCAAATTATCTGCCATGAATTGCGCGGCGATAGGTCGGCAAATCAAGTTGGGGAATTTGAGAGCACATAATTCAAAGTCCTGTTCAATTTGCACAATACCTACTTTATCTCTGCCGCCTTTTGCTTGAACAGGCAAAACATAATGTGCACCGCGTTTATCCAACCCAATATAGATTTCATCAGTTTCGACTTGTGAGCCATTGCTTAGAGTCGTTCGAAAATGATTTTGTAAAGAATAGCAAGTTAAGCCAGTGAAAATGTCAATTAAACGATTGTAGCGAAGTTTGGCCAAAAGGGATTGCTCATCATTCATTGAGTATTTAGCAATGACACCAGGCGTTGCGTCAGGGATTTTGGTTTCTGCCAAAATACTTGAAGGGGCGATGTTTGACTGCTTGGCAAGCGCAAGTTTATATTTTCCTTTGCCCGATGGTCTGATAATCCATTCATAGCCTTTCGGTGCTTTTGATGTAATGGACTTTGGTAAAAGGGTCCTGTATCTGAATGAGTAAAGAACATCACCTAAATTCTTCGGCAATACAATTCCCAATTCATCAGCCGCTTGGCTAAATTCTGTCCGCTTAAATTCAATCTCGGTTACACCTTTCTTGAAATATTTGACAAAGATGGCTTCGAGAATTTTAGTGTAGCGATTTGGTTCTTTATTTTCCATGATTTACCCTCTCCATTTTAATATGACAACTTCCTCGCGAAGTTGTTCTTTTGTGGCAGTTGCCAATCGAGTACGAAATAAGTCAATATTTACAAGTTCATAGCCCAACGATTTGGCAATATCCCCCAATATCTGACCCGTCCTTATCATCACGCGCAAATAGGATGCTTGATCTCCAACTACATAAGCGAGTTGTGCTCCGGGGCGAAGAACTTTACGAAGATCAGCTAAATGCTTTGCCATACCGCCAAAATATAATTTGGTTGCTTTAGCATATAGTTTCTCAAATCCCGAATCTTTTCCAAGTTCAATTCGACGATTTTCGATTGCTTCTGCAATGCGTTGGATTTCAGGGAAATTGGAAACCCATTGATCGTCATCATCGCCTTTATAGATACCGCGCGTGTTTGAGCGGACAAGTCGCCTTTTTAATTCTCGTAATTCTTCTTTGTTATTGATAAATCCAAGCAACACAGACTCAAGTCTTGTGGTTCGTGTGTAATCTTTTTCGTTGGGATAGGGCGGCGATGTAATAACCGCATCCACAGAATTCGGCTCAATCATGTCAAAACTTCGCGCGTCTGCTAAATGAACTTTTGTATCAGGAAAGGATTTTCCAGAGACTTTTTGCAGATCATTTGTCATTTTGTCGATTTCCAGGAGCCAATTGGAAATCACAGGAACATCTGATTTGAGGTTTTTTACTCCGACTTCTGGGCCAAAATGAAGGTTGCTAATTTTGAAGACCAAAGCATTTCCCAATGCAACCAGTGCATGACGATAAAACGGTGTGTTTTCGTATGACTTTAGACATTCAACTAATATCAAAGTTTTATGCAGAGGAAGTGGACTAATGGAGTTTGCCAGGATTAGTTTTTCAACTTCTGGTGATAAAGTCTTTAGCCTTAAATCTTTATCTTCTTTAAATGAAAGATTATCATCAATCCCCTGTGACTTAAGAATTGCAATCGCTTTTTCTGCAATTTGTCGCGCCTGTTTGGAAAAATTATCTACATCCAAATTCCAATCTGTTTTAACAGACGATGCAAGATGAGGGAATGGATTTCCTTCCAAACCAATTGCCCTCATTTTTGCTAATTTTGCTTCAACGAGCGTTGTCCCTGTTCCACAAAACGGATCAAGGATTACGCTTTTATGGGTTAGGTTGAATTTTTCAATATAGTCTCTTACTAAGTGTGGGGGGAAAGACAGCACAAATCGATACCAATCATGGAAGGCTCGGTCTTGCGGGTCTAACTTATTAGCGCGACCATTTGAAAGTTCAGGTTTTGGTGTCTCCTGAATTTCCTGTGATTGGATAAATTCCATTCTTAATTGATTTGGAGCAATTGTCATAATCTTTATTTTATCATCCCTACTGTATAATCCCACGCACAATGGATTTCAACAAACTCCCTAGCCCTTCAGCAAAACGGATCGCGCTGCGCATCAGTGCGCCCGCGGAGCGCGCCTTGCGACAGGGACATCCCTGGGTCTTCGATCAATCCATCACAGAGCAAAGTCACGAGGGCGCGCCCGGCGATCTGGCCGTCATCTTCGACGACAAGCGCCGCTTTCTTGCCATCGGTCTGTATGACCCCACGTCTCCGATCCGCGTGCGCATTTTGCAATCTCGTGACCCCGCCACCATCAACGCGGACTGGTTTCAAAACAAACTCGCCAGCGCCGCCCGCCTGCGTGCTCCTTTGGATGAAACCAACACCACGGGCTATCGGCTTGTCCACGGCGAGAACGATGGCTTGCCCGGCCTGATCATCGACCGCTATGCCGATACCCTCGTTCTAAAACTTTACACCCCCGCCTGGGTTCCCCACCTCAAAGATTTTTGCGACGCCTTGGCGCAAGTCAGCCCGGCCAGTCATTTGATTTTGCGGCTTAACCGCTCCCTGCAAAAGCAGGCGGAATATTTATACGGCCTCAGTGATGGGATGACGCTCTCGCCTCACACGCCCCCAAGCCTGATCCTGTTTAAAGAAAATGGACTGACCTTTGAGTCTGATCCCATTCACGGCCAGAAGACAGGCTTCTTCCTCGACCAGCGTGACAACCGCTCAAGAGTTGAGAAATTATCCAAAAATAAAACTGTGTTAAATGTATTCGCCTATACTGGCGGATTCTCCGTCTATGCCGCGCGCGGCGGCGCGAAGCAAGTTGTCAGCGTGGATATCAGCGCTCCCGCCATCGAAGCCGCAATCCGCAACATGACATACAACAATCTGCCTTCATCAATTCACGAGACCATCGCCGAAGATGCCTTTGAAGTGTTGGCGCGCATGGAGTCACAAAAACGACTCTTTGATCTGGTCATCATTGACCCGCCGATGTTCGCTCAAAGTGAAAAACAAATTTCTGGAGCATTATCCGCTTATCGCAAATTGACCCGATTGGGGTTGAGCGTCTTGCGGCAGGGCGGCACGCTGGTGCAGGCATCCTGCTCCAGCCGCGTAGATGCTGACTCGTTTTTCGAATCCATTCACCAGTCCGCGAGAGAAGCGGGGCGCAAGCTGACAGAGATCGAGCGCACAGGTCACGCCCTCGATCATCCGATCAGTTTTAAAGAAGGCGCTTATCTCAAATGTCTTTTTGCAACTGCTTGAGCTTTTACCACGGAGATTTTTTAAAGGTTTTCTCTGTAACCTCCGTGTGCTCCGTGGTTAAATCTTTGTCAAAAAACTAATACTTGAACAGTGATGACGAATACCATATACTGAAATCGAAAACTTTTATCACGGAGGAACCATGCCAACGATTTTAGATCCCCTGCCTGCGAATGTTCAGACGGAAGTCAATGCTCTGCGAGCCGCATTGGACCTATCCATACCGCCCAAGAAGCCCGAACGAAATCTCTTGATCGGCACATGGAATTTGCGCGCCTTCGGTTCGCTCACTCGCAAATGGACAGCCGCCAGCACGGACACTCCCAAGCGCGACTTGCGCGGCGCGGTGGCCATCGCCGAGATCCTATCCCGTTTTGATGTGGTCGCAATTCAAGAGGCGGTCGGTGACCTGCGCGCCTTGCGCGACATCCTGAAATACCTTGGCGATAAATGGGGCTTCCTGATGACCGATGAAAACCTCGGCGACGCGGGAAACAATGAGCGCATGGTTTTCCTGTTCGATACCACGCGAGTCAAACCTTCCGGACTGGCCTGCGAATTGGTTCTGCCTCCCGAATGGCTGGCCGAAGTTTCCCCGGATGCGATGACCAGTCAATTTGCGCGCACGCCTTATGCCGCGAGTTTTGTGGCGGGCAATAACACCTTCATCCTCGTTACACTGCATGTTTTGTATGGAAGTAATTCTGCTAACCGTATTCCTGAATTGAAAGGATTGGCGCGCTGGATGTCAGCATGGGCAAAGCGCTCCAGTGATTGGGAACAGAACCTGCTGGCCCTGGGTGATTTCAACATTGACCGCAAGGATGATCTGCTCTGGCAGGCATTTACCTCCACTGGTCTCACGGTTCCTGCTGACCTTGAAACTGTTCCGCGTACTATTTTTTCCAACCCTTTGAAACCCGCGCTCGATAAATTCTATGACCAGATCGCGTGGTTTAGTTCCACGACCACCGGACTGCCGCGCCTCTCATTGGAATATGTCAAAGGCGGCGGATTTGATTTTATGCCATTCATTTACAAGGACACCACCCTGACCAAGAGCTCCATCTCCTTCCGCATGTCAGATCACTATCCGCTTTGGGCGGAGTTCGCGCTGGCGTAGATATAATTTTGCTTGTAGGGGCGACCCTCCCTGGTCAATGGCGGTAACTCTTCAAGCCAGACGGGTCGCCCCTACTGTATAATCGCTCCCATGTTTGAATTTCAAATCACAGCCAAAAATGACCGTGCCCGCACGGGGATTTTCTCCACGCCTCACGGTGAATTGCAAACTCCAGTTTTCGCACCAGTTGGCACACAGGCCACGGTCAAGACCCTCACACCTGAACATCTCAATGGGATCAACGCCTCGCTCGTATTGAGCAATACTTATCATCTTTACCTGCGTCCCGGCGATGAACTCGTCCGCGATATGGGCGGCTTGCATAAATTCATGCAATGGCCGAACCCCATGCTGACAGACTCTGGCGGATTTCAAGTCTTCTCGCTATCGAAGACCCGCAAGATCGACGATGACGGTGTGACCTTCAAGAGTCACATTGACGGTTCCACGCATCGCTTTACACCTGAGAAGTCCATTGCCATTCAGGAGAATCTTGGCGCGGATATCATCATGGCCTTCGACGAATGTTCCGACCCCAACGATCTGGCTTATTCCAAAATTGCCATGGATCGGACTCACCGCTGGGCGGAGCGTTCCGTCAATGCGAAGACTCGCGCCGACCAGGCATTATTCGGCATCGTTCAGGGCGGCGTCAACCCGGACCTGAGAGCTGAATCAGCGCTATTTATATCTTCTCTCGATACGCCCGGTGTTGCCATCGGCGGACTCTCGGTGGGGGAAACGAAGGAAGAAATGCACAATACTCTGGATATTGTCCTGCCGCTGCTGCCAGAAAACAAACCGCGCTACTTAATGGGAGTCGGCACGCCCGAAGACATCATCAACGGCGTCGCGCGCGGTGTGGATATCTTTGATTGCGTCCTGCCAACTCGCTTGGCGCGTCATCATTCCGCCTTTACGCCTGAAGGACGTTTGAACATGATGAACGCAACCTTCGCCAGAGATGAACGTCCGCTGGATGGGACTTGTGACTGCTACACCTGCCAGACTTTTACTCGCGCATACATTCGTCACCTGATCGTGGCAAAGGAATTGCTGGCAGGAACGCTCCTGTCCATTCACAATTTACGGGCGTTGATCCGCTTAATGGAATCCATTCGCGGCTATATTGCGGATGGTTCTTTCGAGTCTCGTGTGCCTGAATTGTTAAATCAATGGGCGAATAATGCGAAAAGAATTAAACACGAAGGACACGAAGTACAAAAAGGTTGAAAAACTATTTCCTTCGTGTTCCTTTGTGTACTTTGTGTTTAAAAGGAACTTATGACCCTCTTCCACGCTTTTCTTCTCGGCATCATACAGGGATTAACCGAATTCATCCCCGTCTCATCCACAGCGCATTTGCTGATTGCGGGAAATCTTTTAGGCATTCCATCTGATGACAGGACTTTTTCGTTCTCTGTCATTGTTCAACTTGGAACTGTTTTCGCTTTGCTCCTGTTTTTCTGGAAGGATATTTGGCATATTCTCACAGCTTTTTTTCTCGGCATCAAACACAGGAAACCTTTTGAAAATCTAAACGCCCGTCTGGGTTGGTTGGTGATCGTTGCCACCATTCCTGCGCTGGTGGTTGGTTTTTTCTTGAAAGACATTATTCAAACCATGTTTAAGGATGCATTGACCCTGGCGGGCTTTCGGTTATTGATCACTGCTGTGTTATTAACCGTGGTTGAATATTTTGACCGCCGTGATCGGATTCTCGAATCGGCCACGTGGCAGGATGCTTTGTCCGTGGGCTTGTTTCAGGTGCTGGCGATTTTCCCCGGTGCCTCGCGTTCTGGCTCGACGATTGCGGGCGGCATGATCCGCGGCTTTGACCGCCCCTCTGCGGCGCGGTTCGCATTTCTGATGTCTGTGCCGATTCTGGTTGCGGCGGGTGCCTACGAATCTTTGAAGGTGATCGACATGACGGGAACGACTGAGTTTTTGCCTTACCTTATTACAGGGTTTATTACTGCGGCAGTAGTGGGGTGGTTTGCCATTAAATGGTTGATCAGCTTTCTTGGCAAACATTCGATGTATCCTTTTGCCGTTTATTGCGCGGTGGTCGGTGTGATCGTACTGATCGCCAGATTATTTTCATGAAGCAAGTTTCGATCTTTCTACTTTCTTCCTTCCTTTTAATTTCCTGCGCGCCCGCAACGCAAACTTCTCAAACAGAGATTGTGACCGTCTACGCCACCTCCGCCGCCCAACCGTGGTTGACGGAGCTTTATGCCTGCGCCGATGATTCATCGGTGACAATAAATCTTACAGCGGATGAACCTGATATTACCTTGCGAGTGGGGGAGCCTGGGATCATTGTTTCTCCTATTTATCAAATAGACGAAGAGGAGATTTTGATCGTGACAAACCGCGAAAGCCCTGTGCAGAATTTGACTCTCACAGAGGCGCAGGATTTGTTCGCGCTAGGGGACCCAACGGGGTTAGCGCAGGTGTGGGTTTATTCGTCAGATGCGGATGTGCAAATTATGTTTGACCAGCTCGTGATGAAAGGAAGAAGCGTCACATCTCTCGCGGGATTGGCAACCAACCCACAGCAAATGTCAGATCTATTAAATGCGGAAAAAGACGCGGTTGGAATCCTCCCGAAGCATTGGAAGGCTGGCACTGTGCGCGAAGTTTTTTCAGCGGGGATTGTGCCCGTGCTTGCAATTACGAAGGAAGAACCGCAAGAGGCGGTAAAAGAGTTAATCTCGTGTTTGCAGAAATAGCAAAGGCCTGTCCGCAGCGACAGGCCTTTTTGATTCCCTTGACATGCACCAGTGATGGGAGTAATATAATCGCAAACTAGTTTGCAACGCAAACTATATTCGTAAGGAGATACAATGAAAGATGAAACCTCTCAAATTGAACAGCGTGTAAAGCGCTATTGGTATAGCGATGGAATCGGCGAAATGATGGGCGGCATAATGTTCTTCCTGCTGGCGGTTTACTTTTCATTGCAGCAGTATCTTGGCGATGAATCGTTCATCGGCGGAATGCTGCAGGCGGGATTTGTCGTGCTTCTGATCGGCGGTGTGTTCGTTGCGCGGCGCGTGGTCAATATCGTAAAAGCCCGCATTACATATCCACGCACTGGTTATGTTGAATATCGCACATACAACGGGAACGCGGTTTGGATGCGTATTCTTGCGGCTTTGACAGCCATGACAGTGGCGTCGATTTCCATCATGGTCGCCCGCAGGTTTGACAGCATTGACTCAATGGTCGCAGTGACTGGTGTATTGGTGGCGGTCATTCTCATGGTGAAGCAGGCATGGACTTCTGGGCTGGGCAGGTTTTACTTCCTGGGCGCCGCGTCTTTGGTATTTGGCGGTATTCTGTCTGTGAGCGGATTCGCGCGTGGATACAACCTCGGCTTGTTCTACGCCTTAATGGGAACTGCATTCGTGATCTCAGGCGGCTTGACCTTGAAGAGCTACCTGCGCGAAAATCCAATGCCAGTGGAGGCAGGGGATGAGTAACGACCTGCGCGGCCTGAATGATCTTGACCGTTTGATTCACGAACCTGCGCGGTTGTTGATTGTTACCATTCTCTCCACTGCCGCAAGCGCAGACTTCCTCTTTCTTCAACGCGAAGCAGGGTTGACCAAAGGCAATCTATCTGCCCATTTGAGCAAATTGGAAGAAGCGGGCTATGTAAAGATCGAAAAAACCTTTAAGGGCAAACTCCCGCTGACAGTTTGCAAGTTGACGGCAAAAGGTCAGAAGGCTTATACAGCGTATCGTCAACAGATGCAGGCGTTCATGGATAAGACAAGTTAGACATCCAAAGTTTGTTAATCACTCACTTTATGTAGTGTCGTTCTAAGTAAAACCACGGCAAAAAAGACGCCGTTCAAAGCAAAAGAAACAAAGGCTTCAGCCGCAGACACTTGCGCCGCACACCAGTGCAGGCGTTACACAAATTTTCGCGAACTGGTTAAAAAAATCCGTGTAAATTTGCGAAATTCGTGGCAAAAAGGTTTTGAAAATTCTTGTTTCTTAGTAGCGGAGCGACACTTGCGCCGCGCGCCAGTGCGGTGAGAACCTCGGATTTCAGCAGTAGAGACCCTTCGCTTCGCTCAGGGAATCACAATTAGGTGCCTAAGGTAATTTAATCAATTGTTCAAGGAATGTCGAAAATGAAATCAAATAATACCCTCATCATCATGGCAGTCCTGTTTCTGCTATTTGCAACAGTCTCGTCAGTGGTTATCTGGTCGGATGTGCCCACGGCGGCCAAAATCGGTTTCTTCGCCTTTGGATACGGCGCAGGCATCCCGACTGGTGTGCTGATTTCCAGGCGCCAGCGATAAATCTTAAAAGAACGAGCCACTGAGCCACAGAGTCGCGGAGATTTCTTAAAGCTTTTCTCTGCGCTCTCTGTGACTCTGTGGCTAATTTTTTATCTCGTAAAACACCTTGTAAGTCAGGTGCAAATGAGAGACCTCCTGTTTCGGGGGTAAAATTAGGGTCGTTTGGCGCATCAAGTTAGAGCGGTTGCCTCGGCGGCCGCTTTTGTGTGTTTATATGTCCTCATCAATCATCGAACTACGCAACGTATCAAAGACCTACTCCACTGCGGCGGGTGACTTCACGGCGTTAACCAACGTGAACATGACCATCAACGCGGGCGAGTTTCTTGGCGTTGTCGGGAAATCTGGCGCGGGCAAGTCCACCTTGTTGAATATGATCAACGGTGTGGATCAACTTACCAGCGGTGAAGTCTTTGTCCGCTCGGGGGATGAAAATATTTCGATTCATCAAATGAGCGAAGATGAGCGTGCATTCTGGCGCGGCAGGAAAATGGGCGTGGTCTATCAGTCCTTTCAACTTTTGCCCATGCTGACGCTGATCGAAAATATTACGCTCCCCATGGATCTGGCTGATAATTTCAAACCGCGTGAATCAAGAGAACGCGCCATGCAGCTTCTTCAATTGATGGAACTTGAAGAGCACGCCAACAAGTTACCTGCCTTCATTTCAGGTGGACAGCAGCAGCGTGTAGCCATTGCGCGCGCGCTTGCTAATGACCCTCCCATTCTCGTCGCAGATGAACCAACAGGCAGTCTTGATTCCATCACGGCCGATCACATCTTTGAAGTCTTCGAACACCTCGTCACCGACCAGGGCAAAACAATTGTCATGGTCACACACGATATCGGCCTGATGGGGCGCTTCTCGCGCAGTCTGACTATCGCAGATGGGGAACTGCTTTCGGAAGCCGAAGCAGAACCAAAGTCAGAGAAGAGGCGGATGAAATGACAGCGCGTCTTCTCAAGCCGATAGTTGATTCCGTCCAAAAGGCAGAGTCAGCGCCCCAGCCGATGATCGAACTTCACGGCCTCGTCAAGCGCTTCAGCAATGCGGCGGGAGAGTTCACCGTCCTCAAAGGCGTGGACTTGACCATCAGGAGCGGCGAATTTGTTTCCATCGTTGGCAAATCGGGCAGTGGAAAATCAACGCTGTTGAATATGGTAACGGGAATCGATCATCCCACCGAAGGCAGCGTGGTTGTGCATGGCACGGATATTTATACGGGTGTCACAGAAAGTCAGCGCTCACGTTGGCGTGGAAAGAATTTGGGAATCGTTTTTCAATTCTTCCAGTTATTGCCCATGCTCACGCTGCTTGAAAACGTGATGCTCCCGATGGATTACGTAGACATGTACGATTTCGATGAACGTCCCGCGCGAGCCATGGAGTTATTGACTCTGGTGGGCCTGGAAAAATTTGCGAACAAACTTCCCGTTTTGGTTTCAACTGGACAGCAGCAGCTCGCCGCCATTGCACGCGCCATGGCTTGTGACCCTCCCTTGCTGGTTGCGGATGAACCCACAGGAAATCTTGATACCCGCTCGGCAGATAAGATCATTCAACTCTTCGAAGGATTTGTGGCACAAGGCAAAACCATTGTGATGGTTACGCACGACCCATCGTTGACATCACGTACCCATCGCAACATCATCATTTCTGATGGTGAGTTGATCAATGAGACCATATCAAAATCGCTTCCACAATTAAGACACCGCCACATGCTTGAGTTTACGAAGATCGTGGAAGAACATGTTTACCAGCCGCATGAGACCATCATCTCGCGCAATGGCAATGTGGATTACTTCTTCATGATCTGCAAAGGCGAAGTGGATGTGGTTTTGCAGGATAAGAAGAAAAAGGATCACGTTATCTCACGCTTGCAAGCTGGCGAATTCTTTGGCGAAATCGAATTGTTGCGCGGCGGCAAATCCATTGCGAATGTACGTGCAGGCGATCAGCCTGTGGAAGTGCTGGCTCTTCCGCGTGAAGATTTTCTGCGTGTGATCAATGAATCTCCAATTACGGCTGAAGCCATCGGCAGGATCGTGCAAAAGCGATTGGATGAGAAACAAATCGCAGACCAGAGATCGGAAACAAGTAGACAAGTGGACAAGAGACAAGCAGACAAGTAGACAAACACATCCTTTATCCTTCATCATTTTATGACCGACCCACGCAAACTTCCGCAAGTGCTTTTTATCGAAGACAGCGACGAATCTCGTGCGCTGGTGCGGCGCTTGCTTGCGAATAAATATATCGTGCTTGAAGCCTCCGATCCGCTGGACGGGTTGCAGCTTGCCGAAGAGACTCATCCCAACTTGATCTTGCTGGACAATAATCTTCCACACATGTCGGGCAATGAAGCCGCTACACGCTTGAAGAAAATGCTGCCCGATACCCCAATTGTGGTTGTTTCTGGTGACCTTTCCGCTGGCGCGCGCGAACGTGCCCTGGCCGCGGGTGCGGTGGGATTTATCTCCAAGCCAATCGATGCTGATTTCATCGAGCAGGTGGATGCTTATCTCAACGGCAAAGTTGAAATATTGGAAGATGCCGAAAAATATCTTCAAGCCTATCAGCAGGAATTGGTGGAACGCCTCGAAGGAAATATCCGCCAATTGAGCAATACGGTCGAGAAGAATAAGCATCTACTCCAGCAGAACGAGCGCATGTTTTCCATGCTGGAACGCAGACATCGCCTGCTTGAAACTGCGGCGCGCGTCGGGCAGATGGTCACATCCATTCTTGATATCAATGACCTGTTGAAGTACGCGGTCAATATTATTTGCAGTGAATTCAATTTCTATTATTCGGGCATCTTTTTAGTATCTGATAATGGTGAGTGGGCCATCCTGCGCGCGGGATATGCTTCTGCGGGACGCAAAATGATGGCTGAAAATTACCGCCTGCCTGTGGATGATAGATCCATGATCGGCAATTCGATCATTTCGCAGCAGGCGCAGATCGCATTGGATGTGGCGGGACAGGAATCGCACTTTAAGAATCCGCTGTTACCGAATACGCGTTCTGAGATGGCATTGCCTTTGATCGTTCAGTCGAATGCGCTTGGCGCGTTGACTGTGCAAAGCGATCAACTCAATGCGTTTACAGAAGAGGACGTCACATCTTTGCAGGCGATGGCCGACCAAATTGCGATTGCCATTAATAACGCGCAGTTGATGTTTAAGTTGGAAGCTGCCACCTCCGAGCTTGTGCGGACGAAAACCTTCGAAGCCATTGCCACCGCAACAGGCGAAGCGATCCATTGGGTGGGCAATAAGGCCGCGCCGATCCCCGGCAGTGTTCAGCGTGTGCGTGAGGATCTTATGTATCTGCTGGCGCTGGTTGGGCGAGTCGATGAGTCAGCTTTGGGAAATGATTCTTTGACAGTGGCAGTTCAAACGGTCAAAGAAGAAGCGCAGGCAAAAGGCATTGACCTGAATCAGGTCATCGTTGAGATGTCTGCCATGAAGCCGAATCGTCTGCGGACTTTGGTCAGTGTCGAATCATTGTTGGAAGATTTGGATATCATCGAGAACAGCGCGGTGACGATTCTCGATATTAAAGAAGGGCTGATCGGCCCTGCGCGTCAACGCAATGATGCGGCTGTTTCCTTGAGTGAAATGATTGCGGGTACGGTTACGAATATGGCTTTGCCTGATGGCGTGGTTGAGATGACTTGGGCTGAGAATATGCCCAATGCTTTTGTGGATGCGCGGCAGGTGGAGCAGGTCTTTAATAATTTGATCAAGAATTCGTGGGAGGCCATGTCGCAAACGCCTTCGCCGAAAATCGTTGTAATGGGGCAGCGTGACCGCGACCCGAATTTTGTCCTGGTCACGGTACAGGATAACGGCCCCGGCATTCCGAAGGAAATTCAGGAAAAAATTTGGGTCTCATTTTTCACGACCAAAGGCGCAAGCGGCGGCACCGGGCTTGGCCTTTCGGCTTGTGTGCAAATCGTGAATCAACACGGCGGAAGTATTTCGTTGGAAAGTGAAGCAGGCAAAGGCGCAAAGTTTTCTGTGCGGCTGCCGGTTGAAAGAAATTAAGACCTGACAGGTTTTCAAAACCTGTCAGGTCTCATTAAAAATTTGGAGGCTGAATGACAACAGTTCTTTTGGTGGATGATGAAAAGTTGATCCAGCGCAGTCTGGAGAAAACGCTTTTGCGCGCGGGCTTCGATGTGCTGACGGCTGCAGATTGCAAAAGCGGAAGCGAACTCTTCACGCAGAATATCGGCGAAGTAAGCATTGCCGTATTGGATTTGAACATGCCGGGCTTTGACGGCACTCCCAAAACCGGTGCGGGTCTCGACCTGTTGGATGATCTGAAAAAACAAAAAGCCGACCTGCCCGTTGTGATCCTCACCGCGTACGATGAAGTGACCAAGGCCAAAGACTCGGTCTCGCGCGGCGCGAATGCCTTCTTTGTAAAGGGGCGCGAACAGGGGCTGGTTGAGTTGATTCAAAAAATATTGAGTGAATAGACCCTAAAAGTTTTGATCCAACCCTGAAAGGTTTTATAGCATAGAAACCTTTAGGGTCTTCATGCAAAATTAAAAAGAGGAATCCATGACAAACGATACGCATAGCGAGCGACATGCAAAATTATTGAAGGCTGCGGCGCGCGCCGCCAAGAACATCACAACCATTCTCGATCCGTATGAATTGCTCCAACGCACGGTTGACATCATCTGCGATGAATTTGGTTTTTATTACGCGGGCGTTTTCTTTCTTGATGACGCGAAGCAATACGCGGTCTTGAAGGCTGGGCGCGGCGAAGCTGGCAGGCGGATGGTCAATGTGGAACATAAACTCGCAGTGGGGGGCAACTCGATGATCGGCGCGAGCATTGCCAACCGTCAGGGGCGCATCGCTCTTGACGTTGGGACTGAAGCGGTTTTCTTTGAGAATCCCGACCTCCCAAACACCCGCTCCGAAATGGCGCTTCCGTTGATCGTTGGTGACGATGTCATCGGCGCGTTGACCGTGCAATCCACAGAAGAGGCTGCATTTCACGATGAGGATATTGCCGCTTTGCAAACCATGGCGGATCAGCTTGCGATTGCCATTCAAAATTCAAATTTGCATCGTCAGGCAGAACGCCGCTCGCGTTTATTGAAAGCCGCGAACCGTGTTGGCAAGGAAGTCACATCCATTTTGGATCTTGAAGAACTTCTTCCGCATACGGTCAATATTATTTGCGAAGCATATGGACTGTATTACGCTGGCGTGTTCCTTGTGGACGCGGCAGGCGAGTACGCTGTCCTGCGCGCTGGGTACGGCAAAGCTGGCAAGGCGATGGTGGCTGAAGGTCACAAACTTAAGATCGGAACGGAGTCCATGATCGGCGCATGTATTGCGATGGGTGAAGCGCGCATCGCATTGGATGTGGGCGAGGAACGAGTCCATTTCAAGAATCCGCATTTGCCGCATACCCGTTCTGAAATGGCATTGCCATTAATTTATGCAGGCAAGGCATTGGGCGCGGTCACGATCCAAAGCTCGGAGGAACATGCCTTCAGCGAAGATGACATCACGACCTTGCTCACCATGGCTGAGCATCTTGCTGTTGCGATTAATAACGCGAACCTGATCAATGAACTTAAGGAAGCGCATAACGAGATTCTGCGCAACAAAGTTTTCGAGGCGCTGACGACTGCCTCCACTGAGGCCATTCATTGGATTGGCAACAAGACACTTCCCATCTCGTTGACCGTCTCCCGCTTGCAGGAAGAAATTGCCGAAGGCCAGGTTGACCTTGACTCTTTGAAGGAAGATTTGGAAATGATCTCCGAAAGCGCGGCGCAGATCATTCAAGTTAAGGAACAGCTGATCGGTGCGGTGCGTGAAATGAAGCCGCGTCCAGTCCTGTTTGCAGATGCGTTACAGACAGCCATCCGTCAGCGCGATTTGGCGGAGAATATATTCAAGGTTCAAATTGACCCGGCCGCAGCCTATGTCATTGCTGACAGCACACAACTTGTCCGCGCGCTTGGGAATATTTTACAGAACGCTGTCGAAGCGGGTGCGAAATCTATAAAAATCAGCACACATCCCACCGAGGAACGCGGCATTCTTGAAGTGGTCATTGAAGATGATGGCTCAGGCATGAGCGAAGATGTGATGCAAAAAGCCTGGTCACCATTCTTCACAACTCGCGGAGTAGCTCATCACGGACTTGGCCTTCCCGCGGCCATGCACGTTGTCTCGCAATCACAGGGACATATCACACTCGTCAGCGAAGAAGGTAAAGGCACGACAGTCGCCATGTTCATGCCCAGAGTCCATGCGAATGATGAACCTGTTGAAGCTGGGAATGTAAAAAACATTTTATTGATCGATGATAACGATGATTGGGCAAATCTTTTTGCCGAATTGCTCAAGGGAACAAAAGTGAAATTGACCCAATCCACAGACCTGGGCAAATTTCCAGCCGCCGATCTGATCCTTGTGGATGAACATATCGCTTCTGTTGCATTGATGGATGTGCTGGCCGCGATTTCAAAAGCAGGTCTTGCCTCGAAGACAGTCATCCTCACCTCCGCGATCAACCCTGAACGTGTGACACAGTTCCTGCGTCATGGTGCCAAGGATGTGACCGTGAAGCCGTACTCTGGCGGGGAAGTAAGCGAATTATTGAAGTAGGATAACCCTCATCCCCAACCCTTCCCCCAGAGGGGGGAAGGGAGTCCCCTCTCCCTTTGGGAGAGGGCTAGGGTGAGGGAAAGGATTTTATGCGACCAAGATGGCGTAAGGTAATACACGATCTACTGGATAACAAGGCACGCACACTGCTGGTGGTATTTTCCATTGCGGTGGGCGTATTTTCCATTGGAGTGATCTCTGGCGCATACCAGATCATTTCCACTGATATGAGCGCTTCCTACGCTGCGAACAATCCGTCGAATGTTGAACTGCGCACCTTGAACTTTGATGATGACGTGCTTGCGTCCATAAAAAATTCAAAAGGTGTCGAAGGTGCGGAGGCCCGCCGCGTATTTAATATCCGAATGCGCGCGGCCGGTACGGACAAATGGACAGCCTTCGATATGGTGGCGTTTAACGACTTCGAGAAAAACTCCATTAATTTGTTGACACCGATCGAAGGCAGGAATATTCCCGATAAACGGGAAGTGGTGCTTGAGCTCAATGCGCTGGATCATATCGATGCGCAGGTTGGCGATACGGTCGAGTTTCAATTGCAGGATGGCTCGCTCAAGACCATGATCGTTGTGGGTGTGGTGCAGGATACCGCCATGGGCGCAGGTGACTTTTTAGCATCACCCTATGGCTATATTTCCATGGATACCCTGCAATATCTTCAACAGCCTGATTCGTATAACCGCGCTTATGTTACGGTCGGAGCTGGCGGAGATGATATTTTCCACATCCGCGAGGTGGGCGCGGAATTAAAAGATAAGTTGGAAAAGAACGGCACATTGGTTGTCCGCACGCGTTATGCGATGACTCATGAGCATCCACTGGCGAGTACGGTCAATGCCATTCTTGGTATTTTGATGGCGCTGGGAATTTTGATCGTATTCCTTTCCAGTTCATTGATCGCAAATACATTAAGCGCTTTGCTTACCCAACACCTGCGTCACATCGGCGTGATCAAATTAGTGGGCGGACGCAGAACGCAGGTGCTTGTAATGTACCTTGCGTTGATCATGGCGTTCGGCGTGCTCGCATTACTCATTGCCGTTCCGCTTGGCGGGCAGGGCGCGTATGGACTGGCTCTCTTTATTTCGAGTCAGTTGAATTTTAATATCCTTGGTTATCGAATTGTGCCGATGGCGTTGGCGATCCAGATCGCGGTGGGATTGTTGGTTCCGCTCGTGGCGGGACTCGCGCCCGTGATCAATGGTTCACGCATCACGGTTTTACGCGCTCTCAGCGGCGATCTGACCGGGGACGAGAATCAACCCCACAGTCAGCATGAGGCGCGTATCAGTTGGTTTGATTGGATGATGATTCGTCTGACGCGAATCCTCGCATCAAGGGGAATCCACTTCCCACGGCCATTCATCATCTCTTTGAGAAACACGTTCCGTCGCCGCGGACGGTTGGTCCTGACCCTGTTTACATTGACCATGGGCGGGGCGATCTTTATCGCAGTGTTTAATGTCCGCACCACGTTGCATGATTACATTGGCGCAATCGGTAAATATTTTGCCGCCGATATTTCGCTTGATTTCGATCAGCCATATCGGCTGCGTGAGATCAAACAAATGCTTGGGCAGGTGGATGGCATTGTGGATATGGAAGGCTGGCAGTTCGTCAGCGGTGAGCTGTTGGATGAAAATGGCCTTGTGTTGGAGAATATCAACATCTTTGCCCCGCCCGCTGACAGCACGCTGATTCAGCCCATCCTTGTGGCGGGACGCTGGCTGCGCGCTGATGATGTGCGCAAACTGGCGATGAGCGAAGCCGCTTTGGGTTATTTCCCAAATATCAAACCCGGTGATCATGTGAAGCTAAAGATCAATGGCCGTGAAGAGGATTGGGAAGTGATTGGCCTCTTCAAGTTTGTGGATCGCGAAGGTGTGTTGGCCTACTCTCCGTATGAATATATTTCGCAGATGAATAATCTTGCGAATCAATCCTATTCATTCCGTTTGGTGACCGAGGGTCATGATAGAGCCTATCAGGATGCGAAAGCCGAGGAGCTGGACGTATTCTTCCGCCAGCACGGATTCAATGTGCGTGTTGCCGAGGCGGGACGCGCATCACTGGATACGGCGGTGGAGAGTTTGGATACGCTGGTGGTATTCCTGCTCATCATGGCGATCCTGACTGCGGTTGTAGGCGCAATGGGGTTGACTGGCACAATGGGCATGAACGTTTTGGAACGCACACGCGAGATCGGAATTATGCGCGCCATTGGCGCAGATGACCGCGCTGTGATGCGGACGGTTATTGCCGAAGGATTTGTGATCGGATTCATGTCGTTTGTGTTGGCGATCATTCTGTCCATTCCGTTTACGTATCTGCTTTCAACAATTGTCAGCCTGGCAGTTTTTGAAACGCCCATTGATGTGATCTTCACTTTCACTGGTTATGGAATTTGGTTTGGTCTGGTATTGGTGCTTTCCGTGGTGGCTTCCATTTTGCCTGCGCGTAACGCGGCAAGATTAACCATTCGGGAAGTTTTGGCGTACGAATAAATTATCATCGTCATTGCGAGGAGGGTGATTTTCCCGACGACACTTGCGCCGCACGCCAGTGCAGGTGAGCAATCCCCAATTCAATGAGGAGATTGCTTCGTCGCGAAGAACAAAAGCGCTCCTCGCAATGACGGAATCATGACAAGAAGGTAAAAATGAAAAAACAATCATCAATCATCATAATATTACTCGTCATTTTTTCACTTGCGATTTCCGCATGTGGAAATCAGGCAACCGCCACACCTGCTCCATCGTCTGCGGAGATACTTACCTCCAATGACATTGTCGCGGAAGGAAGACTCGAACCTGTTCAAGGTACGAATCTATCTTTTCAGGCGCGCGGAGTGGTGGAGGAAGTTCTCGTGAGTGCGGGCGACTCCGTCAGCCAGGGAGATGTTCTCGTCCGCCTCGCAAACGCGGGCGGGGTGGATGCGCAGATCGTCGTCGCACAAAATGCCTATGATACGCTGCTCCGTACTGAGGGTGTAAATCGCGCCAGTCTCTGGAAGGCTTATATGGATGCGCAGATTGTGCGCGGTGTAGCCGAGAAGGAATGGGATGGCCTGAATGTTACCGACATTGAGGATCGCATTGACGATGACAAGGCCACGATCGAAGATCGCCAGAAGGATATGGAAGACCGGCAGGCTGATTTCGATAAATATCAGGATCTTGACAAGGATAATACCAAGCGGAAAAATGCCGAGGATGCGCTTGAAAAAGCGCAGGAAGATTTGCATTTGGCGCAGCGGAATCTTGAAGAGACCACCCGCGAACGTGACAGTGTGCGCGCCGCTTATGATGCCGCGCTTGCAGCTGAGGCCGAAGCCAAACATCAATATGAGATCAGCCTTGATGGGCCGAATGCGGACCAGCTCACACTTGCAAAAGCCAATCTTGATGCCGCAAAAGATGCGCTTTCAAATTACGTACTCACCGCGCCGTTTGACGGGGTCGTGGCGGATGTCAATGTGAAAGTGGGGGAGCAGGTTGGCACGGAGACTCGCGCGGTTAGTCTTGCAAATTTCAATTCGTGGGTCGTTGAGACAACGGATATTACCGAGCTTGAAGTAGTGAAACTAAGTGTAGGCCAGGCTGTATCCATTGTTCCAGACGCATTGCTTGACCTTACGCTCAACGGAACGATCACAGAGATCAGCCGCGCTTACATTCAGCAAGGCGGCGATATTCTTTATACCGTTCGCATCTCAGTCAGCGAAACCGATCCCCGCCTCATGTGGGGCATGACCGTTGAAACAACATTCTTGGGTGCGCAATAATTTAGGCTCAATGGGAGTTGGCGTGATTATTTTTTTTTAGTACACGGAATTCACGGAACACACGGAAAAGAGAAGGTTTTAAAGGTTTTTCCGTGCCGTCCGTGTTGTCCGTGTACAAAACCCCGTCAATTCCCAGAGAGCTATAATTTATTTTAGAACATCTGAGTGATTGAAATTTTAATGTTTGCGTGCAATAATAAATTAGCTCCGAGAAAGAGCAAAACCGAGGAAACTCGGCGACGCAAAGTCATGGGTCTAACGCTGAACTGAGCCAGGACCGCCAGACTGCCGACAAAAGCAAAACCGCCAAAAGACGGCGACGCAAAGCCAGAGCGTCTAAAACCAGCAAAAGTATCTGGTCAGGGCCGACCGGCTAACCGAAAGGCAAAATCAGGGAAACCTGATGACGCAAAGTCATGGATCTACAATCACTTTTATTGTGATCAGGATCGCCAGACTGCCGAAGAGCAAATCTTTTTTGCAGGGATGACCGAACGCTAGGTCATCCCTGCTTGATTTAATTTGGAGGCGAGAGTGTGTCGCATATCATCCCCATATGGGGACCAGACAGGTGGATTGCTTCAGACGTGCGACGCACCCCAGACGCGACTCATACTTAACTGAAAGCTGTTCGGCGGTTTATTGTTATTTATGCCCCGGGGTATAATCGCCTTTATGACAAAATCTCCCCGCCCCCTTGACCCGGAAGCCAAGCCTGATGACCGCGTGGACAATGCTCTTCGTCCCGAAAAACTAACCGACTTGATCGGGCAGGATCAGGTCAAAGAGAATTTATCGATTCTGATCGATGCCGCGCGCAAACGCGGCGAAGCATTGGATCATGTTCTCTTTTATGGCCCTCCCGGTTTGGGAAAAACAACCCTCGCGCATGTGCTTGCCAATGAGATGGGAGTCAACGTCAAAGTAACGGCTGGACCAGTCATCGAACGCGCAGGTGATCTCGCCGCCATTTTGACAAACTTACGTGCTGGCGATGTCCTCTTCATTGATGAAGTCCATCGTTTGGGACGTGCCGTGGAAGAAGTGCTCTATCCCGCCATGGAAGATTTTGCGTTGGACATTGTCATCGGCAAGGGGCCGTCAGCCCGTTCCATCCGCTTGAAACTTCCGCGCTTTACCATTGTTGGCGCGACAACGCGTTTGGCCTTGGTCACCGCTCCATTGCGCGCACGCTTTGGCGCAGTCTATCGCCTGGACTATTATGATCTGCCCGCCATGCAATCCATTGTCTCCCGTGCCGCGCGGATGTTGAAAGTGGAAGCCGAGACAGATGGCATCACAGAAATGGCACGCCGCGCCCGTGGGACTCCGCGTGTGGCGTTGCGCCTCCTGCGCCGTGTGCGTGACTTCGCCCAAGTCCGCGCGGATGGGGTTATCACGAAAAAGGTTGCCAAAGAAGCGCTGGACTTATTACAAGTTGACCCGCTCGGACTCGATGACGTGGATCGCCGCGTGTTAAAGACCATCATCGAAAAATACAATGGCGGACCCGTCGGTCTGAACACCATCGCCGCATCCATCAGCGAAGAACAGGACACCATCATGGATGTGGTCGAGCCGTACCTTTTACAACTTGGCTTCCTTGACCGCACCCCACAGGGCCGCGTCGCAACCAAATCCGCGTATGAACATTTGGGGTTCATCTATACGGAGCAGGGTCAGCAGAGACTTTTATAGACGATGGACAATAGACCGTGGACGATGAATTCACGGTCTATTGTCCATCGTCCACGGTCTATTATGGAAAACATCGCCCGTACCCTAATGCTCGGCGGAATTGCATTATTCCTCATCGGTGGAGGGATTTACCTCGCCGCGAAATTCGGCATCCCGCTTGGACGGTTGCCCGGTGATATCCGCATTGAAGGGGAGAATGGAAGCTTTTATTTCCCAGTCACAAGTTCAATTTTGGTTTCGGTGATTTTGACAGTTGTGGTGAATGTGATATTGCGATTATGGAGAAAGTAAAAAAGTATGATTGAGGTGGGCAGTAATATTTGTCGGCTTTGCTTGAAGGAATCTGAATTAAGAAATTCACATATTCTCCCAGAATTTCTATATGGAAACTTGTACGATGAGCTACATCGTACAATGCTTGTTTCGTCTAGTGAAAAAGAAAAGTTAATACAAAAAGGAGTACGAGAATACTTACTTTGTCAGCAATGCGAAACGAAACTGAGTCGCTATGAAGGCTATGCAACAAAAGTAATTCAAAGAATTCCGAATTTCATGGAAGATCCCACTGGTCAATTTGTTTATTCACAAGGGATCGACTATAAACAATTTAAGTTGTTTCAACTTTCAATACTCTGGCGCGCGGGTGTATCTAATGATTTGATGTTTGCAAATGTCAATTTAGGCAGGCATGAAGAAAAGATTCGCTATATGTTGGAGCACGAACACCCTGGTAAATTTACCGAGTATGGCTGTTTTATTCTTAGAATTCCTGATCCTCAAAAAGTGGATAAGATTATTATGCCGCCTATGCCAGAGAAGCTTTTTGGTCACAATGGGTATAGATTTATGATAGGAAACCTGTTTTGGTATTTCGTAGTTTCCAGTCATTCTACAGATAAATATATGCAGTACCTGTTTCTTCAAGAAACAGGCGAACTTAGAGTGTGGTCTGCACGCTGGAATGAACAAAAACTATTGAATAATATTGCTCAACTCCTTAGATCAAGAAAAATATAATAGTCATTTTGAAAACTTAGACCTCCGAGTTCTTCAAGAACTCGGAGGTCTACTTGTACTACAACTCCACACTCGTATGCATGGCGGGATAGGCCACATTCTTCATGCGGTTTTCCTTCAACTTCTCCATCAGCGGCAGAGCGCCTCTTTCTTCCCCGTGAACTAAAAATATATTCCTGGCACTCTGCTTCACGCCGGACGCATATTCAACCAGCAAATCCTGCCCCGCATGGGACGAGAGTCCGTTAATGGTGGCGATCTCTGCTTTGCAGTGATAAGACTCGCCGAATATCTTTACCTTCTTTTCGCGGTCTGCGAGTCTGCGGCCCAAAGTATCTGGTGCCTGCCATGAGACAATCATGATCGTGTTACGTTTGTTCTCTATCGCCCAGCGGATGTGATACACGACGCGCCCCGTTTCGGCCATGCCCGCCGCTGAGATGATAATCATCGGGTCCTTACGTTGATTCAACTCTTTTGATTCTTCCACATCGGATACATAGGTCAGTAGTTTGAAATCCAGCGCGGGATGCCCGGTGCGGATCAATTCATTCATATCCTTGTCATAGCATTCGGTATGGTTGCGGAAAATATTGGATGCGTTCACAGCCAGCGGACTATCCACATACACGGGGACGGCGGGTAAATCTCCCTCGTCGTGCATACGGCTCAGGTTGTAGACAATTTCCTGGGTGCGGCCCACTGCAAAAGAGGGGATGATCACCTTGCCTTTCCGATCAAGCGTCCGCAAGATGACGTCGCGCATTTCGATGTAGGCTTCTTCCGGGGAGCGGTGAGGTTTGTCGCCGTAGGTTGATTCCATCAGCAAGACATCCGCCTGCTTTGGCAAGACAGGGTCGCGAATGATCGGCAGGTTGCGGCGGCCAATGTCACCCGAGAACCACAATTTTGTTTTGCGTTTTTTCTCTTCGAGTTCCAGCGCAATCGAAGCAGAACCGAGAATATGACCCGCGTCGTGAAAGGTTGCCAGCGTGCCGGGCGCAGGTTCAAATTCTTCTTCGTAATTAAGTTCCCTCAACAACGGCTTGACTTGCTTTGCATCTTCCTCGGTATAAAGCGGTACAACGATTGGCCCGCCCTTTTTTTTGTTATGGAAATTAATGCTAGCCGCCTGCTTCTCTTGAATATGCCCCGAGTCGCGCAGCATCAGATCGGTGAGATGCGCCGTTGCGCGCGTGGCAAAGATCGGCCCGCTGAATCCCTGCTTCACCAAATTGGGCAAATTTCCTGAATGATCGATATGCGCGTGCGAAAGAATCACCGCGTCAATCGTGCTAACATCGAATGGAAAGTTGTGATTCTTTTCGTACGATTCTTTTCGCCGCCCCTGATACATGCCGCAGTCCAGTAACAACCGCGAGCCGTTCACTTCCACCAAATGCATCGAGCCAGTTACCGTTTGTGCCGCCCCGTGAAAACTGAGTTTCATATTGGCCTCCGTGTTTAGCTTTTTGCTTCCGCTTTTGATTCTAATCTATTATCATGTACACACAATATGAAAACATCTGACTTCAACTATCATCTCCCCGAATCGTCCATCGCGCAGACTCCTGTCGAACCGCGTGACTCATCCCGATTATTAATTCTGCATCGTGATTCTTCGGATGTAGAACATCGCGTCTTTTGTGACCTCAGCCTGATTCTGCACCCAAACGATTTGCTGGTCCTCAACAGGACTCGGGTCATCCCTGCCAGAATATTCGCCAAAAAAGAAACTGGTGGCCGCGTGGAATTGCTCCTCCTCCGCCGCCGCAACGAGTTGACATGGGAAGCGTTGGTGGGCGGTAAGGGCCTGCGCGTAGGGAAACGGGTGCGGGTGGACAATGGCCCTGATGCTGAAATCATGGAAATCCTCGAAGGCTCTGAGCGACTCATAAAATTCTCTGAACCTATCGAGCCGTATTTTTCCAACGTGGGCAACGTTCCGCTTCCACCATATATTCACGAAAAGCTAAATGACCCCGAACGCTATCAAACCGTCTACTCGCGTGATGTTGGTTCCGCCGCCGCGCCAACTGCGGGCTTGCATTTCACTCCGCAGCTATTGGATGAACTAAAAGCTAAAGGTGTGAAGATTGCTTATGTCACCCTGCATGTCGGCTTGGACACATTCGCCCCTGTCACAGAAGATGACCCCGAAGAACATAAAATCCACACCGAGTGGTGTGAACTCCCGCAGGAAACCGCGGACTTAATTAATCAAACCAAACAAATCGGCGGGCGGGTGGTAGCGGTTGGGACAACCTCTGTCCGCACACTTGAATCCGCTGGGCAAGCGACGGTAGACGATGGACGACAGACCGTACCTACCGTCCACAGTCTACCGTCCACGGTCTCTCCTTTCCTCGGCCCAACCAATATCTTCATCCTACCCGGCTATCAATTTAAAGTTGTAGATGCGATGGTTACGAATTTTCACTTGCCCAAATCCACGTTGATTATGCTGGTCAGTGCGTTTGCGGGGCGTGAGAAGATTTTGAAAACTTATGACACTGCTATTAGAGAAGGCTATCGTTTTTATTCATTTGGCGATGCGATGTTTATTATCTAATGTCGTTGCGAGGAGGGTGCTCTTCCCGACGAAGCAATCTCCAAACTTTCCAGCAGATTGCTTCGGGCAAGAACAAGAGCGCCCTCGCAACGACATGATATGGAGTTTATTTTGAAACCTTTGGAGATTCTAAACAACGAAATTATCCAATGCCGCAAATGTCCGCGCCTCGTGGAATGGCGTGAGGAAGTTGCGCGCGTGAAGCGCAAGGCGTATAAGGATGAAGAATATTGGGGCAAACCTGTTCCCGGATTTGGTGATCCGCAGGCGCGCGTTCTCGTGGTGGGACTCGCCCCCGGTGCGCATGGCTCCAACCGTACAGGCCGTAATTTTACAGGTGACGCTTCGGGCGGATTTCTTTTCCCAGCGTTGTACCGGGCTGGGTTCGCGAATCAAGCCGGGGCGGAGTCCAGAAGCGATGGGCTGATTCTCAAAGATATGTACATCACCGCGTCAGGCCGCTGCGCTCCGCCTGATAATAAGCCAAGTCCGGAGGAATTAAATAATTGCCAGCCATATCTTGAGCGCGAGTTGGAAATCCTCAAGCCCAAAGTCATCGTGTGCTTGGGTAAGATTGCGTTCGATAGAATCCTCAAAGTATTCGCGCTTCGCGGTTTAAAATTTTCACACGGCGCAGTTTATGAACTGACAACTGATCACTGGGTACTGGCTTCCTATCATCCCAGCCAGCAAAATACGTTGACGGGAAAATTAACCGTGGAAATGTTTGACCAAATTTGGGAAAAGGCAAAATCACTTTTATGAAAATTATTAAACGTATCGTTCTTGGATTTGTAATTACCCTGGCCTTAATCGGCATTGGATTCGTTGTTTGGGCTGAGACCCCTCTCGGACCCGCGCCTGAGGCTTTGGCCGCTTTGCAAAGTGGCTCAAATGTAACAGTAACTACAGATGATTTTATAACTTTCAGACCTTCCAACCTTCAGCCTGAAACAAGTTTTATCTTCTACCCCGGCGGGCGCGTGGATTATCGCTCGTATGCTGTGCCGTTGCACGCGATTGCCGAGCAGGGATATTTGGTTGTGTTGGTTCCTGTAAAATTAAATATGGCTTTCTTTGATATCAACGCGGCTAATCCTGTTTTTGAAAAATATCCTGAAATTCAGCATTGGGCAGTCGGTGGACATTCCCTCGGCGGCGTGGCTTCGGCTTTGTTCGCAAAAGATCATCCTCAGGTGGAGGGCATTGTCTTTTGGGCATCCTACCCTGCGGATGATTCGCTCAAGAATAGCGGTTTGAAAATGCTCTCCATTTATGGAACGAATGATATGGCTGGCATGGGTAAATTTGACGATACAAAATCTCTGCTCACCGCTGATGCACAGTATGTGGTAATCGAAGGCGGCAATCACGCGCAATTCGGTGATTATGGCCCGCAGCCCGGTGACAATGAAGCGGCCATCTCCCGCGCAGATCAGCAGGCTCAAGTGGTTAAGGTTACTTCAGAATTTTTGAAGGAATTGGGGAAGTAAAGATAAAGGCATTTCCAAAGCATTATCTTCTTTGAATTAATTATGAAGCCCTGGAAAAAGATCGTTTCATTTATTTTTATATTTTTATGTCTGGGCGTTTCAGTAGGCCCATTTCTTATCCCTGTTCCAAAATTGGGAGGATTGGTTGACTCAGAAAAATTTATTGATCCAGACAGTAAATTTATCAAAGTCAATGATATAACTGTTCACTACAAGGAAGCGGGTAAAGGCGGAAAGAAATTCATCCTTTTGCATGGATTTGGCGCAAGCGTATATTCATGGCGCGAAGTGATGGATGATTTTAGTCAGCTTGGATATGTTCTTGCGTATGACCGCCCCGCGTTTGGTTTGACCGAACGTCCCATGCCTGAAACGTGGATAGAAAATCCATATGGCATGAAAGCAAATGTGGAACTTCTGCGTGGTTTGATGGACGCAAAGGGAATTGAAAAAGCGATTCTCGTTGGCAATTCAGCAGGCGGGGGCGTTGCGGTGGCGTTCGCGTTGGAATATCCCGAAAGAGTTGAGTCGCTTATTTTGGTTGACCCAGGCGTCGGCGGAGGAAGAGGACCGCAATTTCCCGCATGGGCCTTACCGCTGATGTGGACTCCACAAATGCGGCATATCGGCCCTTTGATGATGCGCGATTATCAAGAGACTCTTCCCAATACGATCCAGCGCGAATGGTATGATCAAACCAAACTTACTGATGAGATTAAGCAGGAATATTTAAAATTATTGAAGATCGAAAATTGGGATCGCGCATTTTACGAATTAACCTTTGCGCCTGCGTATCCCGAATTGCGCCCTTTGCTGCCGCAACTGCCCGTGCCTGTTTTTATTGTGGCAGGACAGGAAGACCGTTTGATCCGCGCTTTTTATTTTGAAGCGATCACAACTGAAATCCCCGGCGCACAACTCACTTTGATTCCGCAATGCGGACACGTCCCTCACGAGGAATGTCCCATTCAATTTATGGAAGAAGTAATAAAATATTTGGAAACCCAATGAACCCTAATCTCATCACACCCGGCGCCCTCGCCCCCGATTTTGAACTTGACGATATTCATGGTAATCGTATTCGCCTTTCCAGTTTTCGCAAAAGCAAGCCCATAGTGCTTGCTTTTTTACGCGGCTTCATGTGACCTCATTGCCGCGCGCAGTTGGCGCGCATGCGTGATCATTATTCCGACTTCACATCACGTGGAGTGGAAATTGTTGCTGTGGGTCCGGATGCTGCCGGTACGTTTCAAAATTACTGGCAGAAGGAAAATATTCCCTTTGTTGGTTTGCCAGACCCCGACCATAGTGTCTCAAAAATATATAAACAGGAAGTAAACCTTTTTAAACTCGGACGCATGCCTTTGAATTGCGTGATCGATCTTGACGGAAGAATACGTTATGTCCACTATGGTTCTTCCATGTCGGATATTCCCGATAACGAGACATTCCTTAACGTAATAGAACAGCTCGACAAATCATCAGTTTAGAATGACTTTGGGACGTATTGCATTTCTTGGATCAGGAGAGACTTCACTGGCAGGCGGTCGGATTTTTGAAGCGCTTGCCCGCCTCATTCCTGACCCTTTGCATGTTTCCGTACTGGAAACGCCAGCTGGCTTTGAGTTAAATGCCTCTATCGTCGCAAGCCGTGTAGGGGATTTTCTCAAGACCCGCCTGCAAAATTACAAACCGACCATAGACATCATCCCTGCCCGCAAAAAAGGGACGGAATTCAGTCCGGATAACCCTGAAATTTTAAAACCATTATTGCGCGCCAATATTATTTTTATGGGACCAGGCAGCCCCACCTATTTGGCGCGTCAATTGCATGGCACGCTGGCCTGGGACATTATCCGCGCGCGGCATCGTTTGGGCGCGACATTGATCTTTGCCTCCGCCGCGACGATCTCTGTTGGCGCGTGGGTGCTGCCAGTTTATGAGATTTATAAAGTGGGCGATGATGTGCATGTAAAAGAAGGTTTGAATTTCTTCTCAGACTTTGGCCTGAACCTGTCTTTTGTCCCGCATTGGAATAACGCTGAAGGCGGTACCGATCTCGATACCAGCCGATGTTTTGTGGGCAGGGAACGTTTTGATCAGTGGCGCAAATTGCTGCCTCCTGAAAATATCCTTGTAGGCCTTGATGAGCACTCAGGCATCATCATGGATTTTGAGAAAGGCACATGTGATGTGCATGGCGTCAGTTCTGTATCAGTGGTCAAGAACGCCAGTATGAAAATCTACCCGGCGGGTGCGCAGTGCTCGCTTGCTGAATTGGGCAGTTTCAAGATGTCCGAATCGCTCGAAGACGGCATCCGCCCCGAAGTTTGGAAAATGATAAATAGTGTTGCAAAAGTTGATGATAACCAACCGCCTGCCGAAGCGCTTGAATTGCTGGAGCAGCGCAAAGAAGCGCGAGCTCGAAAAGACTTTGCTGAATCAGACCGCCTGCGTGATTTGATCACTGCATTGGGGTGGGTGGTGCAGGATGGTAAAGAAGGACAAAAGTTGATCAAACAGTAGGCCACGCTGAAAGCGTGGCCTGCGCATTTATGCGATAAAATAATTGGGCAGGAACAAAAGGAGAACATAAATGCGCGCGGTAGACATCATCATCAAGAAACGCGATAAGCAGGAATTGACATCGCGGGAGATCGGGTTTTTCATAAAAGGTTTTACCAACGGGGATATTCCAGATTATCAGGCATCCTCTTTTGCAATGACGATCATGCTGAACGGCATGACTTCCCGCGAGACGACAGATCTGGCGTTGGCAATGGCCCATTCCGGGCAGGTGCTTGATCTTTCCAAGATTGTGGATGTTGTCGTTGACAAACATTCTTCGGGCGGCGTGGGAGATAAGACCAGCATCTCAGTCATGCCGATGGTGGCGGCTTGCGGTTTGCCGGTTGGTAAAATGTCTGGCCGCGGACTTGGCTTCAGCGGCGGTACGCTCGATAAATTGGAATCCATCCCCGGTTATCGTGTGGATTTAACGACCGATGAATTCAAACAACAATTGAAAGATAAAGGCATCGTACTTACAGGGCAATCTTTGGATCTTGCGCCTGCCGATGGAAAAATGTACGCGCTTCGTGATGTGACGGGCACTGTCCCTTCGACTCCGCTGATCGCATCTTCCATCATGTGCAAGAAGATCGCCGCCGGGGCAACGGCAATTGTTCTGGATGTGAAAGTGGGTCTGGGCGCATTTATGGAAACGCTGGATGAAGCCCGCAAACTTGCCTCCTTAATGGTGGATATCGGTCATTTGGCGGGACGTAAGACTGTTGCCCTGCTTTCTGACATGAATCAGCCGTTGGGGAGTACAGTTGGGAATTCACTCGAAGTGATCGAAGCGGTTGAACTGCTGCGTGGACATGCCCCCGCAGATTATTGGGAGCATTGTTTACATGTCACCTCGCATGTGCTCGTGGTTGGCGGGCGCGCGAAGGATTTGGCTGAAGGCCGCGCAATGGCTGAAAAATGCATTGCGGATGGCAGTGCGCTGGAAAAATTTCGAGTGCTCGTTCAAGCGCAGGGCGGGGATGTTTCGTATGTGGACGACACCTCCAAATTTGAGCGCGCAAAATATGTGGAAGTGGTGAATGCTCCTCGAAGCGGATTCATTTCACAGGTCCATGCAAGGATCGTGGGCGAGGCTTCAGTGGTGCTTGGGGCGGGACGTGCAAAGAAAGGCGATCCAATCGATCATGCGGTTGGTTTTATAATCCATAAAAAAGTTGGCGATAAGGTTGAAGCGGGTGAGCCATTATTTGAGATCCATGCAAATGATGAAGCAAAATTGGCGGAGGCCCGTTCAGTAGTGTTATCGGCTCATGATTTTAGCAATAAATTCGTATCGCCATTACCTCTGTTTTACGAGTAAAATAGCGTACAGGCTAGAGAAATTTTTACGAATCACGCATTCTATTATTCAGGAAAATGGCAATGGCAAAAGTCTCATTAAGAATTTACAATCGTGAAATCGAAGGCCTCATAGATCAGGGACATACCGATGAGGCTGTCGCGCACTGCCACCACATACTAAAAACTTTCCCCAAACACCTCGAAACGTATCGCATGCTTGGAAAGGCGCACCTTGAATCAAAGCGCTATAACGAAGCGATTGACATTTTTAGCCGTGTGCTTATGGCTGTGCCCGATGATTTTGTGGCGCATGTCGGCATGAGCATTATTTGCGATGAACAGAATAAACAGGATGATGCGATCTGGCACATGGAACGCGCATTTGAAGCGCAGCCATCCAATGCCGCGATCCAGGGTGAACTTCAAAGATTGTACGGCCGCCGTGATGGGATGGAACCGCCCAAGATCCGCATGACACGCGGCGCGTTGGCGCACATGTATGTGCAGGGCGAATTGCATTCACAGGCCATTGCTGAAGTCCACGCTGTGCTTGCCGACGATCCGAATCGCACGGATATGCAGGTTTTGCTTGCGCGCTCTTATTTCCGCAGCAATCAAAAAGCGGATGCCTCGGATATGTGCTCACAATTACTAAAGCAATATCCATATTGCTTCGATGCAAATCGTATTATGTTGGAACTCCTGCCTTCTGCTGTCGGGGCCGCCGAGAATACTCAGGTATATCGTGCGCGGGTCATTGAATTGGATCCGTATGCCGCGCTTGTTAAAGGTTCTGTCTTTCAAGTAAGTGAAGTCGCAGATGCGGCGGTCAATTTGGAAAAACTTGAATATACAGGCGAGGAAGTTCCGATCGGTCAGGAGTGGAGCACCTCTCTGGGAATTGGGCTTGAAGCATCTTCCATGGCCGCACTGGCCTCCACCAATTCAGATGACCAACCAGATTGGCTAAAGTCAGAAGCTCCATCGCAATTTCAATCTTCGGTTGAACCTCAAGATGCCGCGCAGGCGAATGATGATATTCCGGACTTTCTCCGCGCCGCGGGTTGGGAAGAATCCAAAACCCCCGAACAACCAACTTCAATTTTTGATCAGGAACCTGCTGCCAGTGATGATCTTGTCCCTGCCGACCTGCCAGACTGGCTAAAGGGACAGGCTCCTGTTGGAACGGAAAAACCCACAGAACCTCAATTCAGCACTAAACAATCTCTCACTACTCCCGAGTGGTTAACCGGGCTTGGTGAAGAGGAATCTGCTCAAGCAGAGTCTGCTTCTGCTCAGGATGCCCCTGATTGGTTAAAAATCCCTGGTGATTCGAAGGTTGATGAGTCTGTCTTGGCACAGTCTGGCGATGCGCCTGATTGGCTAAGCGGTCTTGATAGTTCGCAGGCCGTTGCATCCACACAAGCACAATCTGACGATGTGCCTGATTGGCTAAGTGGCCTTGGCAGTTCTCAAGTATCTGAAACAACGCAGGCACAACCTGGTGACGCGCCGGATTGGTTAAGTGGTCTTGATAATTCTCAAACATCAGAACCAGAACAGGCTCAACCCGGTGATGCCCCTGAATGGCTCAGCGGTATCGATCAACCATCATCTCAACCTGCTTCGGAAGGATTGTCTGCTGCCGATCTTCCTGATTGGCTAAGCGGTCTCGATAACACGCAAGCCTCCGAGCCGGTACCTGCCCCAACAACTAATATTTCTGATTTGTTTAGTACTCCGTCCTCTGAACCAGTTTCAGATCAGATTGGAGATCTTCCCGATTGGCTGGATGGCCTTGATGAACTTCAGCCAATTCAACCCATTACTCCAGCTTCATCTTCAGCCACAGTTGAAAGCCTTGGCTCAACTGCCCAGGAGCAGGATGATGCGGTGGCATGGCTTGAATCTCTTGCGGCAAAACACGGGGCCAAACCGGAAGAGTTGGTTACAGACCCGAACAAGCGCAGCGACACTCCGCCTGAATGGGTGCAACAGGCTCAGAACATTAATCAACAAACGACATCTCAGCCATCCGTTGAAAGCCTCGGCTCAACTGCCCAGGAGCAGGATGATGCGGTGGCATGGCTTGAATCTCTTGCGGCAAAACACGGGGCCAAACCAGAGGAGTTGGTTACAGACCCGAACAAACGCAGCGATACTCCGCCTGAATGGGTGCAACAGGCACAAGCTGCCGGCGAAGCTGAAACTGCCGCCAATTTGATGAAGGAAGAAGAAAAGCAAAATATCAGTGAACAATTCCTCACAGACTTTGCGAGCGCATCCACGATACCTGCAACCGATGAAACCGGTATGTGGCTGCGAAATCTTGATGAAAAAGAAAAACAGGATGAGTTCGTTAATCCACCTGCGAGTGAAGCAACGGATATTCCCGATTGGATGAACGAACTGAAGCCCAAGTCTGAACAGCCCGAAGAACAGAATCTTCAACGCGCTGAAATTCCAGACTGGTTGATGGATGCGCAGCATCCAGTTGACTCTGGCAATCAATTTGATTTTGCGGAAAAAGAGGAACCTGTTGCGCAAAGCTCCGACCTTCCAAACTGGTTGAGCGGCGTCGAGGATGAATCTTCTGTAAAAATTAATGATAATAATCTGGACGATCAGGATCTTTCAAACTGGTTGAGTGGTTTGGATAATGAACCTGGCTTGCCGTTTGAACCCATCCCAACACCAGATTCGATCATGGCCAGCGCGGCAAAACCCGCCTCCAATTTTAGTGATGAACCTATTGCACCGAAGTCCGATCTGCCTGATTGGTTGAGCGATGTTGAATCTGCGGGGCAGGAAGATTTGGAAGAGGATTTATGGAAGAAAGCCGTTGAACAGGAAGCCGCAACGCCCGCTTCCACTTTGACCGAGGAGCCTGCTTCTGTTAGCCTGACAGCGGACCTGCCCGATTGGCTGCAAGGTGTGGAGGAAGAATCCACTCCGATCGTGGATTTGGAAGGTGATGATGTTCCACCGTGGATGCATCGAGAGCAATGGGAGGCCGATGAACCGCAGCCTCTCAAGCCCACCTCTCCTTCTGATTGGCATCCTGTAGAGGCGCAAGTTGAATCTCAATTCATCGAGCCTGTGCAGGAAGAGGAAGTTGAGGTGCTCCACAAACCTGTTGAGTCACCTCCTTCTCAATTTGCTGTTGAGTTGCCAGAACCTGAACAACCTGTTTCAAAGCCTGCGCCAGCCAGAAAGAAATCTGGATTGTCTGTGCGGCAGGCTCAACCTGAGGCGCAGAATATTGCCACAGTGCTGGAGCAAGCCAAGGGTGAGTTGGACCGCGGTGATATTCCCACAGCATTGGATCATTACGGGAAGCTCATCAAAAAGGGCAAGCATCTTGAAGAGACCATCCGAGATCTGAGTGAGTCGCTCTACCGCTATCCTGTGGAAGTTGGGATCTGGCAAACCTTGGGCGATGCATATATGCGCTCGAACCGTTTGAAGGAAGCGCTTGAAGCCTATAACAAGGCGGAAGAGTTAATTCGTTAATACACTAATACACTGTCCCGTCATTGCGAGGGCGATGTTCTTCGCCAGAAGCAATCTCCGCTATCGAATGGAGATTGCTTCGTCGGGGAAATCACCCTCCTCGCAATGACGCGGCATAACATATTTTTATTTGGAGGATTTTCTGTGGAAAGAACGCTCGTACTTGTAAAGCCCGATGGTGTGCAACGTGGACTCATCGGCGAGGTAATTGCCCGATTTGAACGCCGTGGACTTCGGCTCGTGGCTGCAAAATTTATTCAGGTCAGCACTGAGCTGGCTGAGACGCATTATGGCGAACACAAAGGCAAGGTTTTTTATGATGGTTTGATCTCATACATCACATCCGCGCCTGTGATGGCGATGGTGTGGGAAGGCCCGAATGCGGTCGCCGCTGTGCGCCAGACTGTTGGTACTACCAAACCGATTGAATCTCCGCCCGGCACGATCCGCCACGACTATGCACTTGAAGTGGGCCGCAACCTGATCCATGCTTCAGACAAACCTGAAACTGGTGAACGTGAAGTTGCGCTCTGGTTCAAGAGTGAAGAACTCGTGGATTGGAAACGCGCTGTAGATCAATGGGTGTTTGAGAAGTGAGTAAGAAGTGAAAAGTAAAGCATCCCGCAGGTTTTACCTGCGGGATGCTTTTTATTAGTTTGCTTATTACTTGTCTCTTATTACTTTTTACTGCTTTCACTGCAATCTCAACAATACTTTTCCATCTTCCCATAATTCTTCGAGATTATAAAAGCCGCGTTGATCGGGCGAGAAGAGATGCAGGACCACATCGCCAAAATCAACGATGACCCAGCCGTCGCGGGCGAAGCCTTGCTGTTTGCCTTTTTTCTTATGTTTGGAGCGGATATCTTCAATGGTGGCTTTTGCGAGCGCGTCCAACATGCGGTCGCTGGTGCCGGTGCAGATAATAAAATAATCAGTGAACGAGACGATTTCCTTCAAGTCCATTAGGACAATATCTTCACCCTTTTTGTCTTCCAGGGAGTTTACGATTTCACGAGCAAGTTCCAGTGCGTTCAGATTTCACCTCTTGTTTTGGTTAGTGGAGCGGAAAATAAATTTGTGTAGATCGACATGTTGGGCTGCAGTTCGCTTTTCATCAGTTGCACAGAGTCTACTCTGGCCGTGCCAATATTGCCAAGTTGAATATTATCCATCGCGGCGCGGATCTTTGGAAGATCTGCCGGGCTGATGTTCTGTCGAACACGGCCAATGGTAAGGTGGGGAGAGAAAGCCCGCTCTTCCTTTTCATAGCCTAAACGGGTTGTGCCTGCTTCGATGCCTTTTTGGAGGGAGAGCAGAGCTGCCGGGGCGTGGAGTCCGATCCATAGTACGCGAGGCAGGCGCGAGTTTGGGTATGCGCCGAGTCCGCTGATTTGCAGGTCAAATTGCGAGTGTTGAGTCGCTTCACGGGTGAGCAATTGCTTCAGGAATTCCACGTGTGTGCTTGCAATATCCCCCAGGAATTTTAAAGTCAGATGCATGTTTTGAGCGGGGATCCAGCGAACGAGATCGTTTCCCAGGTTCTGACGCAGTCGGCCGGTTTGTTTTTCGATGGCCTCTTTAAGATGGTAGGGAAGATCAATGGCAATGAAGGCGCGCAGTAAACCCATACGATCTGATTATGCCTTTTGAAAAACCTGTTCCACAGCCTGTTTAAGATCAAGAAAGCCGACAGGCTTGGTTAGATATATCGATGCGCCCGCATCAAGACCGACCTTGATGTCGCCGGGCATGCTTTTGGCCGAAACCACAATGACAGGGATGGAGATAAGCTCAGGTTCGCGGCGCATGTAACGCAATACTTCAAGCCCCGAGATGTCGGGCATCATCACATCAAGAATAACAAGATCTGGTTTTTCCTGCATCAGCAATGGGATGGAAGGAGTGCTGGCGAACATCTTTAGTACTCGAAAGCCGTTGACGCGCATCATTTCCGCAAACATTTCAGCGGCGTCCGGTTCGTCTTCGATAATCATCACTGTTTTTTGCGAAATGGGCATTGTATATCCTTGTGCTAAAAATAGCATAAACCATGTGAATTGGCAAGGGTGTGGTTATGTAGATTGCGATTTCGTAAGAATATGGACTGCCTGCCAGTCTACAAAGTGCTGTATATCAAACTATCTGCGAATTATTTTGGAGGAACCGTGACAGAGTTGGAAGATTTTCGCGCGGAGAAAGATGAATTTTTTGGAAGTCATCCACAAAGCCCGTTGACCCGCGAACAAAAAAAAGGATTTAAGGGATTGAATTATTTTCCTGAAAATGATTCCTTGCGCCTTGAAGTGAAAGTGGATGAGTTCCCGGTCAAGGAACGCTTTGAGATGCAGACTTCAACTGGAGATGTGCAGCACTATGAGAAGTTTGGCAAGTTTCGTTTTATGGTGGATGAAATTGAAGCGGAGTTGACCATTTACCAAAGCCCGAACGGATTCTTTCTGCCTTTTGTTGATTCGCTGGCTGGCCGCGAGACGTATCCCGCAGGGCGTTATTTAGAACCCGAACCTTTGCCCGGCGGCCGCTTTTTTGTGGATTTCAATATTGCCTATAACCCATACTGTGCATATAACGAGATGTGGTCCTGTCCGATCACGCCTGCAGAGAATCGTCTGAAAGTGGCGGTTCGCGCGGGGGAGAGGTTATTCCACGAGGAATAGTAATGTCCAGGGAGAATCAAAAAAACATAATTACCGCAAATTTAAACCAGCCACGGATTACGCAGATTTTCACGGATAAATTCAAAGCATCCGTGTTAATTCGTGACATCGTGCCCGCAGGGTAAATCTGTGGCTAATTTTTTGGCACTTTGGTTTTAAAAAATAAACTCACCCACGAAGGATTAATTTCGGGGTGAGCTATGTTTATTATTAGGAACTTCGCTTTTGTCTGCTAATCTGCACCAATCCCCGCGAATTTTTAAAAAGATTAGCGTAGATTGGTGAGGATTAGCGGATTATTTTTGAGTAGCGAAAGCTCTGATTATTTTATTCACTTGTATGTTCGATCACCGCAAGCAGAGCTTCATATTCTTCGCAACAGTCGGGACACATATCCAAATGTTCGCGGATGAGAGGGGCGATCTTCTCCGCATCTTTTGATCGGACTTCCCTTTCCACGAATTCGTCCAGACGAATATATAAATCACTACAAGACATTTCCTCGGCGCGCGCATTCTCAAGAACGTTCAAAAACTTGAGAACGACTTCATCCTGCAATTCTTCCTGCGGTTTGAAGTTGTTTTGGATACGTTGGAACAGGCTTTTTATGTTCATACTGAGGTTTGACGATTAATCAAATATTAATCTTACTTTTGTTCGAAGGCCATTAACAGATCCTGCGGATTGAGATCTTCAAGCGCAAGCCGTCTTTTTAATCGCAAACGGGCATCGTGTAAAAGTTTATACAGCGCATTGCGGTTGGTCTTCATGCGTTTGGCGGCTTCCTCCATGGGCATATCCTGCAAGCCCAGGAGTACGAGAGCTTCCCGTTGTTTGGGCGTAAGCTCATCCTCCAATATGCGGCGGACGCGCACGAGCATGTCTGAGCGCTCTGCCGAGGTTTCGGGAGATGCATGAGAATCAGCGAGCAGGCCGGGGGGCGGTGGAGCGTCTTCGTTCTCGGTCAACTCATCAAGGGATGCATCCCTCCAGCGTTTGCGGCGGAGTTCGGTCAACGCAATGCGGATGGCGATCTTATGCACCCATGTGGTGAAGAGGCTGCGGCCTTCAAACGTGTTCAACTGATCCAGCACACGCAGAAGGGTTTCCTGAGTGACTTCATCGACGAGCGGCTGAAAGAGGGGATCATCTGAAGAGAGCCAGCGCGTAAGCGCGTAAGGCAGTCCCTTTTGAATGATGGCGCGCAAATCATTCAATGCGTCTTCATACGGCACCCCGCTGGAGCGGAGGTCGGTAAGCCAGGCTTCGTTCGTACGTGTTGTCATGATCGTTGATTATAAGAGCAAAAAGTGCTGGAATTTAATTTCTAATAAAATTATGAGACTTTTTGACAGCGCTGCTTCAGAAGGCGGGGGGATGAAATTCCCGCATCAGATTCCGCCGCCAGCTGATTCTGTTCCACAGGCTGAAACTGCTCTGTGGCAGTTTATTTCAATTGGGAAATTTCCCAGAATATTGATAAAACATCTTGACCCTTTCTTGACCTCCCCGCTGCCTTTCTTGCCCCCGAATTGACGGACAACTGCATACACTAAAGTCGAAATGGAGGCACGTTATGAATGATCTGCTTTTTATCGGCTTGACCATCCTCTTCTTCGCCGTCACATTGGGACTTGTTAAAGTCTGTGAGCGGTTGATGGAGAATAAGCCATGAATATTTTATATCTCGTCACCGGCCTGATTACTTTAGGCCTGTTTGTCTACCTCGTGCTCGCTCTTGTAAAACCGGAGTGGTTCGGATGAATTTCTATAGCTTGTTTCAAATTGTTTTATTCATGGGGATTTTGCTTTTGCTGGCAAAACCGCTTGGCTCGTTTATGGCAAAGGTCTATCAAGGCGAACGCACCTTTCTTGACCGTGTTCTTGGCCCCGTGGAACGGTTCGTGTACCGCCTCGCTGGCGTTAAGCCCAAAGAGGATATGAACTGGAAGACCTACGCCATTGCGGCAATGGTGTTCAATATTCTCGGGTTATTAGTGGTGTATGCGGTGCAGCGTCTTCAAGGTGTCTTACCCTTTAACCCTCAGGGACTTGGCGCGATCACCCCCGATTCTTCGTGGAATACGGCAGTTAGTTTTGCGTCCAATACCAACTGGCAGGGCTACGGCGGCGAAGTGACCATGAGTTACTTCTCGCAAATGATCGGCCTAACGGTGCAGAATTTCGTCTCTGCCGCAACGGGTATGGCTGTTTTGGTTGCGTTGATTCGCGGGATTGTGCGCCACACTTCTAAAGGCCTCGGCAACTTTTGGGTTGACCTGACCCGCTCCACTTTGTACATCCTTTTGCCCTTGTCCATCGTTTTGGCCTTGGCGCTCGTTTCACAGGGCGTGGTGCAAACCTTCAGTGAATATAAGACTGTTGCCATGTTTCAACCTACAACTGACGCAAACGGCAACACTGTAACTGAACAAGTGTTGGCGGTTGGCCCTGCCGCTTCGCAAATTGCGATTAAGCAATTGGGCACGAATGGTGGCGGATTCTTCAATGTTAACTCGGCGCATCCGTTTGAAAACTCGACACCTTTCTCAAACTTTTTGGAGATGTTGGCAATTCTGGTCATTCCCGCTGCTCTGGTCTACATGTTTGGCAAAATGGTGGGCGACACCCGTCAGGGCTGGGCAATCCTGATTACGATGACAATTATCTTTGTGGTGTTTATGTCACTGGCAGTTTGGGCGGAACAGGCTGGCAACCCAGCTTTTACGAAGATGGGTATTGATCAAGTACAAACGAACATCAATCCTGGCGGAAACATGGAAGGCAAAGAGACACGCTTTGGCGTTACCAATTCAGCGCTCTGGGCCACGGCAACAACCGCCGCCTCGAATGGCTCGGTCAATGCTATGCATGATTCGTTCATGCCGCTTGGCGGATTAGTCCCGATGTTTATGATGCAGTTGGGCGAGATCATCTTCGGCGGTGTTGGCTCTGGATTGTATGGAATGCTGGCCTTCGTCATTGTGGCTGTGTTTATCTCTGGCTTGATGGTCGGACGCACACCCGAATATTTGGGCAAGAAGATCGAAGCTTATGAAATGAAGATGGCTTCCCTTATGCTTCTGATTCCGATCTTATTAGCGAAAGTTGGCACGGCCATTGCCGTAGTGACCATTGCAGGACTCGCTACCATTTGGAATACAGGCGGTCCGCATGGATTTAGCGAAGTGCTGTATGCCTTTTCCTCGGCGGCGAACAACAACGGTTCGGCATTCGCTGGGCTGGGAGCAAACAATCCGTTCTACAACACGGCGCTTGGCATCTGCATGTTCTTTGCCCGATACTGGTTGATCGTTCCCACATTGGCAATTGCAGGCTCGCTCGTACAAAAGAAAAAAATCCCTGCCAGCGGCGGGACATTACCCACACACACGCCGCTGTTCATTGCCTGGTTGATCGGCGTCATCATGATCGTCGGCGCGCTGAGCTTTATCCCAGCTTTGGCATTGGGGCCGATTGTTGAGCACTTGATGGTTATCGGTGGATGATGTACAGCGGAGTCCAACGTCTCCTGACGTTGGATACTCGAAAGTCTGGAGACTTTCGAGTCCGAGTACCAAGGAAAATAAAAAAATGACTATTCAAACAAAAAAACCAACCACATATCGCCGCGAAATTTACCAGCGTGCCATTGTGGAATCCTTTATCAAACTTAATCCGCGCTTGATGGTGCGTAACCCCGTCATGTTCGTTGTGGAAGTTGGAAGTGTATTGACTACTGTGCTGTGGATTCAGGCTCTTGCAGGCCAAGGCGAAGCCCCCACAGGCTTTATCGGAGCGATTGCGCTCTGGCTGTGGTTCACTGTGCTGTTCGCGAATTTCTCAGAGGCGGTTGCGGAAGGGCGCGGCAAGGCGCAAGCCGAGTCACTCCGCAAGGCTCGTCAGGATACGCCTGCGAGGAAAGTAAACGGCGCTGCGTCAGATGTGCAAAGCGCGTTGTCAAAAGTTGAAGTTATCTCATCGACTGCGCTGCGCAAGAACGATCTTTTTCTCGTTGAAGCGGGCGATATTCTCCCTGCGGATGGAGAGATCGAAGCGGGAATTGCATCAGTAGATGAAAGTGCCGTTACGGGCGAATCAGCTCCCGTCGTGCGTGAGGCGGGTGGTGATCGCTCCGCTGTCACAGGCGGCACGCGCCTCCTTTCGGACTGGCTCATCATCCGTGTCAGCTCTGACCCTGGGCAGGGATTCCTCGACCGCATGATCAGTATGGTGGAAGGCGCGAAGAGACAGAAGACCCCGAACGAGATCGCGCTCAATATTTTGCTGGCTGGCTTCACGATCATCTTTTTGGTGGTGTGCGCCACGTTGCTGCCCTACTCGCTTTATAGCGTGGGCGCGGCGGGTAAAGGGACGGCGATCACGATCACAGTGCTGGTCGCCTTGCTTGTGTGCTTGATTCCGACCACCATTGGCGGACTTCTTTCTGCGATTGGTATTGCAGGCATGGATCGCATGATCCAGCGCAACGTGATCGCGATGTCTGGGCGCGCAGTGGAAGCCGCTGGTGATGTGGATGTGCTGCTGCTCGATAAGACAGGCACAATCACACTTGGCAATCGTCAGGCTGTGGAATTTATTCCTGTAAATGGAGTGGATGTAAAAGATTTAGCCGAAGCCGCGCAGCTTGCTTCGTTGGCTGATGAAACTCCTGAAGGCCGCTCGATTGTTGTGCTTGCCAAGGAACAGTTCGGCTTGCGCGGACGCACCATGGGTGCGAGCGAGGTGGCGCCTGAAGGTATGCACTTCGTCCCGTTCACGGCGCAGACCCGCATGAGCGGTGTCAATTTCGATGGCACTACTATTCGTAAAGGCGCGCCCGATACGATGATCGAGATGATCCAATCCAATAATAGCGGCGTCCCATCTGACTTGAAACCCGCGGTGGATAATATTGCGCGCATGGGCGGCACACCGCTGGTGGTGACGCGCAACAATCACGCGCTGGGTGTGATTCACCTGAAGGATATTGTCAAAGGTGGAATCAAGGAACGCTTCGCCCAACTCCGCAAGATGGGAATCAAGACCGTCATGATCACAGGTGACAATCCGCTGACTGCCGCAGCCATTGCCGCCGAAGCAGGCGTGGATGATTTCCTCGCGCAAGCCACACCCGAAACAAAACTAAAACTCATCCGCGAATATCAAACGGGTGGACGATTGGTTGCCATGACAGGTGACGGCACGAACGACGCGCCAGCACTTGCTCAAGCAGATGTGGCGGTTGCCATGAATACAGGCACGCAACCCGCACGTGAAGCCGCCAACATGGTAGACCTCGATAGCAACCCAACCAAGTTAATTGAGATCGTTGAAATTGGCAAACAACTATTGATGACACGTGGCGCATTGACCACATTCAGCCTCGCCAATGATGTCAGCAAATATTTTGCGATCATCCCTGCGGCGTTTGCGAGCACATATCCTATTTTGAATACACTCAACATCATGCAACTTGCCACACCACAAAGTGCCATTCTATCGGCGGTGATATTCAATGCACTCATCATCATTGCGTTGATTCCGCTGGCATTACGCGGCGTGCCATATCGTGCAGTTGGCGCGGCTCAGCTCCTGCGTGACAATCTTTTGATCTATGGTCTGGGTGGATTAATCGTTCCGTTCATCGGGATCAAGTTGATCGATATGCTGTTAGTCGCGCTTGGACTTACCTAGGAGACAAAATGAATCTCAAATCCAATTCACTGAAATGGGCAGGCATATTTTCAACTGCATTTTTGAACGCCGCAGTATTGTTGCCAAAAACATTTCATGTCCCAGCTCAAATCCATCCGTGGCTTTTTGTCGTTAACATCTTTTGGCTTGTCACCATCTGTTCAGGAATCTTCAGCTCATGAAAAATCAACTTCGTCCCGCTCTTACAATTTTCGCAATGCTCACTATTATTACAGGTGTGATTTATCCGCTTGTTGTAACTGGAATTTCACAAGTGATATTTCCAACTCAATCCAATGGAAGCATCATTGTTATTGATGGGAAAGCCGCTGGCTCCGAACTCATCGGCCAGCAATTCGATAACCCCAAATATTTCTGGGGACGTATCTCCGCCGTCGGATACAACGCTGACTTATCATCTGGTTCGAACTACGGGCCGATGAATCCCGCCTTGGTGGATTCTGTCCAGGCGCGGATCGACGCTCTTCAAGCCGCTGACCCTGAGAACACGCTCCCCATTCCCGTTGACCTGGTGACTGCCTCTGCCAGCGGACTCGACCCGCATATCAGCGTCGCCGCAGCGTTGTACCAGGTCCATCGTGTGGCATCAGCTCGCGGGTTGAGTGAAGCGGATGTCCAATCCCTCGTGGATAAATATATCGAAGGACGTCAATTCGGCTTTTTGGGCGAGCCGACTGTGAACGTGCTGAAACTCAATCTTGCATTAGACGGATTGAAATTAAAAACTCAAACTGCCTATTACATTAGTAATAGGCAGTTATTGATTTCAAGAGGAAGGACTCCATGAAAAAATTCAAACTCACACCGAACTTATTGACTAATGGCCTGAAAGGAATGTTAACCGTATTTGCCCTTACTATCCCAATGTGGTTGATCGGAAGGGATGTGCTGGGTGAGGCAGTGATCAGTTTACTGTACCTTGCGCCGATTGCCTGGAGCGCAAACAGGTGGGGGCAGGTATCTGGTGTTAGTGCCGCGCTGACAGCCGCACTGTGTTTTGATTTCTTATTTATTCCGCCTTTCTTTACGTTTGCAGTAGGCAGTCTGGAAGGCTGGCTTGTATTGATCATATTCTTTGCAATTGCCATTGTTGTCGTAGGGCGCATACAAGACAGCCTATCAAGGGCGCGCGAAGCCACCTTTATGTATGAATTAAGCTCGGCGCTTGCCAATGCGCGCACGCAGGATGCGGTGGCTCACATTGTTGCAAGGAATATCAGGCAGTTATTTCAGGCCGCGCTTGTCAATGTCACATTTCAGCAATCCAAACAAATCCCGCGCATTGCCGCCCACGAGCCAGTGGATGGCGAAGGGAAAGGCCAGCCAGACCGTATTTTGCCGATCCTGAACGCTTGGGGATTGGTTGGTGAGATTCAAATATGGCGCGGTGAATTTGGGGATTTGCCTTCTGAAAGTAGTCCCCTCCTTCAAAATTTTGCATTGCAAACTTCAAGAGCATTCGAACACACGTATTCCTTTGAAGTGGAAAAAGCTGTAAATGGCCCGATCGCGGATATCGCTGTAAAGTAGATAAGTTAAGATTTACGCAAAACCTTTAGTGAGTCCGCCAATCTGCACGAATTTACGCTAATCTTTTTAAATTCGTGCAGATTGCGTAGATTAGCGGATAAAATTTCATTTTGCGTAAGTTCTATAAGTCATGGAAGTCCTTTTTCAAGTGAGATACAATAAAAATAATGGAACAACGTCCCGATCCCGATGAATTACTGAAACACGCCCAGGCGGAAGAACAAGCCGCAAAACGAGGCAAGCTAAAAATCTTCCTTGGTTATGCTGCGGGTGTTGGTAAAACATACGCCATGCTTGAAGCCGCGCATCAACGCAAGACTCAAGGCATTGATGTTGTGATTGGCTATGTGGAAACTCATAAACGCGCTGATACTGATGAGTTGGTGGAAGGGTTGAATGTGCTGCCGCGCAAGCAGGTGGAATATCACGGCGTAGCCCTGCCCGAAATGGATGTGGACGAAGTTATCAAGCGCCGCCCAAAAATCGTACTGGTGGATGAATTCGCTCATACCAACGCGCCAGGTTCGCGTCATCCCAAACGATATTTGGATGTGGAGGAAATTCTCGACGCGGGCATTGACGTGTATACCACGCTCAACGTTCAACATCTCGAAAGTTTGAACGATGTCGTCGCACAGGTGACGGGCGTCATTGTGCGCGAGACCGTCCCTGACCGTGTGCTGGATGAGGCCTCCGAAATCGAAGTCATTGACCTGCCGCCCGATGAATTAATGACAAGGTTGAAGGAAGGTAAAGTCTATATTCCTGAGCAGGCTTCACGTGCCATCGATAAATTTTTCCGCAAGGGGAATCTGACTGCATTACGTGAAATGTCTCTGCGGCGCGCCGCCGAACGCGTGGACAATCAAATGCGCTCGTATATGCAGACACGCGCCATCTCTGGCCCATGGGCTGCGGGTGAGCGTCTGCTCGTTTGCATCAGCCCAAGCCCGCTGGCTGAGAAATTGATCCGCACTACGCGCAGGCTGGCTGATGAACTCAACGCAGAATGGTATGCAATCTATGTGGAGATCGCTTCGAAACCTGAAACCAAACCTGCAAATCGTGAACGCATTGGCAGAACTTTGCAACTGGCGGAAGAATTGGGAGCAAAGACCCTTACGATTGCAGGACGCTCCATTCAAGAAGCTGTATTGGATTTTTCCCACAAGAACAATATTACAAAAGTTGTGGTTGGCAAACCGCTCAAACCTCGCTGGCAGGAAATATGGAACGGTTCCATTGTTGACCAGCTTATTTATGCCAGCGGCGACATTGATGTGTATGTCATCAGCGCGCGTACGGATTTAAGTAAATCGATTGTGCCAACTGAATGGCAGCTACATCGCCCATATGGACGTTATCTACTTGGTCTCTTGCTGGTTGCCATTTCAACTTCAATCGGATTGTTCATTCGTGGGAACCTTGAACCTGCCAATCTTGTCATGTTGTATCTGGCATCTACTGTGATAGCAGCCGTTTTTCTTGGCCGCGGCCCTTCGCTGCTCACCGCGATTGCGGGTGTACTGGCATTTGACTATTTTCTTATTCCGCCATATCTCACCTTTGCTGTCAGTGATACGCAATACATCATCACTTTTGTTGCATTGTTCGTTGTTAGTTTAGTGGTCAGTTCATTGACCGCTCGTGTGCGTGAACAAGCAGAAGCCGCCATTCAACGCGAGAAACAAACTGCGGCGCTTTACGATCTCAGCAAAGACCTCACCTCCGCTGCCGACCTCCTTCAAGTCGCAAATATTATTATTTCTCAAATTGGTAATGCCTTCGGGCGTGATGTTGCCATTTTTCTTCCAGATAATCAGCAGTTACAGATATTTGCCAGTTCCCCCAACTATCAGCCTGATGAGCATGAACTGGCAGTAGCCGCCTGGGCCTATCAACACAATCAACCCGCTGGCCGTGGAACGGATACCCTGCCTGCCGCGGCCTTGCGCTGTCATCCGCTGAAAACTTCCAATGGCATTGTCGGTGTGCTTGGGGTGCGTTCCAAAGATCAAACAAATTTCCTTTCCTCAGAGCAAAGGCTTACTCTTGCGGCATTTGCGAATCAATCCGCGCTGGCGATTGAACGCGCCAGTCTTTCCGAACAGGCGCGGCAAGCCGAGATTTTGCGCGCAACCGAATCCTTGCAAACTGCCTTGCTCAATTCCATTTCGCATGATCTTCGCACACCCTTGGTTTCCATCACAGGCGCATTGAGTTCGCTGGATGAAGATATTGGTACGCTCGACGAGGCCACGCGCCGCGCCCTGATCGAAAATGCGCGCGGCGAAGCGGACCGCCTCAACCGTCTCGTAGGCAACCTGCTCAACATGACCCGCATCGAAAGCGGCGCCATTAAATTGAGGCTTGAGTCTGAAGATATTCAGGATGTGATCGGCACTGCGCTGGAACAACTTGGTTCACGTGTTGCAAACCGCAAAATACAAGTGAACGTCCCAGCGGGCTTTCCGCTTGTGCCCATGGATTTCACTCTCATCGCGCAGGTTCTCGTTAATGTTTTGGAGAATGCCGTAAAATATTCACCTGCGGATTCAGTGATCGAAGTCTCTGCAGAATTGCTGGATGAAAAGATCCGCATCAAAATCTCTGACCGTGGGGCTGGCATCCCGTCCGAAGACCTGACTCGCATCTTTGACAAATTCTACCGAGTCCAACGCCCGGAGAATGTCAGCGGTACAGGGCTGGGACTATCCATCAGCAAGGGAATTGTCGAAGTGCATCATGGTACGATTCACGCCAGTGTCCGCGAAGGCGGCGGTACAATTATTACTATCGAATTACCTTTGAATAACATGGGATAAAAATCATGGAAACGGGTCAGCGGGTTTTGGTTGTGGACGATGAAACATCCATCAGACGCTATTTACGCGCCGCTTTAACTGCGCAAGGTCTCACTGTCTACGAAGCATCCGATGGACAGGAAGCCCTGAATGCAGTCCTTGCCCATCGTCCCGACCTGATCATTCTGGATTTGGGCCTGCCTGATATTGACGGCATCGAAGTCACACGCCGCCTGCGCGAATGGTCACAGACCCCCATCATCATTCTCTCCGTCCGTGAAGCTGAGCAGGATAAGATCGCCGCCCTCGACGCAGGTGCAGACGACTACCTCACCAAACCCTTTGGCACAGGTGAACTCATGGCGCGTATGCGCGTGGTCATGCGCAGGCAGATCACCAGCGCAAATGAACCCATCTTCACGACAGGCGGATTAATCTTGGATTTTTCCCATCGTCTTGTCAGAGTCAATGAAAAAGAAATCCAATTGACTCCCACCGAATATGATATTTTGCGTCTGTTGGTCACTCATGCGGGGAAAGTATTAACGCATCGCCAGCTTCTGCGCCAGATCTGGGGCGAAGGCTACGATGACATGCACATCTTGCGCGTCAACATCAGCAACCTGCGCGCCAAACTCGAACCCGATCCCGCGCGGCCAACCTACATCCACACCGAGGCGGGGGTGGGCTATCGCCTGCGGATTGATGACAGGGACTCAAAATAAAAAAACGCCTCTGTGTAGAGGCGTTTCAGTTTAACTACGGGCGACTCAAAAGTTTTGCAAGCGGCTCACGCGCAGCGTCATCCACCAAGGCAAGGATCTCATCCCCTTCTTCGAGAATGGTTGTGCCTCTTGGCAGGATCATTTCGCCATGACGGATGATGCCTGAGATGACGCAATTATTCGGGAGAAACAAATCTTTTAAAGCAGTACCAATTGCCGGCGCGGAGGGAGCGATCTTTTCCTCCACAATGGAATATTTCCCACGGCGGATTTTCAACATGGTCATCATATCGCCAAGGGACATTTCCTCAGCGGTGAGGCGTGCGAGAATCTCCGCCTGATTGAGCGAAACATCCACGCCCATTTCAGGAGTGAAGAGCCATGCGTTTTTTGAATTGTTGATGCGGGCAATGACGCGCTTGACATTGAACTCAAAGCGCGCTAATGATGTGATGACCAGATTGGTTTCGTCCGAGCCTGTGACTGCCGCAAGCACCTGCGCTTTTTGCACGCCAGCCTTTTCCAGCACGGTGGGCGAACTTCCATCCCCATTGATGATCATCTCCTGCGGAATTTCCAACGCCAGTTTCTCAAGCACGTTCGGGCGCTCATCAATCACGCGTACCGTGTGACCTTCTTCGAGTAAAAATTTTGCAAGCTGTGAGCCTGTGTTGCCGCCGCCAACCACAATGACAAACATAATTATCTCCTCTCGATTCCGAGCATTTCCTCCAGCCGATTCATGGCGGAGGGAATCACAGCAAGATACAGAATATCGCCATCCTGAAATTCTGTGCCAGAAACAGGGATGAAGGTGTGGTCGCTTCGAGTGATTGCAGTGACAGACACTTCACCAGGAATGTTCATTTGAGAAACGCGATGTCCATTCAAACGCGCAGGCGACTCGACACGGATCATGGTCGTCCCGCCATCGCTGAAGACATTGAGTACATCGAGATCATTGTGCGTGACGACTTCGACGATTCTTTCTGCGCCCCAGGCTGTGCTGGAAATAGTTGACAGTCCCAGCCGCTGATAGATTTCCGCGCGAACAGGATCGTACAACCGCGCCACCACTCGTGGTACGCGAAAAATATTTCGCGCAATCCGTGCTGCGACGATATTGGCATTGTCTGAAGAACTGGCGGCCACAAATCCTTCGGCGGTTTCAACGCCAGCTTCGATCAGAATATTTCTATCAAAGCCGATTCCGCGGACCACTCTGCCTTTAAAATCTGTCCCCAGCTTAGAAAGAGCATTGGCATCATGATCAATGACGATGACTTCATGTCCCTGTTTTGCAAGCAGCAGGCTGACTTGTGAACCAACCCGCCCGCAACCCATAATAATAACTTTCATCGGACAACCTCCTGAAGAGAGAGTGGAGAAGATTTTCCATTACGCATTTTCTTAAAGCCGCGCACAATGGCCTTGCGGATCCACTCCACAGAATACAAGATAATCGGGTTTAACGCCAGTGCAAACCACATCCACGCCGAAAGAGGAGCGTGATTGAAAATATCAGCCAGGAAGGGAATGTGAATGATGCCGATAATACCAAGCAGCTCAATCAGAATTCCGATCCAAAGATATTTATTGCTCAACCAGCCGAGAGCGGAACTGCGCGTTCGGTCTGAGCGGCAAGCCAGCGCATTGCCGATCTGGGAAGACACTACACCTGCATGATACACTGTTGCCGCTAAAATCATCGCTTGTTCGAAGGATAAGGATAATCTAAAGTCGACCAGGCCAGCCAGCGGAGCGAGGAACGCCAGCCCAATTTCAGCGGTATGACCCGAGAGAATAAAAATGGACAGAAAACCAGCAAAACACAATGCCGCCTCAATCATCCCCAGCCAAAACGCGCGCCACAACAAGCCGCGATCCAGCAAAGGCTGATTGCGCGGACGCGGCGGACGCTTCATCACATCGGGTTCGGGCTTTTCCATGCCGAGTGCCAGTGCGGGAAACATATCCGTGCCAAGGTCAATGGCAAGGATCTGGCGCACACTTAAAGCCAATGGAATCAATGGAAGATTCGCCTTGACGATGAATGGCATTAACTCGGGGATATTGCTTGAAAAAATATAAGTGATGAATTTTCGGATGTTATCGTACACGCCGCGTCCCTCCTCAATCGCAGCGGTGATCGCGCCGAAATCGTCCTGAGTCAGAATTATATCGGCGGCTTCCTTTGCCACATCCGTACCAACAATGCCCATCGAGATGCCAACGTCCGCTTTGCGAAGCGCGGGCGCGTCGTTCACACCATCGCCAGTGACGGCCACCACTTCGCCGCGTGCCTGAAAGGCAGAGACGAGTCTCATTTTGTGTTCGGGAGCCATGCGCGCAAAAAGCACTTCTTTATCAAGAATTTCCTGCAAAGCCACATCGGACAATTCATCCAGCTCTGCGCCTGTCAAAATAAGCGTGTTCTTTGAAGTCAACATGCCGACACGCCGCGCCAAAGACTCGGCGGTTAATCCATAATCGCCCGTGATCATCACAATGCGGATATTCGCCTCGCGGCAGGTCTGAACAGCTTTTTCAACCTGCGGTCTCGGCGGGTCCATCATGGCCATCAAACCGAGGAAGGTCAAATCCTTTTCAACATTCTCAGCCGTGTACGCGCCTTCACGCGGAGGCAAGTCACGCCGCGCCAGAGCCAGCACGCGCAACGCGCCGCGCGCATACTCGTCATTGACACTCATGATCTCAGCCCGCAATTGATTGGTAAGAGTCACTGCTTCATTGTTAATTAAAATCCTTGTGCAAAGCTGTAACACTTCACGCGGTGAACCTTTGACAAATGCAATCTCACGATTTAATTCGCAATGAATGGTTGTCATGCGCTTGCGGCGTGCGTCGAATGGAATTTCATGCACGCGCGGCAGTATTTTATTAACTGCCTCTTCCAGAATCCCATCCTTCATCGCTGCCACTTTCAACGCTGCTTCGGTTTGGTCACCGAGACTTGTCCAACCAGGATGTTCGATGGAAGGATGGTTGATGCGCGAATTGTTGCAGCACGATGCGACTTCCAACAAACTCAGCAAATCTTTCTCCCAAGCCTGCCCATTTGGTTTTGGTGAAAAAGTTCCCTCTGGTTCATATCCAACGCCAGTGACTTTGATTCTTTTTTGCGCCACCCAAATATCACGCACGGTCATTTGATTCTGAGTCAATGTGCCGCTTTTATCAGTGCAGATGACTGACACTTGACCGAGTTTTTCCACCGTGGACAGTTTCTTCGCAAGCACGCCTCTTTTGGCTAGACGTTGGACTGCCACTGCCAACGAGAGAGTGAGCGTGGCTGTGAGTCCTTCGGGGATCACTGCAACCACAATTCCCAGTGCAAGTAAAATCACTTCCTTGACGGGAAACGCGAGGGAGAAATAACCAACCACAACGACGATTGCGCCAATCCCCAAGGCGATCCATGCTGTGACTTTACTAAGTTGACTCAGTTCCTTTTGGAACGGTGTCGGCTCTTCGGTGATGGATTGGGTTAAATGGGCGATCCTCCCAAACTGAGTGGACATTCCCGTAGCAGAAACAACTGCCCGCCCAGTCCCCGAAGCGATGGAGGTACCTGCGAAAATCAAATTGGGGCGATCCAATTCGCTGAGTCCGCTTTGAAGTGAGGGATCAACCGTTTTACGCGCAGGAATCGCTTCGCCCGTTAATGTCGCGTTATTGGTGCGCAATCCATATTCTTCAATGACACGCGCGTCAGCGGAAATATTGTCCCCTTCTGCAAGCACCAATATATCGCCCGGGACAACACCACTGGAAGGAATATAACTTTCAATCCCGTCACGAATTACATGCGCGAAAGACGGCAGAATCTCCCGAAGTTTTTCGATGGCTTGTTCAGCGCGGTATTCCCGCCAGAAAGAGAAGCCTGTATTTACAAGGATGATGCTCCAAATAATGATGGCGAGCACAACGTCGCGTTGCGATAATGCCGCCAGCCCAACGATGAGCAGCACCAGCGCGGGCGGATGAATAAACTCGCGCAGAAGTTTCTCCCAAACAGGCTCCTTCTTTTGCTTCGAGAGGATGTTATACCCATAAAGCAAGAGGCGCGATTCAGCTTCAGCGTTCGAGAGTCCATTTGTGGATGTCTCAAGCGCCTCGCAAACTTCTGAAACGCGCAGGCTGTAAATGGGAGTGGACATGAAAAATCAATGATGAAAGATGAAGGATGAAGGATGAAGGATGAAAAAAGCAAATTCATGTCGTTGCGAGGGCGCTCTTGTTCTTCGCCCGACACTTGCGCCGTACGCCAGTGCGGTGAGCAATCTCCTGTTAATTAGAAGGTTGCTTCGTTGCAAAGGGCGATCCTCGCAATGACATCTCAAGTTTTACGATTCTTCGTCGCTAGGGGCTGTCTCTTTGGGAGCGCCACCAAGTTTCGGTTCGGGATGATCGAGATATTGTTCCAATAGCGAGGGCGCTTCGGGATGATCCACATGCAGGGCGTGGTCATAATCTCCTGCAACGGCAGGATGTTCATATCGCATCGGACGGCGAACACCGAATAACTCAAAGAAACGGGCAATCCCAATTAATAAATCGTAGCGATATTCCTGCATTTTAAGTGACTGCCATTCAACGATGGAGGCCATTGCGCCTTGAACACGCGCCTTGTCGCGCACGATGCGATGAATTTGTTTGGGATTACGAAATCCCAGCGGGGAGAGCAGCATCAGATGTGCGGCAAGCGCCAAAAGTGTGAAAGAGACTAATACCGCCCAACCTCCCTCGCTCCATTTTCCAACCAGTTGACCAATAAACACTACAAACGCAAGCGCGGCGGCAAATGATGCGCCAAATGCGCCCCATGCGCGCGTTCGGCCTGTAAAGGTCTCAAGGATATTCTTGCGAACAGCAAGCCCCATGATCATAATTGGCATGAACACGCCGACACCATAGAATGGGACTGCGACAGAGGTCTTTCCGCGGACAAAGAACATGATCAATACTGAAAGCGCAAAGGTGATCGTGACAGAGCGCGTAAACGTCCCGCGCGGATCGCGATACACAATGGCCTCTGGAATTTCACCAATTGCCACATCGCGCCATTCGGTGGCCTGGGCATCTTGAAACGCAGTCATGGATGCGGCGGCCAGCATCAGCACAGCCAAAATTTGATATGCCCAGAATAAAATGACGCCGCCGGGTATTTGGGAGAAACCGATAAAGGCCAGATTGCCAATTAGTGTTCGGCCAAGTGTTCCATCGAAAACATTAAACCTTAGTGAAAAGTAAGTCAGGAAAAGAGTGGTCAAACCGCCATAGAACAGAAAGGAGGTCTGCACAAAACGGCCAATCCCAGACTTACCGCCATAGAAGTCCCACAGTTTTTCCCAGCGCGGAAAATGTTTTCTACCCCACTTGACAAGAGCCACATCTTCATTGATAAAGAATTGGACACCGTTGGATACCGCTTCCAAACCTGTGAGTGCAACCATGCCTTTCATGGAGGCAGTTAACATGTGGAGAAATGCCTGGGCAAGTGAGGCGGAAGCAGCGGTTTCCGCTGGTTGAGGTGCGATACCCTTGAAGTGCGCGATTACTAATCCAATTCCCATTGTGAGGGTCAGGAACAGGAAAACACCCAGCATGGTGAACACCACACGGGATGACTCGCCGCGTCCACGGATGGTCAGGAACCATGTTATTGCCGCAAGCGCCGCGCCAATTGCGAAATGCCAGATCCAGTTCGCATCATAGGCATTGATAATGGATAAGAGTTGGTCACCACCCGAAAGTGCTGAAACCACAATCGTAAGCACGTAATCTTGAATCAATGTAACGGCCACGATCAAACTTAATGTTGGCTTGAGATAGCGCATCGAGGCAGTGTACGAGCCGCCGCCTTCATTGAACGGTCCAAGCGAATACATGTAAAGTATGCCAAAGACAAAGTTGGCAAAGGCAATGACTGTGACAGCAATGTACCCGTATTTCTGCAAACCATAAGGATGCAGTGCGCTCATCATTTCACCAGTGGCGTAGTAGTATGATGTGAAATAGTCCACACCGAACAAGGCAATTGCCGCCAGTACGCCGATCTGTCCAGCGCCGTGAATGTGAGCGTCTTCCTGACTCTCTTTCGGCGCAGCGCGCAGGGAAATAACTACAACAACAATTAATAAAGCAATTGAGAAAAACATGATGGCAACCTTGTGTTATGCGTTCTCAAATGCTTGTTCAAGTAAATCAAGCAAATGAAGCAGATGTTTACGGGTGGATGGGTTGTAGCGCGTGTCCTGGCTGACTTTCACTTCCTCCTGCCGAACAGCGCGTACCACAAAGGCGGGAACGAACATGATTCGTCCCGACGGGATGACTTCGAAATTCGAGATGTCAATCTTTAATTCCTGATCATCGAAATAAGGCAGGCTGAGACGAAGTCCACGGTTCAGACTCCCCGCTTTGGCCCGCTCGCTGATTCGAGCGATAATTTCCTTCGTCTGATAGATTGCAAGTGCGCGTCCCTGATTAACCAACTGCCCCAACATGCCATAGCGTTTCTTGGCATACTCTTCATCCGCAGAAACGTAAGGAGCAAGTGCCACTGCGAGGAACAACACTTCCATAAATCTCTGCATGGATTTGACATGAGCATTGGCCTCGTCCACAGACTTGACCAGCATTTCCCCGTTCTCATTAAAAGCCACCCACTGCGGCAGGAAAAACTTGCGCGCGTAAGGCACAAACGGCACCAACAGATCGCCTCGCCCTTCTTCGTTCTTCCCCTCTTCGGCAATCGCATCTGAGGCAGAAGTGATCGCAGACTCAGGTTCCAATCCATCAAATTCTGGAATGGAAGGAATGGTTTCATCTTCGCCAGCGGGTTGATAGGCCACAGTCCGCCCGGCAGGAAGCATTTGATAAACCATATGAATCACCGTGGCATGGCGTAACAAACCTGCCGCAACGGAAACTGCACGGTCTGGAGATTGCTCCAGTTCGGTGAAGATGTGTCTTAATTCCTTGTACAGTTCCGCTTTGCGGAAGCGGTTCATAAAACTTCCTGCGGAACGTGTGCGCTGGTTTTGAAGGATGGTCACCAGCGCAGGCTGATCAACATTCTCCAACGTGCAGACCACACGGTCTGGCAGTGAAAAGTTGATCTGTGAATCACCGTCGATAACAGCCTGTGCGATCTGCTTCCCCTGTGTTTCAAGAAAGCGCTGGACAATGGCAGGCTGGGCGGAAAATAAAGCCTGCTGGCGTCCGTATTCCTCTGCCTGTCGTTCTGATAAAAATTTTGGATTTGTTTCTGACATTTTGACCTTTGTATAAGTTGATTATGGAAATAGGGAATTCCAACCCCAGAGTAAAAATACTTCAAAGAAGACCGAAAAATACATAAGAGTATTGTGAGCCCAATCTCCAGGCATTTGGATGAGCCTCGACTGCAACCAAAAGAATCCCGCGATTATGCCTACTGCTCCCGCCCACATAAGAGTCTCGGGAATCCAATTCGAGCGCTTCGAGTCTGTTTGATAAAGCTCATTGATCACATAGACTGATGTATTAATATTGGACGCCAGAATTTGATTCAATGGCCTGTGCAACCAGCCTGCTTTCTGTTCAGCAAAACAAGCAATCACATCGCCTTCATGCCAGTTGGCATTAACAAAACGCAGCCAATTCCGCCCAAACTCAAGTTTGGATTCAACCATTACAATGTCATCTCCCACCATCGCAGAAAGGGTTACGAGGTGCCTGCGCAGCCTGGGTTCATAATCTATGTCTTTACAGAGAGCAAGAAATTGGACGCTTCCCCCCAGGGCATTAGCCAGCCCCCAGATTTTTCGCGCAGCACCGACCACATCTCCCTCTGAATCAGGCACAAGAACGATTAGACGGCGCGGTTCTTCAGATGCAGGCAAACTCGCAAGATCATTATAGGATGTTGCGCCAGGGAGAGATAAAACAGCAGGGCTTACAGTAAGCTTGTTCATAGCACCTCACAGATAAGCCATATCATATCCATCCCACATAAAATGGTGACAAAAATTTATAGCAATTGCATAAAAGATATGTCAAGAAAAGGATCAAAATAACAGGGAATCTTGACCTTTTCTTGACGCGTCTACCCTATATCTTGCCCCTGGATTGACGGACAATTGCATACACTAAATTCGAAATGGCTTTGCAGCTTAAATATTTTAAATAAAGGATAAATTCAGATCATGGAATCATGGCAGCGGGTTTTGATTGTAGATGATGAAGCATCGATCAGGCGCTACTTGCGTCCCATATTAATTTCGCAGGGATTCGATGTATACGAAGCTTCCAATGGACAGGAGGCCTTGAACGCAGTCCTTGCGCATCGCCCTGACCTAATCATTCTTGATCTAGGCCTTCCAGACATTGACGGGATTGAGGTCACACACCGCCTGCGTGAATGGTCGCAGATACCCATCATCATTCTCTCCGTCCGCGAAGCCGAACAGGATAAGGTCGCCGCGCTCGATGCGGGAGCGGATGATTACTTAACCAAGCCTTTTGGCAACAGTGAATTACTGGCCCGCATACGTGTTATTCAACGCAGACAGGTTACCAGCGCGAACGAGCCCGTATTTTCTACAGGTGGGTTATTGTTGGATTATTCGCGACGAGCTGTCACTGTGAAAGAGAACGAAGTTCAATTGACTCCCACGGAATATGATATTCTGCGCCTATTGGCTAATAATGCTGGGAAAGTATTAACTCACCGCCAGCTTCTTCTTGGAATCTGGGGGGAAGGGTACGATGATATGCACACCCTGCGGGTCAACATCAGCAACTTGCGCGCCAAACTCGAACCTGATCCAGCCCGACCAACTTACATCCACACCGAGGCTGGAGTGGGATATCGACTCAAGGTGCATGATTGATGATGGCGCAATATAAAGCCCGTTTCAATCACCATTGAAACGGGCTTTATTATTTTCTTGTACAAGATGAATTTTATATCAGGAAATTAATGCTCGCCAACTTCTTCATGCACATGATAAGGCACGTTAATGATAACAATGCCATGCTGGCGTTTAAGTTGACTGCGCAGCAGGTCCGCGGTGTTCGTGTGCAATGCGCCAGTCAGGCGGCTTTCTGAAACAAATTCAGGCACAACAATGGTGATGGTTTCGCCGGGCTGACGTTGGCTCGCAATGTCAGCGATATAGGCCAATATGGGTTCAAGGAAGAGGCGATAGGGCGAGTCCAACATCACTATGCGTACGCCTTCGCCCCAGGTTTCCCACTTTTGGCGGACTTTTTCAGCATCCGCGGGTTCAATCGTGACATGGACTGCTGTTATATCATCCGACAACATGCGCGCGTAATGAAGCGCGGCCAGAGTGCCCTGATGCACACCGCTGACCGGCATGATCACGCGGTGGCGAATGGTGTGTGGCGGAATGACGCCGAAATTATCGAGCGAAAGCTTTTTGGCAAGTCCCTTGTAGTGATGATGAATTGAAAAAAAGATGGTTACCAGAACAGGCGTCAGGATAAGCACCACCCAGGCACCCTCTCTAAATTTTGTGACTGCAAAAACAACCATTACGACCGCTGTACAAATGGCGCCAAAACCGTTGATCACCATTCTATACTGCCAGCCGCTTTCATATTTCAGCGTGGAACCCGGCTCAACAATGACCACACCCTCCTTCAAATGGCCTATTTTCCACCAGCGGCGCGCCATGCCAGTTTGTGAGAGCGTAAAGGAAAGGAACACCCCAATGGCGTAAAGCGGGATGAGCCGTGTCACACTGGCCTGAAAAATAATAATTAGTATGGACGCAATTACCGCCAGAGACACAATGCCTCGTGAATAAACCAAACGGCTTCCGCGATAGGTAAGCTGGCGCGGAAGGAATCCATCGCCGGCATGAAGCGCGCCCAAACGGGGAAAATCTGCAAAGGCTGTATTCGCCGCCATCATAAGAATGACCGTGGTGCCAGAGATCAACATGAGATATAGAATGCCTCTGCCGCCGTAGATCGTTCGCGCCAGTTGAGAAATGACAGTTTCTTCCTCAGAAAATACAGCCTGTACCTTGCCGGTAAGAAATGAAAGCCCAAGGAATAATGCGCCCAGGATCAAAGACATCCAGATCAGGGTGATGCCCGCGTTTTTGCTGCGCGGTTCCTTGAAGGCGGTAATACCATTTGAGATGGCTTCCACACCGGTAAGGGCTGTTGTGCCGTTGGCAAAAGCATGAAGCAAAATGAACGGCGTAATCGCTGAAAGAATATGTTTTGCCTCAAAGTGCGGAGGATCCACAACCATGCCAAGCGAACCGGTAAAGTAACGGAATATCCCGAACCCGACAGTAAACACCATCATAACCACGAAAAAATAGGTTGGAACGGCAAATGCTGTCCCAGACTCTTTCACGCCTCTCAAGTTGATCAACATGATAAAAAACACAGCGATCACAGCGATCAATACGCGGTATGGAAACAGACCAGGGTAGGCAGATACAATTTGAGCAACGCCAGCCGAAATGGAAACGGACACAGTCAAGATGTAATCTGTCAGCAGCGCCGCCCCAGCCGTCTGCGCCGGCAATTCGCCGAGATTATCGCGTGCCACAATGTAGGCACCGCCTCCGCCAGGGTAGGCATGAATCGTCTGCTCATAGGAAATGGTAACAATCGCCAGCAAGGTAATGATCGCAAGAGAGATGGGGAATAAATATCCATAAGCAATTGTCCCTGCGGCGGCAATGACTCCCAAAATTTCCTGAGTGGCATACGCGGTGGACGAAAGCGCATCCGATGCGAAAACGGCAAGCCCGACAACTTTTCCGATCGTCTGGTGGGATGCATCGGCGGTGGAGAGAGGACGGCCGATCAGCCATGAACGGAAGGTGCGCGGTGGTTCGTAATCTGCGACTCGTTCAATAATCGCGGTTTGTGAGTTATCTGCGTGTTTGATCATATTTTCCAGCTTGATTGATTATTTTTCAGTGTACTTATCGAACAGGTTATTCCACGCCCATATCGATCCAACTTCAACAAAGAGAGAGATGTAAAGCAATGTTGTATGTGCCCAATCTGTGGGGATTTGAGTGAGCTTTGATTGCAGCCACAAGAAACCAAGGATGATCCCGATGGAGCCCGCCCATGCCATTGCATTAAACATCCAACTTAAATGCAGGCGGTCTTCCTGTTGATGGATGCCAGCCATCATATAGATAGTGGCATTCAAATTTGATTCCAGAATTTGGTTTAGCGGTTTGCGCGCCAGGCCAGAGCGTTGTTCCGCAAAGCAGACGATCACATCCCCTTCACGCCATTCGGACTTCACCACGCTCAACCAGTCATTTCCAAATTCTATTTTTGAATCGACGAAAATATTGTCATCCCCCACCATTGCGGATAGGGTTACAAGCTGCCTGCGCACACCTGGCTCATGTTCCGCATCTTTGCTTAGACCGAGAAACTGGACGCGGCTTTCGAGAGCATTCGCCAACTCCCAGATTTTTCGCGCCGTGAGAGCAGAATCCGCCTCGGATTCAGGCACAAGGACAATTAGTCGGCGAACAGGCTGAAGGTCGGAGAATGAAGCGGGAGATACTGTCAAAGATGGGGGGCTTACGTCAAGTTTGTTCATGTCACCTCATGGATGAGTTAATCCTATCCATCCCGCATAAAACGGTGACAAAAAATTCGGGCAATCACATAAAGAACAAATAAAAACGCCCTTTTGCAAGGGCGTTGTAAGGTAAATTTGGAATCCAACATCTCCTGATGTTGGAGCAGGTGTAAATCCAAAGTCGGAGACTTTGGACTCCGTTTTATTCATCCGCGATAAAGCGATATCCAATTCCAGGTTCGGTGAGAATAAACTGCGGACGTTCAGGATCAACCTCCAGTTTCTTGCGGAGTTGGCGCATATAAACGCGCAGGTATTCGGTGTGATTTGCGTCGGCGGGATCCCAGACATTTGTAAGAATGCTTTGATGCGTGAGCACGCGCCCATGATTGGCGGCAAGATAAGCCAGCAATTTATATTCAGTGGCGGTTAATTTAATTTCTTCTTCGCCGCGCTTGATAATATGCCACACAAGATCAATCGTGAGCGTGCCTGCTTTGATCACTTTGCTTTGTGTTCCCTGCTTGCTTGTGGAATGACGCAATGCCACTCGCACACGCGCCAGCAATTCTTCAATGCCAAATGGTTTTGTCAGGTAATCATCCGCGCCTTTATCGAGTGCGGCCACTTTATCGCGTTCGCTGTCACGCACAGACAAAATAATGATCGGGCATTGCGTCCACTCACGCAGACGTGTGCAGACTTCAACGCCGTCCATGTCGGGCAGTCCCAGATCAAGAATTACGATATCAGGTTCATTCGTTGCGGCAAGCGTCAGTCCTTCTTCGCCGCGACTTGCCGTCGTCACCTTGAATCCCTTTTCGGTCAGGATGGTTCGAATGGCGCGCTGGATCTGCGGTTCATCATCAATGACGAGAATATGCGGTGCGTTGGTCATTCGTTCTCCGTATCCATTGGCATGGTTGGGGGCGAAACACCCTCCCAAATTAATGGGAAGGTGAAATTAAAAGCCAGGCCATCTGGCACATTCTCCGCCCACAGCCGCCCGCCGTGTGCTTCGATAATTCCCTTGCAGATCGAAAGTCCAAGCCCCGTGCCTGTGACACGGTCCGCGGCGGTGATGCGGAAAAATTTATCGAAGATTCGTTCGAGATGTTCCTGCGGCACCTGCGGCCCCTGATTGCTGACCACTACATGAATAGAGTCACTCTCCACAAATGCGCGTACACGGATCACGGTTTTTTCTGGCGCATACTTCACGCTGTTGCTGACCAGATTCGTGAAGACCTGTTCCATTTGCACATAGTCCACTGGCACGAGTGGCAGGCTTTCAGGCACATCCACTTCAATGCGATGCTCCTCCGCCAGATGCTTCATGCGCGCCAGAACACTCCCGACGATCTCAGGCAAAATATTCCACTCGCGCTTCGGCTTTAGAACACCTGACTCAATGCGCGACATGTCGAGCAGGTTACCGACCAGCATATTCAAATGATCTGCTTCATCATCTATTGCAGCGATCAACTCAGGCCGCACTGCTGAATCCCAATGGACATCGTCGCTTCTCAAACTCGAAGCCGCGGCTTTGATGGTGGAAAGCGGAGTCCGCAGTTCGTGCGAAACCGACGATAATATCGCGGATTTCAACTTATCACTTTCTTCGAGGACTTTTGCACGCGACTCAGCCTGCGCAAGCCGCGCCCGCTCGAGCGCCAATGCACCCTGACTGGCAAAGGTCTGCAACAAGCGCTTCTCACTGGACGTTAGTGCTGGTGCCGCTCTCCAAAGCCGAATCTCCCCGAGAACGCCTCGCGCCACCTCGATAGGCACAACCCATTCTGGCTGACGATTCGGCTGATGTGCTTCAGGCAGGAAAAAAGAAAAAGGCTGCAACCCGGTGACGCTTAGCTCCACTGCTTCACCCTGCGAAACCTCCTGCACCTGTTTAGCAAGGATCTGGGCAATGGCATGGTCATCGTGCAAACCAGCGAGTGCGGTGCTGAGTTCGTAAAGCCGCGTGGCTTCACGTTCGCGCGCTGTGGCAGCGGCAAGGCTGACCTGCATACGCCCCACCAACTGGCTGATCACAATTGCCACGATCAAAAATATGACAAGGATCACCACGTCCGTTGGGCGGTGAACAGAAAAGGTGTAATAGGGCTTGATAAAAAAATAATTGAATGTCAGGAAGGTAGTCAATGCGCTGGTAATGCCTGGGCCAAGCCCCCAATAAGCGGTGATCAAGCCGAGCGGAATTAAATATAGAAGGGCAACCAGCGTAGTGTCGAGTGCGTCACGCAAAGTGAATAGAATCATCGTGACCAGGGCAATGAATCCAAATGCGAGAAGATATTGGGATGAACGTGAGATGAAGGATGAACTTCGCATGGCGGTTGAGTCCATTATACCTTTTTGAGAATTAAGGAAAACAAAAGGATGATATACGCGGGAAATAAAAAAACTGCCTTTCGACAGTTTTTTTGTGGGCGCGGAGGGACTCGAACCCTCGACCTCATGTGTGTGATACATGCACTCTAACCAGCTGAGCTACGCACCCGGGGAAGCGACGCAGATTATAGTATAGGCTTTCTGCTTTGGCAAGTCATTACGGCGGCGGCAGATAATCCCACGGATTTACTTTTGCGCCGGCCATTAATTCAAAATGCAAGTGCGCACCCGAGGAACGGCCTGTGGAACCAACTGCGCCAACCTCCTCGCCCTGGCCAACACTTTGGCCGCAGCCGCGTGAGATCACGCTCAAGTGGGCATATAAGGATTGAAACCCATTTCCATGATCGATCATGATCATGTTTCCATAGCCGTAATTATTCCAGCCCGAATATACAATCACGCCTGCATCTGCGGCATAGACTCCCTCGCCTTCATTGCCGGCAAAATCAAGTCCGCGATGATTGGTTTTTTCTGAGTAATCAAAGCCAGATAGATAATGTTTGTTCGTCGGGTAAATGTATGCGCCATATCCCACAGCGCCGCCGCTGATCGGTCCGCAGGCACCCTCCCCCAGTACGCGCGCAGAAGCGGGGTTTTCTCTCGTCACACCAAGCGGCGCACTCCAGTTCACAAATTCCCTCGCTCCATTGGGAATGATCAACCACGTACCCGTCTTGATGTTCGCGTTTTCATAATCACCAATGGTAGTTGGATCAATACTGTTTGCGGGATACTCAATAACATCCGCGGCTGTCACACCATAAAATTTTGCCCACTCTCCAAAAGGAATACCGCCCAGCCATTCCCAATAGACACCATTTATCGGCAGAATGGTCAATTCCTGACCCGGTTTCAATGAATGCGGATCATCCAGTAACAGATTGTAGTTGCCCCACAAAATAGTTTGCGGCTCAAGCCCAAATTTTTCCGCGATGCCAAAAACAGTATCACCATCCAGAACGGTATACATTGTAATTTCATCTCGCGGCCGTGACGGGATATTTGTGTGGATCTGCGCCCCGCGAGCGATTCCTGAAATAACAGGAATATCCAAGGCTGGGATGGTATTGATGTCAACTACAGCGGTCGGAGCGGGACCTGAAGCCTGCCCGCTGTTTCCTGAAAACGCGTTCGGCGTCTGACGGTAAAAAGCCTGCACAAGCAGGATCACGATCCCGATTGCGATAATGGAAAATAGATTCGTTCCAATGCGCAATAATGATTCGCCCAGCCCCATTTGAACGAGGTTGTTCATCCAGCGCGTGAAAAAACTACGCTGCCGCAATGGTGGGGAATCATCCTCCTGTTTTATATTTGACTTGGGAGCATCTTCGTTAAAATCGTTTTGCATGGTAGTCATCATAACATGGGCAAAAAATCACAGTCAAGGAGTGTGCCAAACGCTAATCCTACGTTAACCCGTCGGCCACCGTCACCTGGCGGACTTTTGGCTGAAAAACCTGAATTCCGCCAATAATGGCGAGCGAGATCACCCCGCAAATTAGCGCAGTCCTTGAAAGGCTGAGCTCCTGTGTCATCCAGCCGATCAGCAGACTGCCGAATGGCGCCACGCCCTGCAAAGCCCAAAGATAAATACTGAAGACACGTCCGCGCAAATTATCTGGCACTTGCAATTGGATCAACGTGTTCATTGTGGCGAGTTGTGTGACCGCGCCCCAGCCCATCAACGCAATGATGATCAGGGTCGGCCATAACGAACGCGAAAATGGGATCGCGATCATCCCAAGGATAAAAGCCGCTTCTCCCAAGATCAAGCGAAGTCCGCGCCAGCGCGCGGTATTGTTCATCGCGATGGAGAAGGCCGCAGTCAATGCGCCGACTCCCTGCGCTGTATAAAGCAGACTGTTTCTCAGATCCACAACACTTTTGGTATCCCCGATTTGCCCGAGCAGATCCTTTGAAACGACAGGCAGTTGCTGTGTGATCGGCATGGCGAAGATGCCAATGGTGGCTGCGATGACGATGATCAATCCTACCGATGAATTCTTGACGAGATATTGCGTGCCTTCGCGGAACTCCTCCATAATGGGGCGCGTGCGCGGTGACACGGGAGCTTTGTATTTTGCATGCACAAAAAATAGGCCGATGATGATGGCGGCGTAACTGATTCCGTTGAGAAGAAAGATCCAGCCTTCTCCATTCCTTGAAGATAAAAGTAATATGGGCGCGACGAGCGCGGGACCAAGCACGCGTGATAGATTAAAAGCTGTGGATTGTAAAGCAATGGCGTTTGGAAGCGCCTCACGCCCGGTCAGTTCTATTAACATGGCCTGACGTGCCGTGATCTCAAATGCGCTGGCCGTGCCGAGGATAAGGGATGTGACTACGATCTGCCAGATCTGAATAACTCCACTCAAAGCAAGGAACGCAAGCACGAAAGTATCCAGCATCATGACGATTTGTAAAAAGATAATGGCTTTGCGTTTGTCCACGTGCTCGATCAGGACTCCGCCGGGCAGGGCTAGAAAAAAGGTTGGCAGGGTGGTTGCGAAACCGATCAGCCCCAAGTCAAATGGACGGCCGCTGATGCGATAGGCCAGCAATGGCAGGGCTGTGCTTTGCATGGATGTGCCGATCAGCGAAAACAAATGTCCCACCCAGAAGATGGAAAAGTCACGGGAGGCTAATGCGGGAAAGCGTTGTGAGAGAAGGATGCGAAGTTTGGTCATTTATATTTTCGTCACACCTGCACTGGCGCTGCACGCCAGTGCAGGTGTGACGGTTAACGGTAACGGTTATATAGGCAAAATACATTCAGCGCGGTCATTGCCTGGGCTGTTGACCATTGTCGAAACGGGGTAGGCAGACATCCTGTCCGCTGGGAAAGACCGAATGAGCGGGAGCAGGCTTTCGGGCGTCTGTGGCGCGGGGTCCAGCCATTGGGAATAATCCGCTTGATCCAAAATCACAGGCATGCGGTTGTGCAAAGTTGACATCAATTCATTTGGCTCGGTGGTGATGATGGTGCAGGTGCGCAATGAGCCGCCATCAGGCGATTGCCATTCATCCCACAAGCCCGCGAAGGCAAATGGTTTTCTATCCTTCATGTGAATGAAATACGGCGTTTTTGTTTTCTCGCCTTCAACCGCTTTCCATTCGTAAAAACCGTCGGTCAAAATGAGACAGCGCTTGTATTTAAATCCGCCGCGGAAGGATGGCTTTTCCGCGATGGTTTCGCCGCGCGCATTGATCAGCTTATTTGCGATGCTGGGATCTTTCGACCACGATGGAATCAATCCCCATAGAAAAAAATCGGCCGTGTTCTTTCCATTATTTGGAATTGCAAGAACAGGCTGCGATGGTGCGATGTTAAATCGCGGCGCGAATTGATCGGGAAAAATAAAATCGCCGAAAGCATCCTGTAATTCGGCAGGGTCAACAGTAAGTGTAAATCTTCCGCACATTATGTCCTCAACTTTCTAAAGTCACCACTCCGCATTGTGACGCCGCTTGAATCCAAATGTTCAAGGAAAGCCTGCGCATACTTGCGGCTGGTGTTGAAAAGGTCGCGCACTTCAGCCAGTGTGATCTGTTCCTTTTGCTGAATTTCAGCGCGAAGTTTTTTGACCATCTCATCGTAATCTTTTTTACGAAAAATCACATCCTGCGAAACTGCCACCAACTCACCCAATTCGATTAACGCATTGACGATTTCTTCGCCGACCTCATTCTGACATTCCTTGACGCTCGGCCCGCCATACGGATTCGACTCAAACTTCCGAATCAATTCTTTAACTTTGAGCTGGTCTGCCCCATTGAACTTTATCTCATGCCCCGGGCGCGATACAGACTTGCCCGCTTCTAGCACAGAGTTTTGCTTTACGAGTAATGAAATGGCAGAATTAAAAATACGCGGTGTTATTTTTAATTTACTCTTTAATTCTTCGCGTGGAATTCCGCGCCGTAATGGCATATCTTTGTGATACGCCTCTGTGATTTGAGTGACCCTATCCTGTAGTCCATTCCAGTGGAGCAGGGCAATGGCAAGCGCGTCGCTTGTAATGGACTGAGCGCCATTTTCCAGGATAATTAACTGACCGCTACTAATT
>JABFSL010000130.1 GCA_013140605.1 Anaerolineales bacterium
CACCCCAACCCTGACCTTTACCCCGACCAACACATCCACACCCACATCGACTTCGACCGCCACAGAAACGCCCACGGTAACTCCCACGGCAACCTTCTCGGCGCCGTTCAACTACAGGGTGCAGGATGGCGATTCGCTTTTCTCGATTGTCCAAAAATACAATCTTGGCGATGATGGAATTGCATGGATATTGCTGCTCAATCCCTATGGCGGAATAAACGAAACAACAGGCTGCCCAATAGGTGTAGACCCAACCACCCAAAACATCGTCTCCTGCCAGGATCTTCTGCTCCCCGCTCCAGGTATGCCATTCCCAACATCCACTCCCATACCAGCAGATCTGCCGCGCGGCACAAAGATCAATTATATTGTTCAGGCTGGCGACTCCCTGGGCGCCATTGCGGCTTTATACAACAGCACAATTGACGATATCATCAAAGAGAACAACATCACAGATCCAAACGCCATCTCAGTTGGTGATTTGTTGATCGTCCCTGCCAACATGGTCACTCCCACACCAACACGCCCGCCAACGAGCACACCTGTCACGCCGGGACCTGGCACAGCGCTCCCCACGGCCACATTTACACCAATCAACTAAGTTTTCCCACATAAAAAGTGTCCCGAAAAACGCGGGACACTTTTTATGTGTAACTGGAATCGCATGGAAATTTACTGGACAAATACCCACCCCTCATGTAAAATACAGCGCTGTCGTAAAAGAAAAGTAAGTAATTTTTTGGAGGAAGACCTTGGCTAACATTAAGTCACAAATCAAACGCAATCGTCAGAACGAAAAGCGCCGCATTCGTAACCGCAATTTCCGTGGCGCGGCTCGTACTGCTATTACCGCCGCCCGCGAAGCTTTCGTAGAGAACGATCCCAACACAAAAGAAGCTGTTCTCAAAGCAATCAGCACTCTGGATAGCGCCGCTCAAAGAGGCGTGATCCACCCTAACAACGCATCCCGTCGCAAGGGCCGTCTCATGAAGCGCCTCGCCGCTTTCATTGCCGCTCCCCCAGTTGTCGAAGAAGCCGCTCCCAAGAAGAAGAAAGCCGCTTCCAAGAAATAAGCTGCGTTTTAATTTGAAAGTCATTAAGCGGGAGTGCCCTTAATCGGTGCTCCCGTTTTCGTTATATGTCCACGATCATTTTCATCAACGGCGCTTCATCTTCGGGCAAGACCAGCCTGCTCAAGGCTTTGCAAAATCAATTGCAAGAGCCATATCTGGATATGGGAATTGACCGCTTCATCTGGATGCTTCCCAAGCGATATCTCGACCGTCCGCTTTGGGATGATGTGCTGGGAAAGGCGCATCAATCTGGACCTGTGGGGCTGGTTCTGTTCTCAGGCATGCACCACGCGATAGCAGCAGCCGCTTCGCGCGGAAACAATGTAGTCGCCGACCACGTCTTCGTGGAAAAAGCCTGGGTGGACGAATGTGCGAATCTCTTCGCAGACATAAACGCATATCTGATCGGCATCCATTGTCCGCTGGGAGTTTTGGAGCAGCGCGAACGCGACAGAAAAGACCGCACGCTGGGACAAGCCCGTGACCAATTCAATGTCATCCACAAATATACAAAATATGATCTCGAAGTGGACACATCATTATTAAGTCCCATAGAATGTGCAGAAAAAGTGATTGAGCGATTGAAGTCTGCGCCTCTTGCATTCAAGTATCTCAAATCCCGAAGGGATGACAAGATTGTAGAATAAATCAATCATAGTCTGGTCAATCCCGAAACGATGACATATTCTTCAAGGGATCTGACACCCCTATGGGGTTATGTCTATTGTTCCTGCTGAAAACTATAATCATCCCACTCCTTCGGAGTTGAGACCGCTGAATCAATTCCATTTGATATAATCCAAAAACCATCCACAGGATTGCTCCGCTTATGTTTAAAAAAGAACAGCAAATCATCGAAGAAAAAATCAAAGAGTTCTGTGCCGCGAACGATATTCCGCTGGCTGAGCTTAAATGGCAGCCCATTCCCTTTTCAGGCGAATGGGGTTTTGCCACATCATTCTTTCAGACCGCCGCCAATGAAGCGCGCGCTGGCAAGGGCGGAAAACCCGTCCCGCAGAGAGCGCAGGAGATGGCCGAGCAGGTCAAGGCGCAGATCGGAGGCGTGGATGGGATCAGTCGCATTGACGCGGTTAAAGGCTATCTCAATTTATATTTTTCAACTGCCCTGTATGCAAATCGGGTTATAAATGAAGTACTCACCTTTGGCGCGGACTTTGGTCGGGGCGCAAAGAAAAACGAGCGCGTCATGGTTGAGTATGCCAATTTGAATACGCATCACTCGTTCCATATTGGACATGCGCGCAATACGATCCTGGGTGAAGCGCTCGCAAGACTGGCTGAATTTGCCGGGTATGAAACGATCCGCGCTTCTTACCCAGGCGACTTGGGACTTAGCGTTATCACCACCATGTGGGTTTATGACAAACTATACAAGGGACAGGAACCTGACGGTGTGCATGAACGCGGTCAATGGCTTGCCAAACTTTATGTGGAAGCCACTGCCCTGCTGGAAAAGAAAGGCAACGAAACACCTGAAGAAACTGCGAAGCGCGAAGGCTACGAAGCCGGGCGCCGCGAGATGTATCGCAAATGGGATGAAGGCGATGAATATGTGCGCGGTTTATGGCGCATGACCCGCGAGTGGAGTCTGGAAGAACTGCGCGACGTGCTGCGAATGCTCGATGTCAAAATTGATGTTTGGTTCTACGAAAGCGATGTCGACGAACCATCCAAAGTGATCGTTGATGAATTAATCGCAAGAGATATCGCCACTGACGAACGTCCGCAGGGCGGCGCGGTGATCGTAAAGATCGACGAGAAGCTTGGGCTGACAAAAGAAAAATATCGCACCAATGTTCTTTTACGTTCAGATGGCACAACGCTGTATCTTACAAAAGATCTTGCATTGGCCAAAATGAAGTTTGAGCAATATCAGGTTGACCGTTCCATCTACGTTGTGGATGTGCGCCAATCATTGCACTTGCAACAGGCCTTTGCCATTTTGAAGTTGTGGGGTTTCCCGCAAGCCGAGAAATGCCATCACCTGGGATATGGCTTTGTGAGCCTGCCCGAGGGAGCCATGTCATCGCGGCGCGGACATGTGGTCCTGTTCAAGGATGTGGCAGATGAAGCGGTCAGGCGTGTACTGGCGGTTGAATCTGAAAAGAGCGGCGATGTTCCTGTCAGTGAGCGCGAAAAGATCGCGACTCAAATTGGCTTGGGTGCGCTGGTCTACTCCATGCTTTCGGTGGATAACAACAAGGATATTGTCTTCGATATCAACGAGGCACTTTCCTTTGATGGAAGAACGGGGCCATATATTCAGAATGCTTATGTGCGGGCAAACTCAATCCTAAAGAAGTCGAGGGTCGAAAGTCAAAAGTCAGGCGACCTTGGACCTTCGACTCTTCGACAGGCTCAGAGCATCGCTTTCGACTACGAACTCACCAAACATGAGATCGAATTGATCGAACTCATCTCGCGCTTCCCGCAGACGGTGGAACAGGCGGCGAATGAGTATCGTCCGCTGGTGATGGCGGCCTACGCGTATGATCTGGCGAATGCATTCCACTCCTTTTATCATGCGGTGAATGTATTGCAGACAGATGATGAAAAAACACGAAACACGCGTTTGCAATTGGTGATGGCGGCAAAGCAAACGATAGAAAATGCGCTTCGCTTACTGGACATTCAAGCGCCAGAGGTCATGTAATAAACAGGCTAAACGTTCTCTATGCGTTTAGCCTGTTTTCTTTATAATCGTTGTGTATTACGTCGTGCTGGGTAAAAACGTAGAGTCTCAAAACCAAAGCGGAGACTCGCGGACACTGTCCTCAGTGCGGCTTAGAAATAGGAGATTAATTATTATGCCTATCAAAACAATCATCATGGGTGCGGCAGGACGTGACTTCCATAACTTCAACACGTTCTTCCGCGGAAACAAGGATTATGAGGTCGTGGCTTTTACAGCGACTCAAATCCCTGACATCGAAGGACGCGTCTACCCGACGGAGTTGGCTGGTGCGCAGTACCCGAAAGGGATTCCCATCCATGCAGAGGAAGAGCTTCTCGACCTTATCAAGAAGCACGGCGCGGAGCAGGTTGTCTTCTCGTACAGCGATGTGCCGCATGAATATGTGATGCACAAAGCCAGCATGGTCAATGCCGCAGGCGCAGACTTCCGCATCATGGGCACGAAGAACACGCAGATCAAGTCCACCAAACCTGTCGTGTCGATCAGCGCCGTTCGGACGGGATCAGGCAAAAGTCAGACCACGAGGCGCGTGTCTTTGATCCTCCAGGAAATGGGATACAAGGTCGCCGCCATTCGTCATCCGATGCCTTATGGAAATCTTGTCGCGCAGGAAGTTCAGCGCTACGCAAACTATGACGATCTCGATGAGTATCAATGCACCATTGAGGAACGCGAGGAATACGAACCTCACATCGATAACGGCGTGATCATTTACGCGGGCGTTGATTATGAAAAAATTATTCGCAAGGCTGAAGCGGAAGCGGATATTATTTTATGGGACGGCGGAAATAACGACTTCCCGTTCTATGTGCCTGACCTGCAAATTGTTGTAGCTGACCCGCACCGTCCCGGACATGAATCCACTTATTATCCCGGCGAGACAAATGTGCGCATGGCGGATGTATTCGTCATCAATAAAGTGGATACAGCGGATGCGGAAAATGTCATCAAGCTGCGCGAATCGCTTCGCAAACTGAATCCGAATGCGACACAGATCGAAGCGGCCTCTCCCCTCTTTGTGGATGACCCCGATGCGATCCAGGGCAAGCGCGTTTTGGTGGTGGAAGACGGCCCGACTCTGACTCACGGTGAGATGGCCTATGGTGCTGGTTATATCGCCGCCCGACGATTCGGCGCGAAGGAAATTGTTGACCCGCGCCCTTTTGCGGTTGGCTCAATTGCAGCGACATTTGTGAAGTATCCGAAGACTGGAACCATTCTCCCCGCAATGGGATATGGTGACAAGCAGACCAGGGAACTCGAAGAAACAATCAACAAGTCCGATGTGGACCTAGTCATTATCGGTACACCGATCGATCTTTCCCGCGTCATGAAGATCACGAAGCCGCACCAGCGTGTGCGTTATGAGTTGCAAGAGATTGGCCAGCCGACCTTGACAGACGTTTTGATGAAGAAGTTTGGAAAGAAGAAGTAAATTGGGGATTCGGAATTAGGAATAGGGAGTCGGGTGATGGATTTGCCCGACTCTTTCCTTTGCTATAATGAATGGCGAAATAAATCAAATAATCTAAAAAAGGATATAACAATGGAATATTGGACTGAAGGCAACCGCGTGTTCACATTTTGGGACGAGGATGAATACTTTTATCCCGCCACGATCGTTACAATCAATGGCGACGATATATTTGTCCGCTTTGACACCGGCGAGGAAGAATGGACCAACGCAGACTATCTTGAGGAGTTTATCGTTGAGGTGGACGATGAAGTTGAGTGCAAGTCAGCGCAGGATAATTTATATTACGATGTGCTTGTCCTTGAGGTAGACGGTGATCGTGTAGAGGTGGAGTATGAAGATGAAACCACTGAGTGGAGCAGCTTAAGCCGTCTGCGCTTTTTTGTTGACGAAGATTAATACAAAACTGGAGACGTTGATCGTCTCCAGTTTTTTTGTATCATTATAATCACTTGAGTTTAGAGTTGGTTTTTTTAGCCGCCAGCATATGGCTGTCTTGCCGCGAACACTTGCGCCGCGCGCCAGTGCGGTGTTACGCGGATTTTCACTGATTTTTTCTGATCATCCGCGTGAATTGGCGAAATTCGCGGCAAAGGTTTTTTGACTCTAAACTCAAGTAATCAAGCAGCTTGTCTTAAGCGAACCATGAACGTGGTCCCTTTATTCAATTCACTTTTGACCTCAATTTTCCCGCCCAACTCTTCCACAATTGATTTAACAATATACAAGCCGATACCGCTGCCTGGAATCTCAGCGACCGTGACATTTTTTGCGCGATAGAATTTTTCGAACAAATGCGGAATGGCGTCCGCCGCGATGCCCATGCCTTGATCGGTTACTGAAACATCCACAAATCCCTCTGAAAAACCAACAGCAACTGAAACCTTGCCGCCCTCGGGTGAAAACTTCGTAGCGTTGGTGACCAGATTAATGAAAACCTGTTGGAGTGCGCTGTTATCTCCAATAATATTCACAGGGTCTTGCGGAGCCTCCAGGATCAACTCAATATATTTCTTGTTTGCGATCGGTTTGACAGCCTGAATCGAATCGACCAACGCCGGGATAATGTCCAGCGGCACATTTTCCAATTTCATCATGCCGCTTTCAAGGCGCCCTGCCATAAGAAGGCGGTCGATCAGGTTTTTCTGACGGGTCAATTCGCCCCGAAGAATACGCCAATATTCCTGCAATTCCTCCTCTGTTCCACCCTGTTGAATAAGGTCAGCCAGCAAAATAACTGCGGTTAAAGGAGTCCGCAATTCGTGCGAGGCCCGGTTGATAAAATCGGTTTTCATCTCGTTAAGACGCACCATATCCGTAATATCGCGGACAATGATCAACGCTTCATGGGGGTTGATCGGATGAAGCCTGGATTCATAAACGCTGCTGCTAAATGGCAGTTGAAATCCCTCCAGCCAAAAATCAGCCGTAAAGGAATCCTTATTCGCGTCCCCCAGAATCATGCTGACGATCTCTTCGGGCCAGGTTTCAACAAGTTTTTTACCGGAGATCATGTCGCGGTGAATGAACAAAGGATGATTTGGGCTGGAACTGTAATCCAGTATCAAACCATCCGAGTTGATTCGGATCAACAGGTCGGGGAATGCATCCACGATCATGCGATTTCTAAATTCGTTCAGACGGATCGTTTCTTCATATTGGATACGCTGCAAAGCCGCCCCAATAAGGTTTGTAGCGGTCTGCGCCACATCAAACTCTGCGATCAGCCAGGAAAGATTATTTTCGCGGTCAAACAATCCCAGGAATCCGCGTGAACCTAAAGTCCCCTGGATCGGGATCGCCAGAAAAGAATACTCTGAAATGGACTTTGTTCCGTTTATTTTTATTTCAGAAAGAACCGCATCAGGCTCCAAATTCATCCTGTTGACAAAAGGTTCAATGGCCGCCTCCATATCGAAATCAACCGCGGAATATTCCGTCCAGCGGTATTTAACATGTACCTGGGGAGTAGCGGAAAACTGCTCGATCTCAAAAATTACGCAGCAAAACATCTCCAGAACGTTTCCCAATGAACCCAATACTTCCGAAATACCAGACTCGATATTCGGGGAGCGGAACAATCGGGCGGTCGCTTCGCTGATCACGGACAGGATGCGGCTATTCTTTTTCAGGATCTTTTCAGTGAGCTTTCGATCTGAAATATCACGGACGATACTTTGAATATAAATTGGCAGCCCATTCTCATTGGAAACAATGGATGTGCCGATCTCAACCGGGATCAGAGTGCCGTCTTTTTTCTTGAGAATCCTTTCATAAATATTCGCCTGATCGCCGGTGGAAATTTGTTGATCCAGCAATTCGCCCATTGATATGACATTGCTGACGCTCATTCCCGCGATCTCTCTTTCATTATAGCCAAGCAAAAGAAGAGCCTGTCGGTTCGCCGTCAGGTAACGCAGGTCCATGTCTATAATAAATACACATTCCCCCGTTTGTTCGAACAAGGCGCGGCCAAATTGATCGACTTCCCAATTGGTCTTCCTTTTTTCCAGCTTTGCCCTTATTTCAGGCGGAAGCGCTTTTATGGGAATTGTTTTGTCATCCATAAACCATATCTTCCGGTCGAAGGTCTGGCAGCTCGGCCAGGACCAAACACCCCTTGGGACGATCCGCTATTCTTACATCCCCGCCAAGGTGACGGAAGGTGGCGCGCGCAATGGTAAGTCCCACGCCAAGCCCATCGTATTGTCTGGTATCTCCCTGGCTTATCTGATAAAACTTTTCAAAGACCTTCTCGCGAAATTCCAATGGGATCCCAGGGCCTTCATCAGAAATCTCGATTTTGACCCCGCCACTGGAGCCTGTATAAATATCCATATTGACTTGTCCATTTTGCGGACTGAATTTGAACGCGTTATCAACAAGATGCAAAACTGACTGGGTAAATTCCTTCCTTGCGGCCTTTACCTCTCCCCCGCCGAAAATTTGATGAGTGAATTTCAATCCCTTGCCGTTATATTTTTCAAGCCGTTTGTAAATGTGATTCAAAACATGAACATTAATATCTATGGACTGCCTGATGGAGTTCAGATTACCAAGATCAATATTGGAAAGGATAATAATATCCGAAACCAACGACTCCAATCTATCCACATTTGAAAGCGCGGTTCTTAGGAAATTACTCTGCAGTTCAGGGTCATCGAATTTATGATTGACCGCCAGTTCCAACGGCGTAATGATATTCATCAATGGGGTGCGTAATTCATGATGGAAATTTTGAAGGATCTCAGCCCGTAACTTATCCATATCCTGACGGGCGATCTCCGCCATCTGCTCACGGCCGCGTTTCCGCTCGGTCTGGATGCGCTTCAGCAAGCCATCAATACGCGCCAATAATTCATCCATGCCAAATGGTTTTCCAATGTAATCGTCTGCGCCATCGCGGATGCCCGCAAGCCGGTCATCCTTCCCCGAACGCGCGGTAAGAAATATAAATGGGATGGATGTGGTTGCCGGGTCGGTATTTAGCAGTCGTTTCAACTCGAACCCATCCGGAGGAGGCATCATCACATCCGAAATGATTAGATCAGGCAGGTGTTGTCTGGCCTTTTGCAAACCATCCCGGCCATCCACCGCCTCGATCACTTGAAATCCATGCCGTCTGATCGCAACAACGATTCCCAATCGAATGGCTGGCTCGTCATCGATCACAAGAATAACGGGAATTGCACCTTCATCCATTTATAAGTTCCTCAAGAATCTGAAGGGTTGCGTAGTGTTTGCGTTGTCCCAGTGGATTTGACCTGAATTTTCGCATTATTATTTACGAACATGATGTTGATATTTGCAAAAGAAATCAAATCTCCGGAGTTAAGCACACATCTTTCTATCTTCTTGCCGTTCACAAAAGAGCCGCTAGTGGAGTTTTTGTCATACAAAACATATTTCCCGTCTTCATTAATGATCTCTGCGTGGTGCCGTGATAAAAAATCTTCATGGAAAACAATATCGTTTTCCAAATGGCGGCCTAATGTCGTTTTATTTTTTACAATCGGGATCATCTGGCGATTAACGATCAGAAACACCCCCTGTTGAGATGGTATTTGTTCTTCAAAAGCATTCTTCTCGTCCATATTAAACCTCTCAATTCCTCGTACAATATTTCCCAAGCACAATAATCTTACTACAAGAACGGTCAGTAACAATAACAAATTAAGTACATTATTTTCAGATCATTTTTGAAAAACAGACGGGGCATTAGGTGATAAAACCCTTTCGGTACATTGAATTCACGGAAAATTCGGGTAAAGAGCGGATAATAAAGGTTTTTTGTGTTGGCCGGGGAGTGTCTAAAAGAATGGGCTTTTATTTACCACAAAGACTCAAAGCCGCAGAGACTCAAAGGATTCTTGGTGGCTTGGAGGCTTCGTGCCTTCGTGGTTAGTCCACGCAATTAGTCACTCCCGTTGGCCGTGTACAACACAAAGCGTCACAGCAACTCCAAGAGCGCCAAATGGCGGTTTATACCCGCCAGCCATGTATAATGGAGGCATGTTTATAGATCAAGTTAATATCCACGTAAAATCAGGCAAAGGCGGAGACGGAATGGTGCATTTCCGCCGCGAGAAATTTGTACCACTTGGCGGGCCAGACGGCGGCGACGGCGGACGGGGCGGCAATGTCATCTTTGAGGTAAAAGCCACGCTCAATACACTTTCCGCGTTTCGGCAGAATGAAAAGTTCGCGGCTGACCCGGGCAAAAATGGCGGCGGCTCAGAAAAGACGGGTCGCGGCGGGAAAGACCTTATCATTTATATTCCACCCGGCACGGTGATCTACGATGCTGAAACGGGCGCATTGCTAGGCGACCTCACAACCGCGGGTCAGCAATTGTTGGTATGCAAAGGCGGGCGTGGCGGACTTGGAAATCAGCATTACGTAACATCACGGAATCAAGCTCCACGCATGGCTGAACGCGGCGAACCACATGAGGAAAAAAAGCTGCGCCTCGAACTTAAGCTGATAGCTGATATCGGCATCATCGGCCTGCCCAACGCTGGGAAATCGACCCTGCTCGCGGCGTTGACGAATGCCAAGCCAAAAATCGGCGACTATCCATTCACAACGCTCGAACCCAATCTCGGCGTGGCAAACATTGACGCCGACACAACCGTCGTCATGGCAGACATCCCCGGCCTGATCGAAGGCGCGGCAGAAGGCGCTGGTCTGGGCCATGATTTCCTGCGTCACATTCAGCGCACACGCGTGCTGATTCACATGGTGGACGGTTTGGGTGAAGATCCGCTGGCCGACTTTAGCCAGATCAACAGCGAGTTGGCGCTCTTCGACCCGAACCTTGCCAAAAAGCCGCAGATCGTGGTGCTCAATAAAATTGACCAACCCGATGTGCAGGAACGATTAAAGACCATCAAGGCAAGTTTCAAAAAGAAAAAAATCGAGTTATTTACGGCCTCTGCCATGGCGCGCACAAATACACGCGACATTCTGATTGCCGCTCATCGCAAACTGGCTGATCTCCCGGCCGAAGAGTTGGAAGAAGCTCTCCCAGTGTATAAACCGCCAGTTGACCCGAACCAGTTCGAGGTCCAGCAGGAAGAGTCGAACAAGTGGAGAGTCACCGGCGTAGGCATCGAACGATCCGCAAAGATGACGTATTGGGAGCATGATGGTTCACTCCGTCGATTCCAAAAACTTATGGAAAGACTCGGCGTAGATAAAGCTCTTCATGAAGCAGGTGTGCAGGAAGGCGATACCGTTTACATCGGCGATTTTGAATTGGAGTGGAAGGAGTAAAATTTTATGCCTTTGAACACAAGCAGCGGACAACGCGCGTTGATAGCGGGGATCATCATCCTTGGAATTTTATTCACCGCTTTTTTTGGGATGCGCGCTTTCCGTGCTTTTAGAAGGTTCGATGGCCACCGTCCCGCGCCGCCCGGCAATGTTGAAATAGTTGAAACAGATGTCGGGTTGATCCGTGACTGGATGACCATTCCTTTTATTTCTCAAACGTATCAGGTGCCGCCTGAAGTGATCTTTGAAGCGTTGAATATTTCACCGAGAAAAGATCATGATAAAAGTTTGAAAGTTCTGAATGAAGAATATTATCCAGATCAGGATGGATTTGTGCTGAACATTGTCAAGGAAACGATCCTTGCGCATCAATCCCCGCCGATACCTGACTCTGTACCAACAGCAGTTCCCCCGCTGACGGCTCCTGCGCCGTAGCTGGCAAGTTTACATGTCTGAATTCCTTCTTACACAAGTCATTAATTATGGCGCGCCTCTGCTCGGAATACTTGTATTCATCGGCGGGCTTGGCGTGCCTTTACCGTGTACCGCGTTGGTGATTGCCGCGGGCGCGTTTGCAAGGCAGGGCATCCTGCCTTGGTACACCACTGCCATCATCAGCATTGTCAGCGTTGTGATCGGTGACAGTCTCAGTTATTCAATTGGATATTACTCGCGAGATAAAGTCTTGCAGCGCTTCAGCGGAACCCCACGCTGGCAGCAAGCGGAACAGTCATTTCAGAAATGGGGATTTTTATCCATTTTCTTTTCACGGTTCCTGGTGACTGCCATTGCGCTGCCCGTCAACCTGCTTTCAGGGACAACTCGTTTCCCGTTCAAACAATTTTTTGTCTATGATGTTTTAGGCGAAATCGTGTGGATCTTTGGCTACGGCGGACTTGGCTATTGGTTCGGCAGTGAATGGGAATTGGTCAATGAGTTTCTCAGCAACTTTGGCGGTCTCGTTTTAGGCCTGTTGATCTTCGGTTTTGGCATCAGGCAGGTGATCAAGTGGCAGGATCATATCAAACAAAAAAAGGTTGAAGCGTAAAAGCTTCAACCTTTTTGTTCTCAGTAGGGCGGGTTTGCAACCCGCCAACCTATGATTTTCAAAAAAGGTCAGGCTGCAAGCCTGACCTACTTCTTTTCAACTGCAAGCAAATAAAAGATATATTTGACTTAGTGGTGATGCCCTTCTTCATGGACATGACCGTGGTCAAGTTCTTCCTTGGTCGGGTCGCGTAATGCCACTACTTTTACATTGAAGTGCAGTTCCGCGCCCGCAAGCGGATGATTGAAATCAAGGCGGACACTTTCGTCAGTGATATTTTCCACGCGTGCGTATTGATTCTGCCCGTCTTCATCTGTCACATTCAATTCAATTCCCTCTTCGAGCTTCAAGTCGCTTGGGAACTCGTTGCGGGGCACATCCATGAAGGCTTCTTCATCAAACTCACCATAGCCATCCGCGGGCGACACCACCACATCCTTGCTTTCACCGATCTTCATGCCAGCCATTTCACGCTCCAGCCCGGGGACAATATTGCCGTAACCAGCCAAAAATTGCAGCGGCCCCGCCTCTTCAGAAGAATCAAGCACCTCTCCATCCACTGTTAATTTGTAATCCATCGAAACAACCAAACCATCCTGCACTGTATCTTTGCTCATTTTTTGTCCTTATTTGAATTTTGTGCGTCCATTTTACCAGTGATTAAGATGGTCAAAGGTCGAAGGTCAAAAGTCAAATTTGCACGACCTTTGACTTTTGACCTTCGACTATAATCCCCCCCATGCGATACGACTTATGCCTTCCCTGGTACTGGGAATACGACGATGTCTTTGTTGGAATGGTGGAACGAGCCTGCATTGAAGAGGGAATTTCTCTCTGGCAGATCAAACCTGATAATCTACTTGAATCGATCACCGCGCTTTATAAGGGAATTACAACTTTCAAAACACTTCTCAATCGCGGGCAGGGCGAAGCCATCTTCGATCCCATTCCGCGCTGGGCGCAGGAATTTGGCGCGCGCAGGATCAATCCGCTGGAGGTTTCTCTCTGGTCGGAAGACAAAGCCACGATGCACCTTGAACTGATCAACAGCGGCGTTCATTCACCTTATACGATTTTGCTTGCGCCGTTTCTTGAACAGCCCGTCATCCCGCCCATTGACCTGACTCCGCTTGGAGAAAATTTTGTCATCAAGCCATCCAACGGCGGCGGCGGTGAAGGCGTGATTCTTGGCGCATCATCCGTTGAAGAAATTTTGCAGGCGCGCATGGAATTCCCCGAGCAGAAATATTTAATTCAGGCGCACGTCACGCCGCGCATCATCAAAGGCACGCCCGCATGGTTTCGCGTTTTTTACGCCAATGGCGAAACGTATCCATGCTGGTGGGATACGACCACGCACATCTACCAAAATGTCACAGCGGAGGAAGAGTCACAGTACCGCTTGAACAGGCTGAGGGATGTCACGAAGCGCATCGCATCCATTTGCAAACTCGATTGGTTCTCCACAGAAATCGCATTGGCAAAAGAACTCATCGTCGTGGATTATGTCAACGATGAAATTGATACGCGAGTCCAATCGCAGGCAATGGATGGCGTGCCCGATGAAATTATGGATGGCATTGCAAAACAACTTGTGAAGATCGCAAAGGAAAATTTATGACGAAGCCTCGCGCGCGCGATCTAGGGATTCCATTTGATGGCAACACTGGGGCATTCAACTCGATCACAGACGTTTCAGGCGTGACCGTTGGGTTTGCCACGGTTATCGAAGGCCACTCAGCGCGGACGGGGGTGACGGTCATCCATCCGCGCGGCAAGGGTGACCACACGCCTGTTTATGCGGGCGTGCATTCGTTCAACGGCAACGGTGAAATGACAGGCGCGGCATGGGTCGAAGAAGGCGGCCTGCTCGAAGGACCAATTGGAATCACAAATTCTCATAGCGTCGGCATTGTGCGCGATACGATCATCGCATGGCAGTTAAAAAATAATGCCATGTATCAAAGATGGTCACTGCCTGTTGTCGGTGAAACTGCCGACGGCTGGCTGAACGATATGAACAGTTTTCATGTGAAAGAACATCATGTAATGTCCGCTCTTGATTCAGCGAAGGCTGGCAAAATCGAAGAAGGCAACATCGGCGGCGGGACGGGAATGGTCTGCTACGAATTCAAAGGCGGCACGGGAACATCATCACGCAAACTCCCCGAAAAATTAGGCGGCTGGACAGTGGGCGCGCTGGTGCAATCCAACTTTGGCCGAAGGCATCAATTCACTTTGGCTGGCGTGCCTGTAGGAAAACACATAAAGGATGGAATGTTGTGGCCTGTCAGTGAAGACCCGTTCGCACAGGAATCTGGTTCATTGATCGTCATCATCGCGACCGATGCGCCGCTGCTCCCCCATCAACTCAAACGCCTTGCAAAACGCGCCACTCTTGGCATGGCACGCACAGGCAGCATGGGCGGAAACGGCTCTGGCGATATTTTTCTGGCGTTCTCCACTGCGAATGAAAGCGCCGCTCAAGGGAATGAAAAAGGAATCTCGAATATTCAAACATTATCAAACGATCATCTTGACCCGTTATTGGCGTCGTCTGCGCTGGCAACGGAAGAGGCGATTATCAATTCAATGATTGCGGCTGAGTCAATGACAGGGAATAAGGATGTGAATGTCCTGGCTTTGCCGCATGAGGAAGTTAGGAATATTTTGAGACAGTACAACAGATTAAATCAGTAGGCTGAAGGCGGCGAGCAGAAGGCAGTAGGCAGATTCATGAATTACAGGAGGATGGCATGTCTGATTATCAAGCATTGAAGGGTCATCGTGATTTGAAAGTGTATCAATTGGCATATAAGCTGGCGATGGAAATATTTCACGAGACCAAAGCCTTTCCGAAAGATGAGTGTTATTCATTAACAGATCAGATTCGCCGTTCTTCGAGAAGTGTCGCCGCAAATATTGCTGAAGGTTTTCGCAAAAGACAATATCCAAAAATGTTCCTGAGCAAACTCGCAGATGCAGATGGTGAAGCCACCGAAACACAAGTCTGGTTGGATTTCGCTCGCGACTGCGAATATCTTGCCCCAAAACGCCAGGCCGAGCTTCAAAAAGGCTACGAAGAAGTCGGCAGGATGCTTGGTAAAATGATGTCCATGCCCGAAAAATTCATTCCCTCAAATCAACGCCGCGAAGAATAGAATCTGCATTCCGCATTCTGCCTTCCGCTTTCCTACAACTACATATCCAAACCTGCGTACATACCGTAGTTCATTTCCACAAGGAGTTCTCATGACCAATATTCTCGAAGTCCAAAACCTGGTTAAAAACTATGGTGACTTTCAAGCTGTAAAAGGCGTTTCGTTCAATATCGAAGAAGGCGAAATCTTCAGCCTGCTTGGCCCCAACGGCGCGGGCAAGACCACAACCATCTCCATGCTATCCACTTTATACACACCCACTTCAGGCGATGCAGTCGTTGGCGGACATTCGGTCACAAAAGACCCAATGGCGGTGCGCGGCGTCATAGGTGTAGTTCCGCAAGATCTGGCACTTTACGAGGATCTAACCGCCCGCGAAAACTTAATCTTCTGGGGACAAATGTATAACTTGAGCGGCAAGTCGCTTAATATCCGCGTGGACGAAGTGCTGGAGCAAATTGGTTTGACCGATAAAGCAAAGAACCGAGTCAAAACTTTTTCAGGCGGCATGAAGCGGCGCGTCAATATTGGCGTGGGATTACTCCATAAACCGCGCCTGCTCTTCATGGATGAACCCACCGTCGGCATTGACCCGCAGTCACGCCGCGCGATTTTGGATACGGTCAAAGACTTGAACAAACAAGGCATGACCCTTCTCTACACCACGCATTACATGGAAGAAGCAGAGGAACTTTCCAACCGCGTTGGCATCATTGACCACGGTGAATTGATCGCCATCGGTACACAGAAGGAACTCACTCAACAAGTTGGTCAAGCTGAGACATTGGTTTTGCATGTCAGCGAGAATGACGATTCAGAGGCGCTTGCCAAATCTCTTAAAGGTATTCAAGGCGTACAACAAGCCGAGGCCGTTGACCATGAAGTCTCAATCGTCTGCGCCGAAGCGGAAGATGTGCTGGCGGCAGTTGTCACCAAAGCCAACGAACGCGGCATTAAGATCCGCTCGATAGATATCCGCGAGCCGAATCTCGAAGCTGTATTTTTGCATCTTACAGGCAGAGCGTTGCGCGATTAGACGGAGTCCGACGACTCCTGTCGTCGGTGCAAAGTCAGGAGACTTTGCGCTCCAATAAAGAGAATCCCATGCTAAAAACATTCCTCATCGGTATCAAAGATTTACGACTCGCATTCCGCGACCGCGCCGCGTTAATCCTCATGCTGGCCGCGCCATTCGTGTTGACTCTCGGACTCGGGCTTGTCACGGGTCGTTTCAGCAGCAATAACAACAGCGGGCTTTCCGACATTCCCGTCATCATCGTCAATTTGGACAATGAACAATTGGGGGACGCATTGACAGATGTATTCACCTCGGAAGAACTTGCCAATTTGATGGAACCAGCTATCGGGTCCGACCCCGAGGCGGCTCGCAAATCCATTGATGAAGATGAAGCTGCGGCGGTTGTCATCATCCCGGAAGGCTTCACCCGCTCCATCATCCCACAGCAAGGTGATTTTAATAACCCCGCAGAAACCGTAAAAATTGAAGTATACGCCAATCCATCACGACCTACTGGCGCAGGCATTGTCAAAGCCATCGTGGATGAATTTCTCAGCCGTGTGAACGAAGGTAGTCTCAGCGGAAGTGTTTCCATTTTGCAACTCATGCTCAGCGGACGCATCACTCCCCAGCAAGCCGAGGCCGCCGGTCTCGCCATGACCGAACAATTACAAACCAACCCAACAGACAGCGCTCTGGCAATCACAATAAATTCATCCACAGCCAATGGCGAAGAGGTGAAGTTTGATATCCTCGCTTATCTTGCCCCAGGCATGGCACTGATGTTTTTGATGTACACCGTCAGCTATGGCGGGCGCTCCATTCTCGCTGAAAAAACGCAAGGCACACTGCCGCGTCTTCTCGTTTCCCCCACAAGCTCAACACAAATTTTAGGCGGCAAGGTCTTTGGCATTTTCCTGACAGGCGCGGCGCAAATGTTAATTCTCATCGGCGCGTCGTCGTTATTCTTTCAACTCAAATGGGGCGACCCAATCGGCGTGGTCATCCTCGTACTCGCGGCGGTCTTCGGCGCAACAGGCTGGGGTATGTTCATCACTGCAATGGCCCGCACTCCCGCACAAGTCGCCAGCGTCGGCTCGGCCATCATGCTGATCTTCGGCATCATGGGCGGAAGTTTCATCAGCCTCGATCAAATGCCGCCCGCGATTCAAACCTTCAGCAAAATTACTCCCAACGCCTGGGCATTGGATGGGTTTACAACACTCGCCCTCGGCGGGACATTGACGAATCTTTCCACGCCGATCACTGCTCTGCTTTCAATGGGCATGATTCTGTTTTTGGTTTCTGTCGTGCTATTCGGCAAAAAGAATTTGGTGCAAAAATAATTAAACACAAAGGCCACAAAGGGGCACAAAGGTTTTTTCTTTACCCCTTCGTGAGCTTCGTATACTTTGTGTTTAATGGAGTTGAAAATGAAAAAAATATTTGCCATTGCCTGGAAGGACGCCATCATCCGTTTTGCAAGTTCATCGGAGTTGCTGTTCTTCGTTATTCTCCCCATCATCTTTACCTTCCTGCTTGCGGGCGGAACGCCATCAAACGATGACGATAACCGCGTGCGACTCGTTGTTGTAGATCAGGCCAACACAACCATCTCGCAAAATATCCTCGCCGAGTTGGAGAAATCCACAGCGGTGCGGCCCGAAGCATTATCTTTGGAAGAAGCTGAGAGTCAATTCGATTCACGCCGCGCAAATGTGATCCTAGTCATTCCCGCTGGCTTGGATTTGCAAGCCATTCAAGATGGCACAGCGCAAGTGGACTTCCGCCAACTGCCCAACAATCTAAATGCCACAGTCGCTGAGCGCGCCGTACAAACCGCCATCCGCAGTGTCAGCAGTGCGGTCAATGCCGCAAACAATGCGGTAAAAACCGCCGAAGAAAATGGCACATTTGAATCTGAGTCAGACCGCCAGACATATTTTGATGAAGCGCTGAAACTGGCTCAAACCATGCAAGCGGATGCCCCCGAACGCGTGACCGTCATCGAAGGCTCAACTCCAGACCGCATCGAATATGATCCGCGCGCCAGTTCATCAGCTGGGCAGCTCATCACATGGGTATTCATTCCGCTGTTTGGCATCTCCGCTTTGTTTGCCTATGAACGTCAACAGGGAACACTGCGCCGCATACTAACCACACCCACGAGCAAAGCTACCTACCTGCTCGGCACAATCTCAGGTCAGGTGGTGATGGCGCTCGTTCAAATGTCCATCTTAGTTTTGTTCGGCATCTTCGTAATGAAACTCGGTTGGGGACGTGAACCATTGGCTTTGTTCGTCATTCTCACCGCCGCCGCATTGGCCGCAGGCGCGATTGGCACGGCAATGGGCACATTCATCAAGACCGAAGGTCAGGCCAGCGGATTGAGCATCATGGCAGGCATGGTGATGGCGCTCATGGGCGGATGCTGGTATCCGATTGAGTTATTCCCCGCTGTCGTTCAGAACATCGTCAAGATATTACCAACCACCTGGGCAATGCAAGGTCTGCTTGACCTCGTCCTGCGCGGCGGCGGGTTGATGGAAATCCTACCTGAAGCGGGAGTGTTACTTGGGTTTGCAACAATCTTTTTTTCAATAGGTGTGATGAGATTTAGATACGAGTAGTTCCAGAAAGCGGAAGGCGGAAGGCAGTCAACCTGCCTTCCGCCTTCTGCTCTCTGCCTTCTGTTCTTACTTCACCATTTCCACTTTGACATTCACATTCAATTTATCGCCGATCTCTTCGAGTTCATCACTCAAGACATGGAAGTTCAAATGCGGAGGGACAAGAACAACACCTTTCATCGTGAACAACGGCGTGCCGCTCATCGGCGCGGGCGAGGAACTGGTATCCATGTTTTCGATGTTGATGCTCTGTGTGGCAAGGTGATGTGAAATTTCATGGATGATACCTTCATGGTCGGCGCCTGTCACTTCGATCTCATAAGGCAGCCAGCCCGCATACTTCTTGGAATCATCTTCAGTCTGCAAAAGAGTGATCTGATATCCATCCCCGCGCAATTGCTGAAAATCCTGGTCAAGGTTTGAATACTCTTTGTCAGAAACAGTGACAAGCATCAGCATGGCAAATTCCCCGCCGAGGCGCGTCATGCGGCTGGATTCCACGTTGCCACCCCGTTTAACAATCACACTTGTTACGGTGTCAACGAGCCCGATTTTGTCGCGCCCTGTCAGGGTCAGTACAATATTTTTCGGCATAGGAGACTCCCTTTACTATATTTGGTTTGTGAAATATTAAACCGAGTATAGCATAAGGTTTTGGAGCGCGGACTTTTGTAGATTAACCATTAAACCTGGCAAAAAACTTTAGCCGCGAATTTCACGAATTCTCACAGATTTCTTTCTAATTCGTGTAAATCTGCGAAATTCGCGGCTGAATTTTGGGCTTTGTATTGCTCGGTTAATTTGTAAAAATCCAATAGTCCGCAATATAAAGCAGGCTGATGCTTCGACAGGCTCAGCACAAGTGTCTGCATTCCATAATTTGAGTTACGCTTCCGCAGCTTCGACTGTTTTCCTCATGCGGACAGTGACAAGGAAAGCCGTGGTGATGGAGAAAAGATATAAGGCGCCGAAAATCGTCAGGAAGCCTTTTGTCATGATGTATACAAGTGGAGTGAAGATCACGAACAGCGCGAATTGGATCATCATCCACATGCGATGTTTGGCAGCGAAGTCTTTGTCAGTGTTATATTTGCGCGCCCAGCTGCCCAACACCCAAAGATAGATGCCGAAGCAAAGGAACTCAGCGGGATCCATGAATTTCATGAACCATTCAGGCGGTGCGACATTTGCCCAAAGATTGATCTCGCCGCCGAACGGCCAGAACAAGTTCACACCGTTGAACCAGACAAGCATATCCAGCAAACTATGAAGCAGGTTTCCAAGTCCCAGCCCAATACCGAGGTTGACCCAGCGCACATCCTTTCGCCATTGACCGATGAGATAGAACACGAGCACCATTGCGGCTACAAAAAATACACTGTGAGTTGCGGTGCGATGGATGCCCTCCGTGGGCAGTTTTGCAAGCGTGGCATAAGCCACCACGAAGTTATCCAGATCGGGGACAAAACTCCCCAGGATCGCGCCAAGCAATAACCATTGCCGCTTGCCCGCAAATTTACCAGCGACCATACCGACCATTGCGTGAATCCCAGCTTGTGCCATGTCATTCTCCTTTTCTATGGTTAATGAATGGAACACTAAAAAATTGAATGGGTTGCTATGCGTGTGGAGTGTGCATCAGCTTGCTGATGCGGATGTCAGGCGGCAAGCCGCCTGACTCCAAAGTCGATCATCTTTTCTTTTCAAGATAATCACTATAGCCGCCTTGATACTCGATCAACTGTCCGTTCTCGATCACAAGCAGTCTTTCCACCGTACGGTCAAGGAAATATCGGTCATGCGAAATGACGAGCACCGTGCCGACAAAATCTTCCAGCGCTTGTTCAAGGACTTCAGCAGAGGCAATGTCAAGATTATTGGTTGGTTCATCCAGCAGGAGAAAATTCGCGCCAGATAAAACCACCAAAGCCAATTGCAAGCGGCTGCGCTCACCACCCGAAAGTTCGCCGATCTTTTGCGAGACTTGTTTATAAGTGAAAAGATAATGCAGAAGAAAAGCCGTAGCTCTTCCTTCACTCATCTCGCCCGCATAGCGGACAGCATCCACAACCGTTTGGTTGAAATCAAGCGTCTCGTGTTCCTGTGCATAATGTCCAATGGAAATGCTGGGACCAATTTTGATTTCGCCAGAGTCAGGATGTTCCTGCCCGAGGATCATTCGTAACAAAACAGATTTCCCAGCGCCGTTAGCGCCGATCAACCCAACCCGTTCACCATGCCAGATGGTTTCGTCGAGATTTGAAAATATCTGCTTCGAGCCAAATGATTTTGAAATACCCGCAAGCTCCAAAACTTTATTCGAACCGCGCCAACCGCTGAGACGCAAGTCCATACGCTTGCGGTCCAAATTTGGTTTATCGATTTTATCGACTCGCGCCATGCGCGCTTCCATGGCATGGATGCGTGTCGCGAATTTATCGTTGAACTGAGCCCAAAGCCTATAACGCTTGATCGCCATTTCCATGCGGGCAAGTCCACGCTTCTGGATTTGAAATAATTCCTCCTGGCGCGCCAAACGCATTTCCTTATCTGTGATGAAGGATGAATAATCACCTTCGAATAAAGTCAACTTACCATCTTCCAATTCAGCGATGTGTGTGACGGCGGCATCCAGCAAATAACGGTCATGCGAGATCAGCACAACCGTCCCTTCGTATTCACGGATGAGTTTTTCGAGGAACATCTTTCCAGGCAGGTCGAGATGATTATCGGGTTCATCCAATAACAGGATATCAGGGCGGACAAGAAGCAGACGCGCCAGCCCGACCAGTTTTTTCTGTCCTCCGCTCAACACGGACAGGGGTTTGGTCAATTCACTTTGAGCGAGTCCCAGCCCGAGCAGTAGATCGCGCACGCGCGCAGGATACGAGTCGCCGCCGAGAGCGTTGTATTCTTCAATAAGTTTATGCTGTGCTTCAAGCGCGCGTTGAAGTTTTCTTTCATTACTATAGATTTCGGAGTCGCCCAAACTGTTTTCCACGAGTTCCAATTCAGCGTGGACTTCCGCCACACGCGGATTGCCCGCGAGCGCGGCGTCCAGCGCTGTCAGCGAAGAATCAAGCTCGGGTGACTGAGACAGGTATCCCGTTGTGATGAGGCGGGCGCGGGTGATGACTCCGCCCATTTCGGGAGAATGCTCGCCTTCGATCATCTTGAAGAGCGAGGATTTCCCCGCGCCATTCGCACCGATCAGACCGATCTTTTGTCCGCGCTGGATTTCCCAATTTAAATTTTCGAAGATGCGTTTTGCACCGAGAACCAATGTGATGTTTGCAAGTTGAAGTTGTACCATGATGTTTTCCAATGGTAAATAAAAACGCCGCAGGGCAGCCTGCGGCGTTGGAAAGTTAAAGAAATACTTTCAGCGTACAGGCGCGATTCCAGAGAGAGTTGTGTAAATGAAGCCACGTACACCGATGATGAGGGGAGATTTGCCTGCGAGAAATTTGTAAATCATATTTGCGATTATAACTGATTTTATTCCGCCACGACCAGATCAGCGATGTGGTCGAGAACCTTTAGGGTGCGAACGCCGCCGTACAAAATAAGCGCGGCAATTTCGCCGTCCAATTTTTCGGGAGAACCAAGGTCGGAGACCAGAAACTGTAAAATTTTGCGGTCGCATTTTTCAAGCAGGTCGGATGCTTTTTGCACATCTGCCGCAAAATACATTTTACGATCCAAGATGCGCTCATGGCTTTCGGGATCAAACTCAAAACAAAAGGTGTGGAAAAGTTGATGAGTAATATCCAGCACAACCTGTGTATCTATTTTCGGCGTATGGTTTGCAAAATACTTCTCGATCTGTTCCTTCAATTGATTGAAGGTGATTTGATTCGGATGGCTCCTGATCAGATCATAAATTTTGTAAATCACAAGCGGACGATGTATGCCGTTCGCGACGCGTATCTTGCGAGTTGCAAGCAGGTTCGAATATTGCTGGAATTTTCCCTCGGGGGTTGTGGCGATGACCAGAACTGGTTTCGCTCCATTGCCATTGTTCTGCTTTTGCGCGGGCTGATTTTGCGCTGAATTATTTTGAGGCAGTCTCTTGAGTTTGCCCACGCCCTGCAATTTGTCATAATAAATAAATTTATCGCAGGCGTTGACAAGATATTCCGCGCTGGTGCCGCTGATGCCCACGCCGACCACATATTTCCCGTGCGCGCGCAAACGGTGAACCAACTCGGTGAAATCACCGTCACCTGAAACAATCACGATATGTGTAAAGGCGTTTTGATCGTTATAGAATAATTCCAGGGCGTCGATCACTATGCGGATGTCTGCGGCGTTTTTGCCGCGTTTGCTGTTGACGTGTACCAACTCCACACCCATGCCGAGCAACTGACGCTGTTTGGCGGCAGCTTCGGCCCAATCTGCGTAGGCGCGGCGCAAGACCACTCGTCCCAATTGAGCGGCGGCCTGAAAGATGCGATTCCACTCCACCTCAGCGGTTTTGCCGAACGCTTCCTCTACGCTGATTTCGATGTTGTCGTAATCTATGAATACTGCTACTTGATTATCCTGTCCCATTTGGAACTCCAAATTATTTTTCAAAAGTATAGCATAGCCAACCCATCTGTGGCAAAATAAGAACATGACAGAACAATTGCGCTCCCTCAGCCAGTCATCCCTGCAGGATTACAACGATTGCCCGCGCCGTTTTGAATTGCGCTACATCCAGCATTTGGCGTATCCAGCCGTTGAAAGCGAGCCTGCCCTCGAAAACGAAAAACACCAGCAGGAAGGCGAATATTTTCACCGCCTCGTTCAACAGCATCTGATCGGCATCCCTGCGGAGCAGGTTGGGAAATTGGCAAAAACCGATAACCTGCAAAGGTGGTGGGAGAATTATGTTAATGCTAAAGACCTGTCAGGTTTTAAAAACCTGACAGGTCTTCACGCAGAAGTCACCCTCTCCGCACCGCTTGGAAAATTTCGTTTGGTGGCGAAGTATGACCTGATCGCAATCGGAGAGAACAAAGCCACGATCTACGATTGGAAAACCTATCGCAAGCGACCCAAAAATGAATGGCTGCATATCCGCTGGCAGACCCGTGTTTATCGCGCCTTGCTGGTGCAGGCGGGCGCGCATTTGAATGGCGCAAAACCTTTCACGCCCGAACAGATCGAAATGGTGTATTGGTTCGCCGACTTCCCCACTGAGCCCGCGCACTTCCCCTATAAAGCGGATCAATACAAACGGGATTGGGATGCGCTTACCACGCTGGCAGAGGAGATAACATCCGCATCGCACTTCCCGAAAACTGATGATGTCTCGAAGTGCAGTTACTGCCCCTACAGATCCTACTGCGACAGAGGCATCCGCGCAGGTGACGCCGCCGATGCCGAATTGGAAACCGCCGCCGAGGAATTGTTCGATATCAATTTTGAGCAGATCGGTGAGATTGCGTTTTGAGCAGTACCCTAAATTTTGAATCCCTGAGCGGAGGAAGGGCCCCTGAGACAGTCGTAGAGGTTCTTCGCTCCGCTCAGAACGACATTGCGCAATAAAAAAGGATTTGGAAAATTGAGAATTTTCCAAATCCTTTTTGTTTCAGAATAATTTTCGACCCTTGCCAATTACTACTCATCGGTAGCCTGCACCTTTTCTTTGGAAGATGAAAACTCTACCGCAACTTGAAATTTACTCTTATAGCGCTTTTTGATGCAGCAACAATTTGTTCACTGTGCGAAACCCAACGCTTTCATACAACTTGAAAGCAGCTGGGTTGTCAGCGAGTACACAGATGCGCACCGAACGCATTCCTAGGTTTTGCAGATGGCGCATCCCAGCTGACATGACGGCTTTGCCCAGACCTTTACGTTGGAAATCAGGGTGTGCGCCAACCGGCTCTATCTGACCAATCCGACTCACGGCGTCGGGCCAGACGATACAGAAGGCCGCCACACATCCATCCGGGGCAATTACAGCCCAATCACAGCCTATGGGATAACCCAACGAAGCCATGAAATGTCCATATTTTTGGAGATAATCTTGCCAAGGTGTACTTGACTGGAAAGCAGCGTGTTGCGCTGCCGCGCGGCTGACGGCATTGCTCTCTTCAACTGGGTGCAACGCGTAACCTTCGGGTAAGCTCGGCTGGGGTAACTCACGCTCCAAAGAACAGCGCATTGCCAACATATCCTCGGGCACGTGTTGGAAGCCGTGCCCGTACAGGTGTTCGCGCAAACGTTTGTCTGTCTCGGCTACATTCATGCGCAGCAGATGTGTATGTCCCTGTTTACGGGCCATCTCCACAGATTTTTCTTCCATCCAAATATTCACATCTGTGGCCCATACAGAATCACATAATTCGGGTTGCACGAATACATCGAAAGCGCCCCAAGGGAAGAATAAGCCCCAGCCCAGCAGTCGTTCAGGATTGGCGGGAGCATCCCAAAGATAGATATGTTGCCAGGGGTTTTGACCATCCAACCAATTAAACAGCCACCAGTTCAAATCGCCGGGATGGGCGTAATAGGCATTTGTCGTTTGGTCGGCGCAGCCCGTTTGCAATAGGGCGCGCATTTTTTGAAGGTCGGATGCATCTCGATAGATGCGGGGAACAATATTCATAGCACAGGTTCCAGTTACAACCAAATTTATTCAACCGCCATTTTGCAGCCTAAAATATTTTAGGCGTTTAGGTGGCATGCTAAGTTATGTTGCTGATTTTCGATAGCGTTGAAACTCTTTTACTACATGAAAGCCCAGATTTCCATATAAATCCATAGCGCGGGTCTGATACTCACCAAACGTATCAAGCCAAATCAACTTCTCGCCGCGTTCAAGTACATCTTGTAAGGCACGAATTAACAGCGCACGAGCCAATCCCTTTCGACGCCATGCAGGTCGAATGCTCACCTGATTTACATAAACTTGATCATCTTCTATCACCATAAAGACCTGACCCGCGACTTCATCACCGTCCCAAGCAACATGCCAAAGTCGCGGATCGTATTTTGGTTTTTGCAACTCGGCAGTATAGTAAGCCACGCGATCAAAGTCGCTCCGAAATCGGTTCTCGGAAAACGCATTTTGATAGCATTCAATAATGCTGGAAATAATTTGGGGATAATGTTCTGGCAGCACAGGGCGCACTTCGATATTATCTGGGAGGGAGGGCAAGCCCGGTAATACTGTAGAAATATCAAAGCGCATTTCCAGGCTGGTGAAACCGACATAATAGCCTTCATTCAGCAAGAACGCAGTAGCGTCTTGTTCGGTGGAGGTCGCATTTGCCGCAAACTCGAATCTTTCATTTGGATGTTGCAGTGCGGCTGACTGACGAGCCATAGCCTCCCCCCATTTAAGCATGGCAGTGCCGATTCCCTTGCCGCGCCACTCTGGTAAGACCCAGCCTCCCATGAAGTACACCCACACACCATCCTCTTCGTGCCAACTCTCAAGCTGACTGTAACCAACGACACGTTCGTGTATTTGGGCTACCAGCCATTGCTCTTGCTCTTTTGCAGTTACCGACTGCGAAAGAAAGGAACGTAATCTATCCAAAGATGGCATATCTTCATGGTGAAGTGATAAATCGACCTTATCATGGATGACACGCCCTGTGTGAACCGCGTACAATGCATCGGCGTCCTCCTCATCCTTGATGGAACGAAAACTAAATCCTTCAATGTTGGGAATTTCGGGAACAACAACTAGGATTGCAGACATATTTTCTCTAATAGGGGCTTATGCTAAATCGGGAAAGCCAAAGCCTTGATTTGGAGGAAGGCAGGCTTGCCGAGTAAACGATTAATGTAAACGCACAAGGTATGTGCAGCGAGTTTGGTGTAGAGGCGAGTGCATAAG
>JABFSL010000023.1 GCA_013140605.1 Anaerolineales bacterium
CGTCTTAAACAAGTGGCCGTTGAAACACATCGAACTATTTACCGCGTCAAGTATGACCTTTTAGACGACTACTTACGTCAACAACTCAAGTCACCTGCCGTCCAGATGCGTCTTGCGTAAGTCCTATTAATTGAGATGCTTCGGGGCAACAGCCGCCCCTCAGCATGACACAACAGAAAATTAATTATTTTCCTTCGAACAACTTGATCTCACTTCGTTCCACATCCTCCAGCAGTTTGTTGATGGGTCTTTGCAGGATCGGGTGAATAAAATCAGGCTCGATCTCAGCGAGAGGTACAAGCACGAACGCGCGCTCATGCAAACGCGGATGCGGAACCACAAGCGGCGGCGTTTCAATGATCATATTGTCAAAGAATAAAATATCAATATCGATCACGCGCGGCCCGTTCTGAAAATTCGGCACGCGCCCCAGCACAGTTTCCATCCGCTTCAAGTGACGGAGCAGCGGCTCAGGCTCAAGATAAGTCGTCACCTTGACCACCTGATTCAGGAACGCATCCTGTTCGGCAAATCCCCACGGCGGCGTTTCATAAACAGACGACTTTTGCTTCACCGTCATTTGCGGTGTGAGATTCAAGACCGCCGCCCTAAGATTTGACAGGCGGTTCCCCATATTACTTCCCAAAGCAAGATAAACAATATGATCCATGGCTACTCTTGAATATCATCCGAGAAATATTTAATGAAGCGCGTGTTCGTCAAAATGTTCAACTACATCCGCCGCAAGCCAGCCTTCAATATCCTCGTTCGCAAAGGCTTCTTCAGGAAGTTCATTCACAAGCCTTATTAGATCCTGCCGCCTGCCTTCAAACTCGGCCAGCACATCCGCGTCGGAAACATTTTTATACTTCGCGGTCAACTCCGCATTGAACGCATCAGTATCATGATCCTGCCATTTGAAATTCGGGTCATTCAAAGTTCCCCTAATAATACGCTCACCCTCGTCCCACCAACCGATCACGTGCGCGAGCATATCATGAAAATTCTCAACACCTTGTTTGCCCAGGAATTCCTTTTTCTTTTCATCGTCCAAACGGTTGAAAGCATCGACATACGTACCCCACTCATTCTCCAATGTTTCCACCGCCAGAAAACGACTCAATCCCACAAGATGCTCGCGCGCATGTTCGATGAATATCCCATTGACCCATGAGCGCACACGACGATTCTCCCAGGCCGCTTCATTCATGGACTTTAGGTTTGCTACGGCTTTCTGACGCATTTTCTCAAAATGAGCCAGGAACTCGGCCTCGTCCCAGCTTTTATATTTCGCAACCGCCGCCGCGTTGAACATATCGAAGTCATATTTCTTGCGTTCATATTCGCGCTCCTCCGCAATCGCAAGGATGATCTGCATACCCTCCTCCCACCATGCCACAATATGCGCCAGCATATCGCGGAACTGTTCATAGCCTTGTGTTTTTACCCGCTTGATTCCATCTTCAACAGGCGGACGATTAAATCTCTCGACATAAGTCGCCCATTCGATCTCTAAAAAATTCAGGGTGCGTTGTTTAAAATTGGACATTGAGGTCTCCGTGTTAAGGTGACAGTCACTTTGGAAGTGACTGTCACCTTATATAATTATTTTTCAGTCAATGATACAACATCTGCATTCTTTAAAGCGTGACGCAGGTCCGCACTCTTTAGGATGATCGCCGTATTTCGCATTCCCGACCCGATGGAGATTTCCTCTTCGAGCATCACGCTCGCATCGATCAACACCTTGAGCTGATTCGGCAATCCGAAAGGCCCCACTGTTCCGATACGATAGCCCGTCACCGCCAGGACTTCATCCTCCGTAGCCATCGAAATGCGCGAACGGCCAAGATGTTTGCGTAATACCTTCCATGAGATTTGGGCTGGGCCAGCCACAAGCGCCATTACAAAATCATCTTCTGAGACTCGGAATAAAATACTGCGCACAATTTGCGAAGCACGTTGACCCCGGTCACTCGCGGCCTGCTCAAATGATGTGACAGGGTTCTCATGGCGAAATATTTTGTGCGGAACGCCAAGTTCTTCCAAAGCAATGCTGATGGGAGGTTTTTCCATAAGTTTACCTTCCGTCATTGCGAGGCGATGGTTTTCGCCGAAGCAATCTCGGCCAGAATATTGGAGATTGCTTCGGGCAAAGAACACACCTGCCCTGGCGGGCGGTGCCAGGGAGAGCGCCCTCGCAATGACGTGCTATTTTGTTTTCTCTTTATACTCGCACAACTTATTAATCGGGCACTTGGGACAATTAGGTTTGCGCGCGCCGCAAATTTCACGCCCCAAGCGGATCAGATTTAAGTGCGCGGCGTAATAGGTTTCAGGTGGGAATACTGATTCAAGATGCGGGTGCGCCTGCTCGACGGTCATCTTCTCGGGGCGCAGACCAGTCCGCCCGCTGACGCGGTAAATGTGCGTGTCCACGGGGAAGGCAGGCATGTTGAGCGAAAAACATAGAACGATAGCGGCCGTCTTCGGGCCAACACCATTGAACTTCGTCAGCCAGGCGCGTGCTTCTTCGACGGGCAGACCAGCTAAAAAGTCCAGGTTGAGCGAGCCGCGTTCTTCGGTAATGGCGCGCAAAACCTGTTGAATGCGCGGACCTTTTTGATTCGCGAGTCCAGCGGGTCGAATCGCGGCGATCACATCCTCCACATTGGCATCACGCACAGATTCCCAGGTTGGAAGTTTTGCGCGCAAGGCATTAAAGCCGCGGTCGCGGTTGACATCATTTGTGTTTTGCGAAAGGATGGTGGAAACCAGTTCGTCAATGGCAGGCAGCGGATTACGCCAGATGGGTTCGCCAAAGGCTTGAAGCAAAGTATTATGAATTTTGACCGCGCGGGATTTCAGATTCTTCATAGTTTGATTTGATAACAGTAGGTCACGTTTTTAACGTGACTGTCACGCTGCAAGCGTGACCTACTTATCTTTATACAAGTTTAAACACCGGTCGTGACGCGCCGGTAACAAGCCCCGCGTAATTTTTCAATGTTTTCTCGGGGCCAAACTTCACAAGCGATTGCAGCTGCGTTTCATTCAACACTTTTAATTGGCGCAGAATTTCGAGAGTAACAGAGGGTCGAACGCGGGTGCTGGTTTCAAGATTGTCATTCATCGAAGATTTGTCGCCGTCCGTCACTTTGAATGTGATGCCAACACCCTGTTCACCATAGACACCGGGCATTAAGCCGATGATCTGAAAACCTTCCGCGCCGCGTTTGGTGACAATTTTTCCCGCGCCGACTTTCATCAGTTCGCAATCGAACTCGCCGTAATTGCTGACCATTTCAGGATGTGTCGTCATGGCCGATGTGATCTTTTTGCAGGCTGCCGCGCGCGCTTCACTCAACTCACGCGGATCACAAATGCGCGCCATGCCAAGCGCGGAATTTATTAAGGGAAGCGCAAAATTCGGCGCCGAGCAGCCGTCAATACCCAGTTGAACTTTGTCCATTTCGATGCCGCACATTTCAGAGAATGTCTTTAGAATTTCCTTTTGGATGGGATGATCAAAGGCAAGATAAGTTTCGAGGGGCAGTCCGCGCATTTTTGCAAAAGCCAGCATGGCGGTATGTTTGCCGGAACAGTTATTGAAATTGGAGGTTGGTTTGATATCTTCTTTAATAACCTGTTTCAGTTTAATTGCATCGCCGGGCAAATGTCCGCCGCATTGCAGGCTGCTTTCCTGAATACCGATCTTTTTCTGCATGGCAGTGACGGTATCCAGATGCATTTGCGAAGTTTCATGAGATGCACAGGATATGGATAGCTCACTTTGCGTAAAACCAAAATGCTCCACGCCACCATGTTCAACGAAAGGTAAAGCCTGAAAAGGCTTGGCTGAGGAACGTAAAAAAGCGACCGTGTGAGGGTCGCCATAGGAATGTAAAAGTTTGCCAGTTGAATCGACAACCGCGATGGAACCAAAATGTGTTGCTTCCACCACATCGCCGCGAGTCAATTCAAGGATGGGTTGGGTCACAGGCATTAATCCTCATCAGATTGGCCGGAGCCGCGATACTGGCGGACGTTGTAATGCAGAAGCCCATAACGCAACCGCTGGGCAAATTGTTTCTGGCGGGCGGCCGGGGCCTTGAACCATGTCAATAGTGAGGCAACCAGTTTTTCGGTCGCGGCGGGATTCGCTTTTTTCGTTGTGATCTTATCCAGTTTGTCATGCACGTGCTTGAGAAAATCAAACTGGGTCTTGATGGCGGCTGTGGTCATAATGCCGCCACGGCTGCTGATGATGGTATATCCCTTAAAGGGAATGTCAAGAAGCGTTTCCAACGAAGTGAGCCAGGCTTTAAGATTCGCGCCCGCTAAAAATGGAGGTTGATTCTTAAGCACAGCATCGCCAATGAAAACGATCTTTTCATTGGGCAGATGCACCCAAATGGAACCATCGGATGGGCCTGCGTGATGCTCCAGCAAAACCGGGGAATCGCTCCAGTGCAGGGTCATTTGATCGAGGAATGAAATTTCAGGCGGCACCCAGCGCACACTGCCAAGCCCGGCGATCGATTCCCAATCCGCGCCTGTTTCTTCACCCTGGGCCTTGAACGTGCCCGGGCGCATGCGGAACGTGTTGGCTGTTTTTTCGTGCGCGATCACTGTGCAGTCCATCGCGCGCGCGCCGAGTGTTCGGTCAGGATGCGCATCAAGATTGATCAACACACGCTCGATGCCGCCGCCCAAATTCATCAAGGCAGCGCGCCATGAACGCGCATCTTCCGGCGAGGGCGGCGCGTCGATCTGAATCAATCCGCGCTGAGTAATGATCACACCCAGAGTTACACCGGGGAACTGATCTTCGATCTGAATATTTTTTGTTATTTCCTGCATACTGCTCCTAAGAAAATACTTTTAGTATTCGTAGGCGGGTTTGTAACCCGCCGAAGAAGTGTTTTCAAAAACTGTCAGGCTGAAAGCCTGACTACTACAACAATCTATCTTTCGTTTAATGTCAATCGGCCGGTCTTGCGTTTGAGCTGGCCGGTAGTCTTCTTTTGCGCGACAGGCAAAGTAATCCAGAAAGTGGAACCTTTTTCCAATTCGCTCTCGACCCAAATTTCACCGCCATGACCATGCACCGCAAGACGGCAAAATGCCAATCCCAAACCAAGCCCAACAGCGCGATTCTTGCCGCGCAGGCGGATGAATTTGTCAAAGACACGCTCGCGGTCGGCGGGAGAAATCCCCGGGCCGTTATCCCGTATCCAGAATTTAACGAAAACGCCGTCCGTTTGCGCGCCAACCTGGATCTGCCCTTCCACCGGTGTGAATTTGATCGCGTTCTCCAACAGATTAATGAACACGCGATGAACCATATCCACATCCACCCAAATGAGCGGAAGAACAGTCGTCACCTTATTCTCGATGTTTTGCTGCCGCCCGGCTGCGGCTGGCAGTACATCGCGGATCGATTCACGGATCAACGCCTGCGGGTCTATCGAATTCTGGTCAATGATCTGCTGACCTGATTCAAGCCGGTTGATATCGAGCAGTGAGTTCACCAGGCGCTGGATGCGCGCGGTGGAATTGCGGGCAATATTCAGCATGGATACTAGCGTCTCATCATCGGGCATCAGGCCGCTCATCATTTCAAGGCTGGAAACCACGTTGCCAAGAGGAGAACGAATATCGTGATAGATCATGGCGATCATATCGTCACGCAAGGCATCCAACTCCTTGCGCTCGGTGATATCCTGAATGATCCATTGGATCGAATCGGTCTCGTCAAATTCAACCCGGCGCGCATGAACCTCAATTGGAATTGAACCGCCGTCTTTTTTAAGCAAACCAGATTCGTAAATACATTCGTCAGAACGCTTGAGCGTTTCAAAGTTCAGCCCGGTGCGGTTCCATTTCACTTCATGAAGCTGGTCAATACTTAAAGCATGAAGTTCATCGGTGCCATAACCGCTCAACGCCACAGCATGACGGTTCGCTTCCAGCACCCTGCCTTCCCAATCTGTGATCAAGATCGCGTCCACACTGTCTTCGAACAATTCACGATACCGCTCATGCGCTTTTTGTATGCGATCCAAAAATTCCGCATTTCGAATGGTTGTCCCCGCCAGACTCCCCAGGCCTGTCATCACCACCATTGCATCAGGATCAAAAGCTCCAGAGATTGGATTCACCGCTTCGAGCACGCCGATGACTTTTCCCTGTGACTGGATCGGAGCAATGGCGACAGCTCGCATCTCGATTCCCTCGAACCTGTCCACTTCACTATAATTAGAATCCTGTCTGACGGTTGGTACGACCAGTCCCTGCCCATTGGCAACCACCAACCCGGCCAACCCATGTCCATGAGGGATGTGGCGGCCGGGGATATTACCGGAATTATGTCCAGCCGCCGCATGGAAGACCAGATCATTATTCACATTGTCGATCAACGCCAAAGCCACAGTCTCAACCTGTAAAGCCTGCATGGTCTGATTAAGAATGCGGCGCCACACATCCTGTATTTCAAGGGATGTGTTGATCGCCGCCGCGCCCTCTGCCAGCGCAGACATCACCCGCGCAGTCCGCTGACTTTCTGTATATAAACGCGCATTCAAAACAGCCACACTCGCCTGATCGGCAATGGCCTGCATTAATTCCAAATGTTCTTCATTAAACGTATTGGGAATGGAATGCACCAGCGTCAGCACTCCCACCAAACGATCGCGCGCCATCAAAGGCACACAGATCGCAGATTTGGCCCCGCTTTTCTCCGCAGAATCATCAGTACGGCGCAGCCAGCGGTCATCTTTACTAGTATCGGTCACAAGCGCGGATTTGCGGTTTTGCACCACCCATCCCGCAAGACCCCGTTCGACCGTATCCCGCAATTGCTGGGTGGTGTGATCGTGGAATTGCGTCCCAAATACGATGGTGGCGTCCACGGGTTTGCCAAAATCATCCATCACCACAATACTGCCGCGCTCTCCTCCGACATATTGAAGAGCCGAGAAAAGTAAACGTTGCAAAACCGTGCGAAGGTCCAGAGCAGTGGCAACCTCACGGCTGACGTTCATCAATAATTCGAGTAATGAGCGGGAGCGGTCTTCAGGCATAGTCTTATTAAATCACAAAAAAAATATTTTCGAGTGATATTTATGCGAAGTATAGCCCCTTTGGTACAATTGCGCCATGTCCCTAGACATAAGCCGCATAAAAGCTCTCTGTTTTGACGTGGATGGCACGTTGAGTGACACCGACGACTTGTACGTACAAAAGGTCAGGCGTTTTTTTCCGCGTTTCCTCTTCAAGGAACCCGATCACTCTGCCCGCCGCTTCATTATGTGGGTCGAAGCGCCCGGCAATGCCATGCTCGGCCTGGCAGACACACTCGGAATGGATAACGAGATGGTTGCGGTCATCAACTGGTTGTCACGTCACCGCAAACATACACCTGGAAAATTCATGCTTATTCCCGGAGTGGATGAAATGCTCCAGCAATTGCATGGACATTTCCCCATGGCAGTTGTCAGCGCAAGAGATGAACGCGGCACAATGGCTTTCCTTGAGCAATTTGATCTTGTGAAATATTTCGATGCCATCATTAGCGGGTTGTCGGCCGAACACACCAAGCCATATCCCGACCCAATTTTGCTCGCCGCGCAAAAAATGAACACCGCCCCTGAAAACTGCCTGATGATCGGCGATACCACCGTGGACATCCGCGCTGGCAGATCTGCCGGAGCGCAAACCGTGGGAGTGCTGTGCGGTTTTGGGGAGGAAGCAGAATTGAAAAAGATGGGCGCGGATATGATCTTGAAGGATACAACGAAATTACTTGAAATTTTAATTGCTCATAAATGAAACATGATCAACCCAAATTTAAGCCGGCCACGGATTACGCAGATTTTTACAAATAAGTTCAAAGACTCCGTGTCAATTCGTGACATCGTGCCCGTAGGGTAAATCAGTAGTTAATTTTTGGCACTTTGGTTTTAAAAAAAATAAACTCACCCACGAAAATTAATTTCGGGGTGAGTCATGTTTCATCTTTGCGGCTTTAAAAACACCAGCGGAATTTCCCGAGCGGTTTTCTTTTCATATTCGCCATAATTGGGAGCAATGGAAGCGATCCAGTCATATAACGGCCTGCGCGGCTCGCCCAAAATAATCTCAGGCTTCACCTTCATTACTTTATCCTTCAACTGGATCATCACATCATTAGGGTTCGCCTTGATATTGTGATACCACGAAGGATTGTTTGCCGCACCGGCATTCGACGCAACAATGAAATATCCGCCGTCGCGCTCGAAGTACCCAACAGGGGAAGAGCGAACTTTGCCAGACTTGCGCCCTTTGGTGGTGAGGATGAGGACTTTAAATTTGCCCAATTTACCTCCAAATTTTCCGCCAGTCAAACGATACATCCATACATAAAAACCGATAAACAGCTTAGCAATAAAGTTCATGTTATTTTCTCCAAATACAGGGGCGAGGTGACCTCGCCCCTGCACATCATTACGCGGCTGCCACTTCCACTTCTTCCTGTTTTTTGAATTGACTCATATACAGTTCGTAATAGAAACCTTGTCTGTCGAGCAGGTCATCGTGTTTGCCGCGTTCGATGATCTGCCCGTCCTTGAGGACAAGGATCATATCTGCATTGCGGATGGTGGACAGGCGATGCGCGATGACGAAGGAGGTGCGGCTTTGGAGCAATGCGTCAAATGCTTTTTGGATGAGACGCTCGGTGCGTGTGTCCACGCTGGAAGTTGCTTCGTCGAGAATGAGAACTCTCGGGTCTGCGAGAGCGGCGCGCGCAATCGAAAGCAGCTGCCTCTGTCCCTGAGAAAGACCCGAGCCGCGTTCGCCTAGTACTGTCTGATATTTTTCGGGCAGACGTTCGATGAACGAATCAGCGTTGGCAAGTTTTGCGGCGGCGTAGACTTCTTCGTCGGTGGCATCGGGGCGGCCAAAGCGGATGTTGTCCATGACGGAGGCGCTGAACAGGAATGTATCCTGAAGCACAATGCCAACCTGCTTGCGGATCGATTCGGCAGTGACATCACGCACATCCACACCGTCAATTTTGACCGAGCCGTGTGTCACATCGTAGAAGCGCGGTAGTAAGTTGATGATGGTGGTCTTGCCCGCGCCGGTCGGTCCGACGATGGCGATGGTCTGCCCAGGTTCAGCGGAGAACGAAACTTCCTTCAATACCGGCACACCATCTTCATATTCATGGCTGACTTCGATGAACTCAACTTTGCCTTTGATCTCAGACATCGCTTTTGCGCCGGGCTTGTCAACTACGGCAGGCTTTTCGTCGAGAATGGTGAAGATACGTTCCGCGCCTGCGATGGCGTTTTGGATATTCGTCCATAACACGGCGATCTGCTGAATGGGCTGGTTGAAGCGCTGTACATAAGCGAGGAAGGTAATGACCAGACCAAGTGTGACAGTAGTGCCGAAGAGCAGGTCACCTGTCAACAAGTACCAGCCGCCGACGCCAGTGACGATGGCTAGGCCGATATAGGAAAAAGCTTCCAGTGTTGGCGCCAATGCGGAGGTGTAAGCCACAGCGCGCACGTTCGCATCACGGTTAGCAGCGTTGACTTCCTTGAACTGTTCGATGTTTTCATCTGCGCGGTTGAAGGCTTGCACTTCGCGGACGGATGAAATGGTCTCTTGTAATTCAGCGTTGACATTGCCGATCTCTTCGCGGCTCTTGCGAAAGGCTTTGCGCGCCTGTCCCGAAAACCAGATCGTGGCGATGAACATCAGCGGCGAGACCGCCAGTGAAAGCAAAGCGAAAGCCAAGCTGGCGGTGAGCATGTTATAGGCCACCCATACCAGTAGGAGAATTCCGCTGAACACGTTGACGAGCGCGAATGAGAACGCCTGTTCAATTGCTGATGTATCATTCGTGATGCGGCTCATCAGGTCACCAGCTTCATGCTCGGAGTAGTAACTAAGCGAGAGCGTGTGTAACTTCTCAAACACCTCCACGCGTAGGGAACGGAGAACGTGCTGACCAGTCCATGCCATTGCGAAGAAGGTCATGCCAGTCAGGACTGCGCCAATTACATACAACGCGATAACGATCAAGATCAGGCGGAACATGCCTGTGACGCGTTCTTCATTCGTGGCTGTCGCAAGATCGGGAGTTGTGTATCCGCCAAGGTGATAGGCTTTGTATACGATCTGGCGCGAGTACGTTAACGTGGATGGGTCTTCGGTTGTCCCAAGCCAGCAGGAGGAAACTGCCTTTTGGTCTGAGGCAGTTGTCGGGGCGAGTTGAGCGAAGGCACTGCTTCCAGCAGGTACGAGGAAACAATCCGTGGCTTGTCCCATTAATTCCGGGGAGGTCACTTGAGTCCAGGTGGAGATGACAACGAAGACTACCGCCAGAACGATCATGTACCAGAATTGGCCGAAATATTTACCGAGGCGACCGAGCGTTTCGCTCAGGTTGCGCGGCTTCATTGTTTCTTGATTGAGAAAACCACCAGCGCGGCCGTGCATCATAGTGCCACCTCCGCTACCGCATCACTTTGATGCGAGAGAATTTGTGAGTTATAAATTTCTGCATAGATCGGTTCTTCTTCCATTAATTGAGCGTGCCTGCCCTGTGCCACAACTTCGCCTTTTTCCAGCACAAGAATTTTATCGGCGTTCATCACGGTGCTGATGCGCTGTGCGATGACGAAGGATGTGCGGCCTTTCATAAGAGTCTCAAGCGCTTCCTGAATATGCGACTCGGTGGCAACATCCACACTGGAGGTTGAGTCATCGAGGATTAGAATGCGCGGATCGAGCAGAAGCGCGCGCGCAATGGCCACGCGTTGTTTTTGTCCGCCGCTGAGAGTTGTTCCGCGTTCACCGACATGTGTGTTGTATCCATCGGGGAAGGACATGATGAAGTCATGCGCGGCTGCGGCTTTTGCAGCGGATTCAATTTCTGCGTGCGTGGCTTCGGGTTTACCAAATGCGATGTTCTCGCTGATCGTGCCGCTGAACAAAGTTGTCTCCTGGAGCACGATGCCAATTTGCGAACGCAGCGAGTCGAGCGTGACATCGCGCAGGTCATTACCGTCAATGGTGATTCCGCCTTCGGTTGGGTCATAGAAGCGCGGCAGTAAATTGATGATGCTGGTCTTGCCCGAACCTGTCGCGCCGAGCAATGCGACCGTTTCCCCTGATTTGACTTCAAACGAAACATTCTTTAGCACAGGCTCGCCGCCGCCCACATAACGGAAGGTGACGTTCTCGAATTTCACATCGCCTTTCACGGCGGGGAGTTTCGATGCGTTGGGCTTATCCACGATGTCACTCTTGGCATCGAGAATTTCAAAGATGCGGTCAGCGGATGCGGCGGCCTGTCCCATTTGCGTGACGATCATACCGAACATCATGATGGGGAAGAACAAATACATCAGGTAGAGTGAGAATTCCTGCCACGCGCCAATGGTCAACGTGCCGACGATAATTTGTTTGCCGCCGACATATAAGATGGCAGCCTGTCCAAGATTCGCGATTAAGAAAACCAGCGGAAACAAAAACGTGAACAAACGGTTGACCGCGATGGCTTGATTCATCGTGTCATCTGCGGCGGCGCGGAACTTGGTCTGCTGTTCCTTCTCGCGCGTGAAAGCCTTGATCACTTTGACGCCCGCGAGATTTTCCTGCAAGACCGTATTTAGTGTTGAAAGTTTAATCTGCACTTTCGTAAACAGCGGCTGGCTGAGTCCTGCGAATACGCCGAACAACACAATCGCAATCGGCAAAATCGGCATCGCCGTCCATGCCAGCGAAACATTCGACGAGAACAAAATGATGACCGTACCCGATAACAAAATCACCGCACCGACAAGTTGCAACAAACCCTGCCCAATGAACAGGCGCACCTTCTCCACATCGTCCGTCGCGCGGATCATCAACTGACCTGTTTGATTCTTATCATGATACGCGAACGATAAATTTTGGATCTTGGCATACAGGTCATTGCGCAGATCATACGCAACCGACTGCGAATTCTTCTCTGCCCAATAAGCTTGCAGGAAGGAGAACAGTCCACGCAGAAGGGCGAATCCGACAATCGCGACAAGAGCAGTTATCAGGGCGCGGGGTGCGTTTCCCAAATCCGCTTCAAGCGTGACCTTGAGCTGGTCCAGCGTTAAAGCAGAGTCATACTTTAGGGCTTCGAGAATCTTCGGCAACACGGTGCTGACAAATGCCGCAGGGATCTTATCGAGCGCCTGCAAGACCTGGTCCGCGAGGAATCCGCTGGTGACCGCATCAATTACGTTACGGATCATGCGCGGAACCGCCAATTGGGAAAGGGTGGCAATTACGAGAAAGATATACGGTAAAAGCGCCTGGCTTTTGTAATGGGTAAGGTATTTGATGGCGCGGCCAATACCTTTAAAGGATGTTTTTTGGCGCTTTGCGCGGGGTGGGTTTTGGGTAATGGTTGCTTGCAAGGGAATGCTCCTTTATAAAGATCGATCAAAAAATAACATACGAATGTGGAGGGATTATGTGGAAGTGGCAGAGACTTTATAGAGACTGTTTTTTCTCATCCAATTGCTGTGCTGCTTTGGTCAAAATCTCCAGGGCATCGGCGGTCTTCCTTTGATCTTCCGCACTTAAAGTAAGTACAAGATCATCCATCCAGCGATAACGCTCTTCAATGCCTTGTTTGATCAGTTCATTGCCTTTGGCGCTCAAGGTCAGCAGTTTGGCGCGGCGGTCAGTGGGGTCTTCGGCGCGTTCAAGATAGCCAGCCTGCACGAGCTTCTCCACCAGTTGACTGGCGGCGGCGGCGGAAATATCAAACCGCTCGCCAATCGCAGACATGCCGCACGGGCCTTTGTGATGCAGCTGCATCAGGATGCTGAACTGTGGCATGGAAAGCCCCGTGCTTTTGGCAAAGTGACTCCATCCGCGCATGGAACGGTGCATGAAGGCGTCCATCCAGGCACGCAGGGTTTGGGAAAATTGAGTGGGTTTGGTCATAGTTAAGCCTGCTTTTTAGTTAAGTAGACTGAACTATATACGCGAGTTAAGTATTGGTCAAGCGAAATGAGATAAGAGAAGTGTTAGAGAATTAAGTGAAAAGTGACGGTCACCCGCTTTGCGGAGGTGACTGTCACTTGGCTTTCTTCTTTGAAAAATATGTTAATGCTAAGTTTACAAGGTTTGCTTATAAGATTGCTCGATCAAATAAATAACTTTGTCCAATTCAGACAAATCAGAGAGGTTTGTTTCCGTGACACCAGTTCCATGGTGTCCAATTTTTGAAACATCTCGGCTTAGTTTGTTAGGATCGTCCAACTCAGCATGTGGAATATCCAGCCATATCTTCAACTTATTTGCCTGAATCTGAATTTCGCAGAAATTTTTTCCATGTTTGTAACTGATGTAAATTTTGTTGGGTTTTTCGATAATATCGCTATCATCATTAAGTAAAAAAATTTTCTCCTGCAATGCTTCAAAAAGAGATTTCGTCTCAGCAGGTTTTTGGCCTAAATGATAGGCCAGAGTATAAATGACATCGGCTTCAGCTTGCTGATCGTCAATTTCTGTTGGAGCATCCGCCTTATCCTTTTTGGGTGGTTTCTGGTTAGTCGTAGCAAATATTGAATCTAAAAACAGAAAATCATTTCCATACTTTCTATACGTCCATAACTGGATGTTAGCCCCAATGCGATTAACTGCATATTTATCGTATTCTGAAAAGCTTTCGGCAACTAAAATCAATCTTGGACTTGACCAATCAATTTCAATGTTTTTCCCCAACTGCTCCTGGGCAGCAAGCGTAAAATCGCCTTTATGATCTACCAACCAGTCCAAATAAAACAAACCTTGATTGATAACATTTTCCTTGGCTGTCTTTTTATATTCAATAATTACAGGTGTTCCATCCTGGTCAATTCCCAAGGTGTCAATTCGTCCCCGCTGTCTATCACCCGTTGTGAACTCAGATGCCACGTAACGTGCCCCAAGCAATTCTTCTAAATTCGCTTCAAACATTTTTTGAAGTTCTTTTTCGTTCTTAAACGAAGAAGGCTTAATTTGTTGAGTCTTTTGCTGTTTCATTTGATAGAGCGGCATAGTTACCCATCCTTTGGGAAATTACAAATCGGCGTAATCGGTTTTGACATGGCGATTATCCTTTTTTGAATTATACCCCGCAAGGAATTTCGAAATACTGCTGGGCAAACAAAAATGCCGCCTCACATTCGAAGCGGCATTGGTATCGATCGACATCCCAACTATCAGCTACGGGATATTCACATCCGTATTTGTTTCTCCCAAAATTTTGTCAAGGTCGTTCAAAATATCATCCAGTTCCGATAAATCGCTGGATAGGTCAGGCGCTTGTGTGGCTGGGATTGGTGTCAGGCTGGGCATCGGCGGAGGAAGAGTCGCTGCATCTGTGCTAGTAGCTGATTCAGCAGTCGGTTGAACAGCTCCTATCTGTGCGTTACCAGCCTGGATCGGAGAAGCTGTATCGGTACTTTGACGGCTGTCACGGCGGCAGGCGGTCAAGCTGAAGGCGATCAACAAAATAATGATAAGGTGTGTTTTGTAACGCATCTGATTAATCTCCTGCGATTATGGGAAGTTCGCGTTCTTCCAGGCTTGGACCGCGTCACGCAATACCCAGGTTGCCTGAGTCATGGTCATGTGGGCGTTGCCAAGTGCCCGCCGCGCCATCATAACTGTTTCGCGCGCCGCTGGCCTGTCGGTGACATTGCCGCCTGTGTCGAATCCTTTGTGTTCAGAAAGCACGCTGGCGGCAGTTTGGTGTTCTGCGTTTACACCTGACATGGAACTATTAAAAGTATCAAGCGCGCTCTGCAACGCAGTCACGTCCAGTCCTCTGGCAGCGGCTTTGTCGATCAACTCCTGCACTTTTGCGGAAGCTTGAGTGGCTTTGTCGATTGCGGTCTGCTGTTTGGAAAGCCAGGTCAATTCATAGTTGTACGCAGTTGTGAGCGCCGCATCAACATTGTCCTGCGCCATTACACTGGAAGCGGGAACGAATGAAAAGCTCCCCGCCAACAAGCCCGCAACAATTAAAATAGATAGGATGGAAAATATTTTTTTCATGTGATCTCCTTTTGATTTTCCAATTATCAGAGAGACGGGTTACCAGAGCGTTATACCAGTGTAAAAAAGATGTTATTTTTTTACACGTCGGGGTAGTGGCTTCATAGGGGAATTACTCGGTAAATGATCGGCAGAAGTGAGCCACACTACACAAGTTCTCCCATAAATAAAGTGTTCTCCGCAATCGGTCTTGACATGGCGATTATTCTTTTTTGGATAATACCCTGCGAGGTGATAGCCAAGCTTTGAACTATCACTAAATTTCCCACAAAACCCGCGTTTGGAAGTAAGATACTATCCATTGGGACGCCATGCAAAAAGTTTTCATTAGTTATTCACGCAAGGATATGGACTTTGTCCGCAAGCTCGCCGGGGATCTGGAGAAGGCGGGCTATGATGTCTGGTGGGATATCACCGATCTGCGCGGCGGCGATGATTGGGTTCGTACTCTGCCTGCTGCCATTGAAGCAAGCCAGTTCTTCATTATCGTACTCACACCAAATTCCACTACATCCGAATGGGTGCAGAAGGAATATACACAGGCATTAACCCTGCATAAAAAGATCATCCCCCTCATGTTTGAGGCTTGTGATGTTCCCTTTTCCTTAAACACGATCAACTATACTAATTTCCTAATTGGGGAATATGCTGATAATTTCAAAAATCTTCTCTCTGCGCTGGGGCATACAGGAGAGGAGCCTGTTGTCACTCCTTTTGAAAAGGCAAAAACTTTCCTTCCACCCGCGTTTCGCAAGTTTGTCATTCCAATAATCGTTGCGATCATTTTTCTCGCCATTGCTGCGCTGTTGTTTTCTCAGAAACCTGTCATACTACCATCCACTCTTACCCCCACTACGGCAGCATCAACTGATACTTCCACATCTACACCCCCGTCCACATCCACGCCAACTGCCAGCGTGACTGTCACACCCACCTTAACGCCTACACTTACAGCCACCGAAACTAGGCCATCGTTAACACCTTCCGCCACAAAGCAGCCATTTGAAACTTTAACCTATTGTGTCAATTCGCTGTATGCGAACACCATTAACGTCCGTTCCGGGCCGGGCACAAATTATGCTGTTCTTGGAGAACCGCTGCGGCTGAGACAATGTCTCGCCTTCCGCGCGGTAAACGAAATTGAAACATGGCTCCTGATCGCCCCAAATCAGGAAGACCCGGCGCATCAACAATATGAAGGCGGCTGGATATTTCGCGATTTGCTTGGCTTGGGCTTGAGCGGTCCCATTGACCTGCCGGCTGTCACATTGACTTTTACCCCCACGCCTTCCGATACGCCAACCCCATCGAATACACCTACCATCACGCCATCCACCACACTAACGCCAACAGAAACCCCGTCACCGACTGAAACAGCAACAGACACGCCCGAACCAACCAACACACCAATACCTGTGCCGTGACGTTAATCTGCCAATCAGGCTAACAACCAAACTATAAATAATTAATTTCTCTACCGTACAAATGTCGTTGCGAGGGCGTTAGCCCGAAGCAATCTCCCGTTTTATGGGATATTTCTTGCTAAAAGGAGATTGCCACGCCGCCAAAAGGCAAATGCGGCGGCTCCATTAGACTTGCGGTAGTATTGATTTTGCCAAACAAGGACTGAATAAGTCTAAGGCGGCTCAAGAGCCACATGCTGAGTCAAACTCAAGTTGCGAAAAAGACCCAGTCCTTGTTGTGAAATGAAGCTAAATAAGTATTGCAACCCTAAGAGGTTACTAGATGGAGAAAGCGCTTTCACAAGTTGGCAAGACCAATACCGAAGTCAGGAGGCTCGCATGACACAATTTACTTTCTTTGTAGGTGTAGATATTGCTTCTGCTTCATTCATGGCATGTGTCGGAGTTGTGCCGTGGAAGCTGACGGTGAAACCGGAGAAATTTGAGAACATCGAAGATGGTTTTGCCTCTTTTCTGAACTGGCTGAAAAACTACAATCTGACACCTGAAAAAACAGTGATATGCATGGAAGCCACAGGCGTGTACGGCGAAGGCCTAGCCTACTTTCTATTCGCCAGCGGTTATACCGTTGCGGTTGAACCGCCGCTGAATATTCAACGCAAATTTCCTGCCAACGCTTCCAAGACCGACGAGTTGGACTGCCAGTATATTGCCGAGTATGCCTGTCGCTATGTAGACAAACTGGCTTTTTGGAAACCCAGAGCCGATATTTTGGAGAAAATCAAAGTACTTTTGACCACACGCCAGCATTTTTCAGTCCAGTTGACTGGACACAAGAATGCGCTCATCGCCGTCAATCGTAAAAAAGTAACTTCTGAACTTGCCCAACAAGTTCACCAGGATATGATTGAGCAGATCAATAAACACATCAAAGCCATTGACAAGGAAATTCGCCGCTTGATTGACGATGATCCAACTTTCAAACAAACCTTCCTGCTCTTGATGTCGGTGCCAGGAATTGGATTGCAATTGGCGGCATACTTGCTCATCCACATGCAAGAGACTCTTGACCCTAAAGTCTTGGCGGCTTTCATTGGCATTTGCCCTATTAAACATGAGAGTGGCACATCCGTCTACACTACTCCGACTTCGCGCCATTATGGTCCGCCAGTTATCAGAAAATTGCTCTATCTGGGTGCTTGCTCGGTCAGAACTCACAAGAAGTTGTTTCAACAATATTTCTTTCGGAAAGTTGCGGAAGGCAAGCACAAGAAAGTGGCTTTGAATAATATCGAAAACAAAATTCTCAAGATCGCTTGTGCTGTCGTCCGCTCTCAAAAACCGTACATCCCAAACTATGTCTCGGTTAACCCTTTGGTTCTTAAAAAGGCTTGACTTTATCATAGTATTCGCAACGACATAAATTTACGAGATGTACGGTAGAGAATAATTAAAATAAAAACGCGTTCCTTGCGGAACGCGTTTTTATTTGGCGGGGAGGGCGGGATTCGAACCCGCGACCGGTTTTAAAGCCGGCACTCACTTAGCAGGCGAGCCCATTCAGCCACTCTGGCACCTCCCCATTTTTTTGTAGTAGCGACTTGTATCATTCGGCCAGTCGCACAGGGACAGTTGCTAAAGCTGTCACTACGGGATAGATCAGCCTGGCGGAGGGGGTGGGATTCGAACCCACGTTGGTGTGACCCAAACATGTTTTCAAGACATGCGCCTTCGGCCGCTCGGCCACCCCTCCAGGCGAAAGCGATTTTACCATATATCAAAATCGCTCGTGATATAGATTAGGATAAGCGCGCTCAAAGCAAGATAAAACCACCCGAAGCAGGCATCAACACACGGGAAGCGCAGAAGCGATTACATCCGCTTGATAGTGACCTAAATGGGATTTCAGGGTTATATAATAAGGCAAGCTGCCCGTCATAAAATCCTATCCAAGGAAATAAATTGAAAAACACTATTTTCACCACCCCCATTCTCAGTCCATTACTGCGCCTTATCTCAAATTCGATTCTCCGCATGACAGGTTGGAGCGTTGATGGAAAATTGCCAGATCTCCCAAAATATATTCTGGTCGGAGCGCCGCACACTTCGAACTGGGATTTTGTCCTGTTCCTCGGAATTATCTTCAAGCTGAAAGTAAATGTTAAATTCATGGGCAAGGCGGAATTGTTCCGCAACCCGTTTGGCTGGTTCTTCTACTGGTGCGGTGGTGTTCCCGTGGACCGTAAGAAGTCACAGGGGTTGGTCGAGCAAATGGTGGATGCCTGCGGGAAATCGGAGAATTTCATTTTGACCATCGCCCCGGAAGGCACGCGCCATCACGTGACGGAATGGAAACGCGGTTTTTATCACATCGCCAAAAACGCGGGAGTACCCATTGTGATGGCAATTGTGGATGGAAAACATAAGACCGTGCATGTTGGACAGCTATTTCATCCCACAGAGAATATGGAAGCGGATATAAAAACGATCCAGGATTTTTTTGCGGGGATGGTGGGGATCAACCCAAGGAAGAAGTATATAACGCTGAAGGAGTGACATTAAATGATATTTATAAAATCCATGGCACAAACAATCAAAACGCATTGGCTATTTTTACTCATACTGGCTGTGGGAATATTTGCGCGAACATGGAATTTCGGAAAATTACCTCCCGGTTTGAACCCTGATGAGGCGTCAATTGGGGTCGAGGCATATTACCTATACAAATTCGGATTGGACAGGAATGGAATATCCTACCCAATACACTTAATATCCTGGGGAAGCGGACAGAATGCACTTTACGCCTATTTGATTATCCCTTTCATAGCCTTGAGAGGTCTTGGCGTTGATAGTATTCGACTACCAATGATGTTGACGGGTATTCTTTCTTTGCCGTTGGCATATTTTGTCGGCAGGCAATTATTAGGCACTAAATTTGCATTGGTCATCATGTTCTTTATGGCAATTTCCCCATGGCATATTGTAAATTCGCGATGGGCGGTCGAGTCAAATATATTTCCATTTATATTTTTGATTGGTTTTGTTTGTTTTCTTAAAGCAGGCTATGACGGAAGATGGTTTATTCCTGCTTTTATATGTCTTGCCCTTAGTTTGTATTCTTATGGGACGGCCTATATCGCCATTCCTGTTTTCATAACGCTGAGCCTACCAGCAATAATCCTTTTGAAAAAGATAAAGACTAACTATGTGGTTTTGGGGTTGCTATTTTTTTTCCTAATATCACTACCGATTGCTCTTTTCATTATTGTTAATACCTTTAACCTGAGATCGATCAACATGGGTGTTTTTACGATCCCCCGTCTGCCTGTAGAAGCCCGATATCAATCGCTGGCAGCCGTGTATGAAAACGATCCAATTAATGCGATAGCGAATAACTTAAAAATTATGTTTGATCTTCTCTGGAAACAGGAGGATGATTTCGTTTGGAATTTTGTTAAGCCATTTGGGTATTTTTACAAACTGACCTTTCCTTTAATAGTCATTGGTTTTTTCTACTTGATTATTTCCTTTAAAAATCTGAAGGAAATCTCATTCGAACATTGGCTTTTATTTTCATGGATAATTTCTTCAGTAGCCATTGGAATAATTCATCCTGTCAATTTAACTCGCATCAATTTGATCTTCACTCCAGCACTATTTTGCCTAGCCATATGTCTGTTCGAATTTAACAAGCGCAATAAATATATATTGCCAATTGCGCTTCTTTCCCTATCAGCCGGATTTATTTTTTTTACACAAGCCTATCAGGGAGAAAATTATCAAAGACGTGCCGCTGAGGCCTTTAATGCAGGGATAATTCCCGCAATAGTATATGCAAGCGAGAATCGTAATTCCGTCATATGTATTACCGAACAAACCCGGTTTGCCTATATTTATGCTTTATACGTGGCAAAGCCCCATCCATCGGAATATTTGGATTCAATTGAATGGCTTCTGCCAAGCGCTCATCCTCTTGACCCGTCAAGGACTCCAAGAGCATTGGGAGTATTTCGATTCAAGATTTCTGATTGCAGTGAAGATCCATATGCTGTCTATGTTCTAAAATTAAAAGAAATCCCCCCAAACCTGAATATCAATTACAAAACCAAAAAAATCTTGAAATATCAAATTTTTCTTCCAAAGATACTCCCTTAGGATTGAATTGCGACTATGCCTATGCGATCTCATTCCTGCAAAGATAGAAATTGTTTCCTTAAAATATAAATTACCACTGCCGTATTAATAAGTGCCGCAACCATTACAAAAATAGTTGAAGCATTCAAAATAAAAATTGAATAGGATAAACTGGAGATTAACTGATAAAGTATCGGCACGAACCATATCTCAGGCACAAAGATGATGGCTGCGAAGGAGAATACATCCGCAGGATAAAAATAACGATCATGCATTTTAGGTAATACAAATGGTACAAGTGTCAAAGATGCCAGTGCCAAGAACATAATTTGACGATGATTATACGCAGTTTTCGCATACCAGTTTATATATCCCCAAATTACCATTACAATAATAAAGAAAAACATCCCAGTCCATACACCAATATCATAAAACGAATCAGGTACAAAGGCATACAAATTTGGCGCACTCATGGAGAGGCTTCGGAATTGCCCCACCTGTCCGACATAAATAGTTAATATACTCACCCAGCTTCTACCGACCAAGACAGCTGGAATTGCCAAAGCCAAATAAATCGTGGGGATTAGTAAAAAGTGATACCAACGGATCCTGCCTTTTAAGAATAAAATACCAAGAAAGGGCAGAAAAAATATCGACTGGGACTTAAATGAGAATGCGACACCAAACATGATCAATGCCAAAAATGGTTTTTCTTTTAGCAAGAAGTATGTGCAAAGCAATAAAAAAGATGTATACAGACTGTCAATTTGTCCCCAACCTGTGCTGTTAAACATTATGGTAGGCAGTAAAAAGAAACCCGCCGAAAACAGATATGGCTTATCACCTTCCAGTTTAATACGCGCCAACAGAAATATTGTAAATACGGATAGAAAATCGAATACGGTTGGAATTATTTTTATAGCTGCAATAGAATCAAACCAATCTGAGAACAATCTGGATATCCATAATAAATATAAATAAGCAGGAGGGTAGTTTGAAAAACTGTTATTAGCCAAACTCACAACACCCTTCTTGTAAAAGTGTTGATACCAATCCTGAAGAATTACCACATCCTCATTCGACATACCATAAATTCGATACCGAATATAGATCGATAAACTAAACAACACAATGCTTAAACATAGCATTGGGCGTCTTTTGACAATATTCATCACATCTCCCAATATTAAAAAATTCTTGCTCATTATAAGTTAATCGTCCAGAAAAAACCATAAATATGAGACGCACAATTAGAAGTTGTGAGATTGCAATGAAACAAAGAGATTGAGCTGACATGCTTGCACCCCATTTTTGAGCGAATACGTTGTTGATTTCGGGGATAACAAGAATTATACTGATGATTGAAAATGCAAACCACGAGACAAATCCAAACCGCGAGACAATTTTTATTTCTACAGCGCTGGACCATGGCCAGAGAACGGCTGCTCCGCGCCATTGCAGGCTTAAGTCAAACCGTTATTTGCAAGGAACCAGTCATCGGCGATTGGACGGTCAAGGATATTCTCGGCCACGTTGTGACATGGAATGATGAAATTCGGGGACAGATTCAGGTTATCTTGAATAAAGAAGATTCCCCATACAGCCAATTCATCAGCACCGAAAAAGATTTTGCCGATTGGAATCAACCAAGGATAGCGAAAAAACGAAAGTGGTCATGGAAGCGAATCCGCGCTGATATTGACCGTGATTATGAGGAGGGCGTCGAACTGATCCTCAACCTGAAACCGAGTGAGTTCAGGCACTATGGTCTTACTCCGTGGGCGATTATGCCGCCAAGAAAAATGGGCAGGGGAAATTATCAAAAGATCGAACCAGTTGAAACGCTCATTACCTATCACTGGCGGCACATAAATTTCCATTCGCGTTTGATTGAAAAGTGGCGCGAGAAAAGGGAAGGTAATGAATCCTTGAGACCTGACAGGTCTCACCTGCGCCGGGATTGATCAAGAAGATTTCGCAGACAAAGATCCCAATTAACGAACCTTCTGTGGAGACCTGTCAGGTCCGTTCTATTTTCAAGCGGACACGTTGTTGATTTCGAGGAAGATTGAGACTATACTATCAAAAAGCAGGTTAAATCATATGTCCTCTCAAAATACAATTTCTATCCAAGAAATCATAGGGTTCACGGGGGTTACGAAAAGCACAATTTACCGATGGATAAAAACTGGAAAACTAATAGCTATCAAAGATGGTCAATCTTACAGTATTCTTCTTAGCGAAAATAGAGATTTCATATCAGCCCTAATAAGGAAAAAGCACAGTAAGCCAATTTCTGTATGGACTCCCAAAGAAATAGAAGATTACAGCGAATGGCACGAGTTAATTGATGAGATATGTTGGCTAATAAAAGTTTGTTATAGTTCACGGGATGATATTAAACGCAAGCGCTTTCGCTTAGACACTCTTTTTGTAAATTACCTAACCTCAAACAAGATAACTTTGAGCAAAGTAAAACAAATCTTTGCTTCAAACATAAAACCAAAATTACGATCCATTACAGACGATTTGAAAAGAGGCTGGTATAACGAGCTTGCATACGCAGTCCCCCTGAAAAAATCCACTCTTGGCTTGTCATTTAATGATATTGACTTAAATAAAGCAGCCTCAAGTATAAGATTTGCCTTTCCTTCTTGGCGAATAACATCTGCATATTATTCAGTATATTTCTACCTAAGAGCAATTACACTTCAAAAACAAGATGGGTTTAGACTGCAAGAACACGCAGCCTCAATTTCAGCATTTAAAAATAATTTACTTCAACCTTTAACTCGTGTCTTATGGAAGTTTCCTCTCAACATTACTTATTCCCCCAACATACGCATTCATAAAAAAGACTTGCTCATTGAAGAACTGGAACATACTCAGTATATATATTCCAACCATCCGCGCACGCCACACCGTACGCCAATGCAAATTTTCGACCATATTTACAAGACTTTCAGGAAAAAATTCGGCAAAAAGGCAAAATCTATCAGCTATACACTTTTTGACTATCTACATGATTTCCGAATTTGGGCAAACTATCTTGATATAGATAATTTATTAAGCCTGTGGGGACCGGGATACAAAAGTTTTATTGATCAAAATCTTTCGATAATTTTATTTTTTATAGGCGGGATATCTGAGATTAGTTATTTATCTGTTTTTGAGGAAGAACAATATCTTAAGCAACTCCAAAGTCTTTATGATTTATTTGCATCCAACAATCCAGAGTTAGAAAGCGAATTTATCAAAACGCCAGTGTATCAACGTCTTCTTATATACAAGGGGTTAGGGATGGTCAATGGACTGATTACGCTCAAGAAAGGCAGCGATCTTAATGTAGTTGTAGCAACTTCAAATATTTAGCTTGAAATTCACACTCACCCATCTCTCAGCAAGAAATCCCACCCCTCCAAGACCCCATCCTTAATCACCTGCACCGACTCTGACCGCCAAGGCGCCAACTCTTCCAACCCAAACGGCTTTAACTTCGCCTGTGATGTGCGGACAGATGGCTCAAGAAACTTCCCAAACGGCAGGGATGTTCTGAATAATTGGTAGTATAAAAATCTGCGTGCATTGCGTTTGAACTCAAGCGGGACATCAATCGAATCAGCCGCTAAAAATTCCTTCATCTTGCTTCTTACATCTTCAATCGTCTGCGGAAAAAAAACCGTCGGGTATTGTGTAAACCTCGCCTTGCCCGCGCACAATACGGCCATGCCCATGATGGATGCTTCCAATCCAATCGTTGAGTTATAGACCATCACAAATTTCGATTTGATAATCAACTCATACGAACTGAGCGTTTCCTGCGGCGAGACAAAAATCACATTGGGCAAATCCATTACGCGGCGCGCTTCGACCCAGCCTCCCACCGTCTCGCGGCTGGCTTTGCGCACACGCAATTCATCAGGGTGCGCGCGGATGACAAACAAGGTTTCAGGGTGTAAGCGAATTTCGTCCAATACCAGATCGAGCCAATCGAACATATCTTCAAAGACCGTGTTGGCGTGCGGCTGGCTGGTATCAAAGATCACGTTGGTAAAGACAGGCACGATCTGTTTGAAACTCGCGGCTTTCCTCAAAAACGACTCGCCGAGTCCTTTCATGTCCGCCCAAAACCTGACGCCCGCCATCGTGAAGTCTCCTTGAAAACGCTTCGCAAGATACGCATCCAGTTTTTCATTTTGTTCATCATTCATCTCGAACGACTCAGGGATCGCGATCGGGTAGGCCGTCGCTTCGCCTTCGGTGAAGTATGCCGTCGCAGGAAGCAAACCCACCTCATGCGTGATGACACGAATGCCATGCTTGTGGGCCATGTAACGCGCGGTCGCTTCGGGGAAGAACTGTCCATTGAAAACCAGAACAGCCCGAGGTTGAGTCTGATCGAGCAATGCGTCAAATTTCCGCGCCACATTCCACGCCGAACAAATATATTCCCGAAAAAGATAACGCGTCGATTCATCATCATTCAGATGGTGGACTCTCAGAACCCATCTCAGCCCCGGCAGACACAACGCCCCAAGCGGGATTCCCTGCCAATCAAAGCGCATCAATTCTTCGACGGTGAGGCTGGTCAGTGCTTCGTTGAGTTTTTCATCACGCTGATAGTTAAACCACTGCACGCCACTCTGGAGTCCGACAGCTTGCTGTCGGTTGTCAAGAAGCAAGCTTCTTGACTCCAGAGTTTTCACACCTGCATATAAAGTCTTCGACTGATACACACACGACTTGCATGGCATTTCTTTGTGCACATTATTTTGATTGGTCCCAAGCACGCAGCGACTCATGCCAGAGTCGCACGCAAAATAAACCACAGGGATTCCCTGCAAGCGGAATGCCCACGAAGCCAGCAGATGAAATCCGCTGTTCCATGAGAGATCGTCAATGCCAGAGGATGCTTTGAAGAAAACGACAGGCGCGCCATTGGGCTGCGGCTCTTTGCGAGCCACCTCACGCGCCACAGATGCGATCTTAAGATTGTTGAACCTGCGGGTTAGTCCGCGTTTGATACGTTGGGTAAAAAATTCAGAGAAGCGATTCATCTATTGTTGATTTCCAATTGGTTTCAGTTATACTCCCGCCTATTATAAGGGAACAACCCATGAACCGCATTGACCGTCTCTTTGGAATTCTGTTGATCCTCGAACACAAACGCCGCGTGCGCGCGCAGGATCTGGCGGAGGAATATGAAGTCAGCAAGCGCACCATTTACAGGGATATGTCCGCGCTGAATCAGATGGGCGTGCCCATCGCGTCCCTGCCTGGCGAGGGGTTTGAATTGGTGGAGGGATTTTATATTCCGCCGCTGATGTTTAACGAGAACGAAGCGGTTGCGATGATTTTAGGTTCGCGCCTCTTGACTCAGCAGGCGGCTGGTTCGTTGACCCAAAGCGCAGACTCCGCCCTAGCCAAGATCAAAGTCGCGTTGCCCGATCAGGTTCGGGCGCGGGCAGAGGCGTTGACGAATGTCATCGGGTTTATCGCGCCCAATCCAAAGTTCGATCTCGATGACCCGCAGCTGCTCCTTATCCAAAAAGCAATTCAGGAAAAGCAGGTGATTCACATCCGCTATCATGGCTATCAAAAAGATGAAGTCAGCGAGCGGGATGTGGAGCCGCACCAGTTGTTTTATTTCGACGGGGTTTGGTATTTGGAAGGGTACTGCCGCTTGCGAAAAGATGTGCGGGAGTTTCGCCTGTCGCGCATCGAGAAGATAAATCCTCTAAAAAAAACGTTCGCAAAAAAACGGACGGGCAAAACAAAAAACAAAAAAGTGACTAGTCACCTGACAGTTTCAAGAACGAGCACAAAGTAGAACTGGGCAAGGAATGGAGTGCAGCAACTTTCTGTCAATGAAGCGCAAACCAATTTGAAACAGACTCAAGTCTCGTCGATCTTTTCGA